>CASEOA010000090.1 GCA_949289455.1 uncultured Eubacteriales bacterium
GTAGCATTAAGCTACGCCCCGGCGGTGTAAAGGTGGTGTGGGATATGAGAGCATTTCTCTATTGCCGTGTCGCCCATGAAGATTCTTTTGCATTGGAACACCAGCGGTTTCTGCTCCAGCTCTACGCAAAGCAGGCGGGATATACCATCATCGGCTCTGCGGACGAATACGGCAGCGGACTCACATTAGAGCGCCCGGCGCTCCAGAAAGTGACCGAGGCCGTGGTCGCTGGCAGGGTGGATGTGGTGTTAGTCCATAGCCTGACCCGGATAGGCCGGAGGTGGGGCATGACCCAAAGCTACATTGACCTGCTCACCCGGCGCAAGGTAAAGCTCCTGTGCATCCGGGATCGGCTGCTGTTCGATGAAAACGGCGCCGCCCCAATTTTGACAATAAAAAATGCGGAGTGTCCTTTGTAGGATACTCAGATCCTATAAGGACACTCCGCATGGTCCGAGTGGCGGGATTTGAACCCACGGCCTCTTGGACCCGAACCAAGCGCGATACCAAGCTTCGCCACACCCGGATGAACTTTTGGGCATTCAAAGGCACCGCACACCGGACTTGCCCGGTAACTGCCGCCACCCTGAGCGCTCCTGAACATTATA
Source organism: uncultured Eubacteriales bacterium (assembly GCA_949289455.1). GTDB lineage: Bacteria > Bacillota > Clostridia > Oscillospirales > Oscillospiraceae > Flavonifractor. Next base: position 609 of record CASEOA010000090.1, read on the forward strand.
AAGGGTTTCCGGCTGGTTGTCAAGGTAAAAATAGGGCTTAATGAGGCAGGCCGTGAAGAAGCGACTGGTCCACATTGAGCAGCTGGAACTGATTTTTACGGAAGGTAAGGATACCCTCCTGCTGCATCCGGCCCAACTCTTTGGACAGGGCGCTGCGCTCCACATTCAGATAGTCGGCCAACTGCTGGCGGTCAAAGGGAAGAGTAAGCTCCATCGTGCCCCGGCGCACCGCTTCCGAGGACAGGTAGGTCATCACCCGGGTGCGGATATGCCGGGAGGAGATACAGAACATCCGGTTGGACCAGGCTAGGTTTTTGCGGGTGGACAGGTCCAGCATATTATAGAGCACCTTGGGATACCAGCTTTGTGTACGCTGTCCAGAGTCCAGCAGGATACCCAGATGGACAAACAGCACCTTGCTCTGCTCCACCGCCACCACGTCCACCATCATGGGCGTGCCGCTGAAGGCGTAGCTTTCACCGAAGGCCTGGCCGGGGGCGATGTTGTGGAGGATCATCCGGTTGCCCCAGAGATCCAGGTTTTCGATGTGGATGCTGCCTGAAAGCAGGATGCCGCACTCTGCCGTTACATCCCCGGTGTGAAAGATGGGGGTGTCTTTGGGATAGTCCGCCTGTCGGATCGCCCCAAGGGCTTCCATCTGCTGATATTCCTGAGAAAGAATGTCCCGAAAAATAGGATTTTTTAGCACCAGCATAAAAACCTCTATTCCGTGGTTATAACCACATACATTTTTTCTGATTGTACTATACTGTACCCAGAAAAACAAGGAGGAACGTGCCATGATCCGGAAAATCATTCAGATAGATGAGGAAAAGTGCAACGGCTGTGGGGCCTGCGCCCGGGCCTGTCATGAAGGTGCCATCGGCATGGTGGACGGCAAGGCCAAGCTGCTGCGGGACGACTACTGCGACGGGCTGGGGGACTGCCTGCCCGCCTGCCCCACCGGGGCCATCACCTTTGTGGAGCGGGAGGCGGCGGCCTATGACCAGAAGGCGGTGGAGGAGCGCCAGCGGCAGCTGGGGAAAGCGCCCTCCGGGGGCTGTCCCGGTCAGCGGGCCATGCGGCTGAACCGGGAGACGGTGGAATCCGCTCCGGCGGACGGCCCTAGCGTGTCCCAACTGGGCCAGTGGCCCTGCCAGATCAAGCTGGCGCCCATCAACGCCCCCTACTTCAACGGGGCCAAGCTGCTCATCGCCGCCGACTGCACCGCCTACGCCTATGCCCGGTTCCACCAGGATTTCATGCGGGGCAAGATCACCCTCATCGGCTGCCCCAAGCTGGACAGTGTGGACTACAGCGAGAAGCTCACCGAGATCCTGCGGCAGAACGATATCCAGAGCGTGACCATCCTGCGGATGGAGGTGCCCTGCTGTGGTGGGCTGGAGCTGGCAGCCAAGAAGGCCATCCAGGCCAGCGGCAAGTTTCTCCCCTGGCAGGTGGTCACCATCTCGGTGGACGGTCGGATTTTGGATTGACAGAAAGGACGAGACAAATGAGCGAAAAGATGAAAAATATTGCCCAGTCAGAGGTGTTGGTCCTGAAAGAGCAGGTGGTCTGTCAGCCGGGCCAGGTGGTGAGCAAGACCCTGGCCCAGAACAGCGCCGTCAGCGTCACTTTGTTCGCCTTTGACAAGGGAGAGGAGATCAGCACCCACGCCTCCGGCGGCGACGCCATGGTTACCTGTCTGGAGGGAGTGGGGAAGATCACCATTGACGGGGTGGAGTACCTGCTGCACCAGGGGGAGTCTATCGTCATGCCGGCGGGCCATCCCCACGCCGTGTACGCTCAGGAGACATTTAAAATGCTGCTGGTCGTGGTATTTTAAACTATAAAGGAGTAATTTCATGGGAAATAAGATGTTTTGCTATCAATGCCAGGAGACCGCCGGCTGCAAGGGCTGCACCCGGATGGGTGTGTGCGGCAAGACCCCGGAGGTAGCGGCCATGCAGGATCTGCTGGTCTATGTGACAAAGGGGATCTCCGCGGTCACCACCGCTATGCGCCGGGAGAGCGGGGAGGTGTCCCCTGAGGTCAACCATCTCATCACCCTCAACCTGTTTACCACCATCACCAACGCCAACTTTGACCAGGAGGCCATTGAGGTTCGGGTCCGCATGACCCTGGAGGCCAAGGCCGCCCTGTTGGGCCGACTGTCCAGCCCTGCCGGTTTGCCGGAGGCTGCCCTGTGGGACGGCAGCGGCAGCTGGGAGGAGAAGGCGGCTGCTGTGGGAGTGCTGTCCACGGAACACGAGGACATCCGCTCCCTGCGGGAGCTCATCACCTATGGGCTGAAGGGCCTGTCCGCCTACTCCAAGCACGCCAACGCTTTGCTACGGGAGGACGGGGAGGTGGACGCGTTCCTCCAGAAAGCCCTGGCGGCCACCCTGGACGACAGCCTGACGGCAGAGCAGCTGGTGGCCCTCACCCTGGAGACTGGCAAGTACGGCGTCCAGGGAATGGCCCTGCTGGATCAGGCCAACACCGGTGCCTACGGAAATCCGGAGATCACCAAGGTCAACATGGGGGTGGGTAAAAATCCCGGAATTCTGGTATCGGGCCATGATCTGCGGGATCTGGAGATGCTGCTGGAGCAGACCCAGGGCACCGGGGTGGACGTGTACACCCACAGTGAGATGCTGCCCGCCCACTATTACCCCGCATTTAAAAAATACCCCAACTTTGTAGGAAATTACGGCAACGCCTGGTGGAAGCAGAAGGAAGAATTCGAGGCTTTCCGCGGCCCCATTCTCATGACCACCAACTGCATTGTGCCGCCCAAGGACAGCTATCGGGACCGGCTGTACACCACCGGCGCCGCCGGCTTCCCCGGCTGCAAGCACATCCCCGGCGGGGTGGGGGAGGAGAAGGACTTCTCCGCGCTCATCGAGCACGCCAAACGATGCGCCCCGCCCGTAGAATTGGAGACCGGGGAGATTGTGGGCGGCTTTGCCCACGCCCAGGTGCTGGCCCTGGCAGACCAGGTAGTGGAAGCCGTCAAGAGCGGGGCTATCAAAAAGTTTGTGGTGATGGCGGGCTGCGACGGCCGGGCCAAGAGCCGGAACTACTACACCGAGTTTGCCAAGGCTCTGCCCAAGGATACCGTTATCCTCACCGCCGGCTGCGCCAAGTACAAGTATAACAAGCTGGATCTGGGGGATATCGGGGGGATTCCCCGGGTGCTGGATGCCGGCCAGTGCAACGACTCCTACTCTCTGGCGGTCATTGCCTTGAAACTGAAGGAGGTCTTTGGGCTGGAAGACATCAACGACCTGCCCATTGTGTACAACATCGCCTGGTATGAGCAGAAGGCGGTCATTGTGCTGCTGGCCCTGCTCTACCTGGGGGTGAAGCGGATTCATCTGGGCCCCACCCTGCCCGCCTTCCTCAGCCCCAATGTGGCCAAGGTGCTGGTGGAGAACTTTGGCATCGCCGGGATAGGCACCGTGGAGGAGGATATGGCCCTGTTCTTTGGAGAGCGGGCCTGACAGCAGCTGGAAACACAGTTATATCTTATGTTAACGAAGCCGCTCCGGACAGCACAGTCCGGGGCGGTTTTTCTGTGGATAAACGGGCAGGAAGGGATTGGATGGGGAAAATACGGGAAAAGGGGAAAATGGTGCTTGTGAATTGGGGATTTTTCTGATATGCTATAAAAGATCATGTGAGCAAAGTGCAGGAATTGTGGGTATAGAAAGGATTTCTCATGACCAAAAGACGAATGACCTCCAGATGGCTGGCCGGCGTGCTTGCGGCGCTGCTTCCCCTGTCCGTCCTCCCCGGAAGAGCCTCCGCCGCCGGTGCCGGTTTTTCAGATGTAAATCCAGGCGTATGGTACGCCGGTGCGGTAAGTTATGTTTACGAGAACGCCCTGATGAGCGGCGTTACCTCCAGTATGTTTGCCCCAGAGGCTACCATGAGCCGGGCCATGCTGGCCACGGTGCTCTACCGCATGGCGGGCAGTCCTGAGCTCAGCGGCGCCATTCCCTTTGAGGATGTGGAAGCCAACGCCTGGTATACCTCCGCCGTTCAATGGGCCGGGACGGAGGGCTATATGGAGGGCTACGGCAACGGTCAGTTCGGGGTCTCCGATTCGGTGACCCGGGAGCAGATGGCCACCATCCTGTGGCGGTATGCCGGCAGCCCAGCTCCCCAGGAAGAGGCGGACTATACCGATGCCCAGAGTATTTCCGACTGGGCGTCCGACGCCGCCGACTGGGCCAAGGAGACCGAAATCATCAGCGGCAAGCCGGGCAACTATTTTGCCCCCGCTGAGGAGGCCACCCGGGCGGAGGCGGCGGTGATCCTCACCCGCTATGACCAGAGTATCCCGACAGGCACCACGCCGGAGGCGACGCCCACGCCGGAGGTGACGCCCACGCCGGAGGTGACGCCCACGCCGGAGGCGACGCCCACGCCGGAGGCGACGCCCACGCCGGAGGTGACGCCCACGCCGGAGGTGACGCCTACGCCAGAGGTGACGCCTACGCCGGAGGCGACGCCTACGCCGGAGGTGACGCCCACGCCGGAGGTGACGCCCACCCCGGAGGTGACGCCCACGCCGGAGGAAACCCCGGAGGATACTCCCGAGGCGCTGCCCACTACCACGCCGCCGGAGAACCTTCCCGTTCCTGCCAATCCCTACAAGGCGGAGAATTTTGTCATCAATGAGGACGGCTTCCTGTACTATGAGGAGGAGGGGGTGCCCTGCTATGTGGGCATCGACGTGTCCACCTATCAAAAGCAGATTGACTGGGACAAGGTGGCGGCTGCCGGTGTGAATTTTGCCCTGATTCGGGTAGGGTTCCGGGGCTATGGCAAGGCGGGCAACATCGTCATGGATAACCGCTTTGAGTACAATATCGAGAATGCCCTGCGTGTAGGCATTGATGTGGGGATTTACTTCTTTTCCCAGGCCGTCAACGAGGAGGAGGCCAGGGAGGAGGCCTATCAGACCCTGGAGTGGATTGAGGGCTACGACATAACCTATCCCATCGTCTTTGACTGGGAGTACGTCAGCGACAGCAGCAGCCGCACCTACTACATGACCAACGACGAGATCATTGCCTGCACCAAGGCCTTCTGCGAGGTCATCAAGGACGCGGGCTACCGAGCCATGACATATGGCAACCCCAGTATGGTCAGCAACGGCTATGACCTGTCCCAGCTGCTGAATTATCCCTTCTGGCTGGCCCACTACACCTACCAGTGGACCCCCACCAGCTTCCCCTATTATTACACCATGTGGCAGTACTCCTGTACCGGCCGGGTGGACGGGATTGAAGGGGATGTGGATTTGAATATCTGCATGGCTGATTTAAAGCTGCGATAACACCGCCGCACATCAAAAAAGAACTGCCGCACAGTGAACCGCCCCAGATTGTGCGGACAGTATAAAAAGGGCCCCAGGTAGGAAATATTGAGTTTTAGGTGGAGAGGCGCCGCGCAAGCGGCGTCTCTCCAGTCTTTAGCTGGATGCTCTCATGATTGTAGAAATGGAGATACTGCAAAGAATTTACACATAACTGTCACCGGATACGCTACCCTGTGAAGATATATGATGTGGTATTTTACCCGTGCCCATACTTCCTTCCTGTGAATTGCAGAAAATCCCCCAGCAGCTTGTTTTCCATCTGTAAACGCTGGATCTCGTATGCCTGCTCTGCCACAACATCTCCAGGTATGATAGGTTTCCTTGGCTTGCCCTTGGGCCGCGGTATGATACCGGCTTCCAGTTTTCGCTGCCTTGCACGTTCCCGCTCAAGCAGCTTTTTCACCACTTGCTTGTCCTTAAAGCCATAGTGCTCTGCTACTTCCTGTCGGGTTTTCCCCTCTGCCAGCATGGCCTTGATTTCAGGCAGCAACGCCTGCAC
>CASEOA010000091.1 GCA_949289455.1 uncultured Eubacteriales bacterium
ATGCCGGAAACCCACGGGGGCGCGCCGGAATATGCAACCAAATACCCACAACCCGGGGGCCTGCCGCGCCATTGACGCGGCCGGCCCCCTGTTCACAAGGCGGTATCTTTACGTTCCTTCAAAAAACGCTCTGGGATTGGCGGTGAGCATACTGTCCACCACGGCGGGCCCCAGGCCCCGCTCCTTCAGTGCGGGGAGCACTCGGCGGTGGACAAAGGTGAAGTCCTCTTCCAGGTTGAGATAGTCGCTGCCCCTGGTGGTCTCCCAGCTGTCCCAAAAGGCCAGATAGGCCGCCAGATCGTGGCTGAGCAGGAGGCGGTGCCCCCACCCCTTCTCACACAGCGCCGCGATGGTATCCACCCGGGGCTCCAGCCCCAGGTCCCGGTCGCAGAAGCCAAAGCGGTCCATGCCCAGCCAGCAGCCCCGTTCCAGCATGGCGGTGAGATAACCCAGGTCAGTGGTGTCGCCGCTGTGGCCCAGGATGACCCGGTTGGGGGCCACGCCGCAGCTGGCAAACAGATCCAGGATTTCCCCGCCGTTGCAAATGGAGGGGTCGTGGTGGCAGAAGATGGGCAGACCGGTCTGGGCTCCTACCCGGCCGGTAGCGTGGAGGACCTTCTGGAGAAGGGGCGTAACCCCCGCCCGGCCCACTCCGGCCTTCAGGATGCCCGGCTTGCTGTCGGTGCCCTGAATGCCGTCGGTACAGTCCCCCATCAGCAGGTCATAGACCTGCTCCTCCTCCCGGAAGGCCAACCAGGGCTCCTCCTGGTAGTAGAAGCCGGTGGAGGCGATGAGGTTGAGGCCGGTGCGGCGGGCGGTCTCCCGGATCAGGCGGATATCCCGGCCCAGGTTCACCGGGGTGCCGTCCACCACAGTGCGCACACCCATGGCCGCCGCCTTGCCCAGCATCCCCTGGGCGATCTCCAGCACCTTGTCCTCTTCGTAAAACCGGGGACCAAAGTTCATCCGCATGGACCAATCGGCGCAGCTGATATGCTCGTGCATGAGCGTCTGTCCCAGCTCTGCCGTGTCCACCGGACCCAGTACACTCTGGATGTACATGGTCAGTCAATCCCCAGGGCGGCGCGCACCTTCTCACCGTCAAAGGCGGGGATGCCCAGCATCTCACGGGCCTGGGCGGGGGTGGCGGGGGTGTTGCCGAAGGCCTTGACGGCGGCCACGGCCCGCTCCACCAGCATGTGGTTGGTGGCCATGATCTTCTTGCCGTTCTCATCCACGCCAAAGACCACGTTGTCCTCCATCCCCACCCGGATGTGGCCGCCCAGGGCCAGCGCGGCAAACATGATGGGCAGGTGGCCCTTGCCCACGCCGAAGGCGGACCAGGTGGAGCCGGCAGGGATGTGGTTTACCAGGTAGATCAGGTTCTCCACAGTGGCGGGCATACCGCCCAGCACACCCAGGCAGAACTGATAGTGGCAGGGAGTGGGCAGATGGCCCTTCTTCACAAAGTAGTCGGTGATCCCCAGCATACCGGCGTCAAAGATCTCAATTTCCGGCTTGGTGCCCTTCTCCATGTACAGGTCGCCCAGCTTCTCCAGGAACTGGGGGGTGTTCAGGAACACGCCGCCGGGCATCCAGTTGAAGGAACCCGCGTCGTAGGAGCCCATCTCGATGCCGGAGAGCTCCTTGTGGTGGGCCATGCGCTCCTCGTCGGTGGCGGGGTGCTGGGGGGAAGCGCCGGAGGAGGTGCAGTTGATGATGACGTCGCAGTCCTTGTGGCTGCGGATGAGGCGAATGGTCTCCCGGAATTTCTCCTTGTCCATGGCGCCCAGGCCGTCGTCGGCCCGCATGTGCAGATGGACCACGGCGGCGCCCAGCTTCCAGGCGTCATAGGCCTCGTCGGCAATCTGCTGGGGGGTCTCGGGGATCTTGTAACCCGCGGGGGTAACGGCGCCGGTGAGGGCGGCGGTAATGATGGTCTTTGCCATATGGGTTCAACTCCTTATTGAAATCATCCAGGACGGGAGGCGGAGGCTCCACCCCCGCCTCCCTGCCGGATTAAAACTCGTAGTCCTCGGGCTCGTTGCTGTGCTCGAACACGTAGGGATTCTCGATCTCGCCGGCCCTGACCTTCTTCCACCACTCGCCGGCTTTCTGAGGCATGGTGCGCCAGCTCTCGGCGGTCTGGGGCTGCTCCATATCGTGGGTGGCGTACCGCCAGTCGTTGACCCGGCTGATGTATTTCTCGTCCTGCTGGGCGGAGTTCTCGTCGCCCAGCTCGCCGGCGGCCACCCGCAGCAGGGAACCGTACTGCTCGGACACGGTGTGCAGCTTCAGGTCCTCCACCAGCAGCTTCTTCAGAGGCCGCTTGGCCAGGTTGGACATGATGGTGCGGTTCTCGTAGGGCATGGTTTTCCACATCCGGGCGATCTCCCAGGCCCGCTCCAGCACCTTGCCCTTGGGCAGGACCTCGTTGACCATGCCCCAGTCCAGCATCTGCTGGGCGGTGAACTGGCGGGAGGTCATCATGTAGTAGTTGCCCCGCTTGGTGCCGAAGTAGTGCTGGCACATCAGGCCCATGCCGTCGCCGGGCACCAGGCCGCCCTGGGCGTGGGGGACCTCCATCTTGGTGTCCTCGGAGCACAGGGTGATGTCACACAGCATGGCGGAATCCCAGTGGAAGCCGGGGCCGGGGATGGCGCCGATGGTGGGCACGTCCAGATCAAAGACCATGTTCTTGATCAGGTTGGTGTCGTCAAAGTACTGGTGCTGGAACCGCTCGGTGGGCAGCTTGGAGTAGGTCTCCCAGCCATTGGCGTCAGACTCGATCATCCAGTTGTCGCCGATGTGGGTGTAGATGATGATCTCGTTCTTATAGTCCAGGCTCAGCCAGCGGGTGAGCTGGCTCATGGCCCGATGGGACATGCCGCTGTGGTGCATGGGGCCGTCGTTGGTCTTCCAGGTGACCTGAACAATGCCGTCCTCCCGCTTCAGGTCGGCAAAATCCTTAAACCACTCTTTGTACTCGTCAAACTCGGGCAGCTTAACATAATCTGCCATAGGCTTTCCCATGATCGTAACCTCCTGTATCTGTTCTTCCGGCGAACCGGTCCTTATTTTTCGTCGGGGCGATAGGGCTTGACGGGACGGCTGGGGTCAAAGGGATTGACCTCGCGGCCGGCCTCCACTTCCTTGAACCACTCGATGGGCTTGGTGCGGAAACCGGCCCAGCTCTCCCGGGTGGGGGGCTGCTGCATCCAGTCGTGGCAGTAGCGCCAGTCGTTGGTCTGGCTGATGTACTTCTCGTCCTGCTGGGCGGCGTTGCGGTCGCCCATGTCGCCGGCGGCAATGCGCAGCAGGGAGCCGTACTGCTCGGACACGGTGTGGAGCTTCAGGTCATCCACCAGCAGCTTCTTCAGAGGCCGCTTGGCCAGGTTGGACATGATGGTGCGGTTCTCATAGGGCATGGTCTTGAGCATCCGGGCGATCTCCCAGGCCCGGGCCATGACCTGGTCCTTGGGCACCACTTCGCTGACCATGCCCCAGTCCAGCATCTGCTGGGCGGTCCACTGGCGGGCGGTCATCATGTAGTAGTTGCCCCGCTTGGTGCCAAAGTAGTGCTGAGCCATCAGGCCCATGCCGTCGCCGGGCACCAGGCCGCCGTGGGCGTGGGGCACCTCGATCCAGGTGTCATCAGAGCAGATGGTGATGTCGCTGAGCATGGCGGAGTCCCAGTGGAAGCCGGGACCGGGCAGCACACCGATGGTGGGCACGTCCAGATCAAAGATCATGTTCTTGATGAGGTTGGTGTCGTCAAAATACTGGTGCTGGAACCGCTCGGTGGGCAGCTTGGAGTAGGTCTCCCAGCCGTTGGGGTCGGACTCGGTCATCCAGGAGTCACCGATGTGGGTGAAGATGATGATCTCGTTCTGGTTGTCCATGGACAGGATGCGCACCAGCTGGCTGATGGCCCGGTGGGACATGCCGCTGTGGTGCATGGGGCCGTCGTTGGTCTTCCAGGTGACCTGGAGGATGCCGTCCTCCCGGTACAGGTCGGCGAAGTCCTTGAACCACTCCTTGTACTCGTCCAGCTGGGGGAGCTTTACATAATCAGCCAAAGGCTTACCCATATTGATTACCTCCGTTTTGTTCTATTGTACGCGTATCCCGCGTTTATTCCGCTTTGAAGATTCCGGCGGCGCCCATGCCGCCGGCGATACACATGGTCACCATGGCGTACTTGCCGCCGGTGCGCCGCAGCTCGGAAATGGCCTTGCAGGAGAGCACCGCGCCGGTAGCCCCCAAGGGGTGGCCCAGGGCCATGGCGCCGCCGTTGGGGTTGACCTTCTCGGGGTTCAGGCCCAGCTCCTTGATGCAGGGGCTGACCTGGGCGGCAAAGGCCTCGTTGAGCTCGATGACGTCCATGTCGTCGGCGGTGAGGCCGGTGTACTCCAATACCTTGGGCACGGCGTAGATGGGTCCCAGGCCCATGTAGGCCGGGTCCAGACCGCCTACGCAGAAGCCCAGGAAGGAGGCCAGGGGCTGGATGCCCAGCTCAGCGGCCTTGTCCCGGCTCATGAGCACCAGGAAGGCGGCGCCGTCGCTGGTCTGGGAGGAGGTGGCGGCGGTAACCCGGCCGTTCTCCTTGAAGCAGGGCTTCATGGAGGCCATCTTCTCCAGGGTGGTGTCCCGGCGGATGCCCTGGTCCTTGTCAAAGACGATGGGGTTGCCCTCGGCGTCCACACCGGGCAGGGGGATGATCTGCTCGTCAAAGTACCCGGCGTCCTGGGCGTGGGCGGCCTTCTGGTGGCTGGCCAGGGCCAGGGCGTCCATCTCCTCCCGGGTGACGTTGTACTTCTCGGCCACGTTCTCGGCGGTCTCACCGTTGGAGATGTACTGGGCGGGGTCGTGCTCGACCAGCCAGGGGTTCTGGTCGCCGCTGCGGTCCAGCGTCATGGGCAGGGCGGTCATGGACTCAATGCCGCCGGCCACGATGCAGTCGGCCTGACCGGCCTCGATCTGCCAGGCGGCCAGAGCCACGGCCTGGAGGGAGGAGGAGCAGAACCGGTCCACGGTGAGGCCGCAGGCGGTGTAGGGCAGGCCGGCCCGGGCGGCCACCAGACGGGCGGGGTTGAGGCCCTGCTTGGCCTCGGGGATGGCGCAGCCCAGGATCACGTCCTCCACCAGAGCGGGGTCCAGCTGGGGGATCTTCTCCATAACCCCCTTCAGCACCAGGCCGCCCATGTCGATGGGATGCATCTCCCGCAGGGCGCCTTTCTTTCCGGATTTTGCCACAGCGGAACGGCCATAGGCCACCACCACTGTCTTGCTCAGCGGTTTTGCCATATCAATCTTCCTCCATTTCGATCAGATTTGGGGCCACCAGGAGCTGAGGCTCCACAGCGGCCTGGATTTCCTCTACGGTGTGGCCCTTGCGGATCTCCGCCAGCACCAGGCCTTCCTTGGTCACATTGATGACGCAGCGGTCGGTGACAATGTGGTCTACACAGTGGATGGCGGTGAGGGGCATGGTGCACTGGTTGACCACCTTGGGTTTCCCATCCTTGGTCACCAGATCCATGGCCACGATGACCTTCCGGGCGCCGTTGCACAGGTCCATGGCGCCGCCCATGCCGAAAGCCCGGCCGGGAGAGGCCCAGTTGGCCAGGTCGCCCTTGGCGGAGACCTGGAGACCGCCCAGCACGGTGGCGGCCAGCCGGCCGGAGCGGATCACGCCGAAGGACATGGCCACGTCAAAGGCGCTGCCGCCGGGTACGGGGATAAAGGGTATGCCGCCGGCGTTGACAAAGCGCTCGCTCTTCATCAGGCCCTCATTCACGGTAGGGCCGATGCCAATAAACCCATTTTCGCTCTGAAAGAGCACGCCGTCAGCAGCATAGCTGCCGCACAGGCTGGGGATGCCGATGCCCAGGTTGACCACGTCGCCGGGCTGGAAGTAGGCGGCAGCCCGCTTGGCGATAAAATTTCTGTTGTCCATCTGCTTGCCTCCTTACACCAGGATCATATCCACGAACATGCCGGGCACCTTGACCTCGTCGGGGCCGATCTCCCCCAGGTCGCAGAAGTGGTCGCACTCCACGATGGAGAGGTCGGCGCAGGTGGCGATGACCGGGTGGGAGGCGTGGCCGCTGCTGCCCCGGTAGGCCAGGTTGCCCAGGGGGTCGGCCCGGCGGCAGCGGGTGATGGCCACGTCGGCGTGGAGGGCGGTCTCCAGCAGGTACTGCTGGCCGTCCGCCTCAATGACCTGCTTGCCCTCCTCCACCACGGTACCCAGGCCGGTCTTAGTGAGCACGCCCCCCAGGCCCATGCCGCCGCAGCGGATGCGCTCGATGAAGGTACCCATGGGGATGAGCTCGGCCTTCAGGGAACCGTTTTGGATACGGGCGTTGGTGAGGGGGTTGGTACCCACATGGGTGGTGATCATGCTGTCCACCCGACCCGCTTCTATGAGGCGGCTGACCCCCATGTTGGGATCGCTGGAGTCAATGGAGTACACCGTCAGATGTTTGGCGCCGCTGTCCAGCACACACTGGATCAGCCGCTCGGGCATGTAGTGGTTGGTCTGGCCGCCGATGGCAATGATCTGGCCATCCTTGAAGCTGGCCACGATCTGCTCAATGGTACGCACTTTACTCAGTTCCATGTCATTCTCCTTTGGAGGTTACAGGTTTCAAAAAGCGGGAGAGGATCAGTCCCACCACCGCCAGCACCGCCGCGGTGAGATAGGCTCCGGTATAGCTGCCCCCGCCGATGGTCTTAAAGGTGGTGGCCAGGCTGGGGCCGATGAGGCTGGCCAGGCCGAACACCACATACATGACCCCGTAGTTTTCCGTGATGTATCTGGCTCCAAACATCCGGGCGGTCAAGGGAGTGAGGATGGAGGCCAGCCCGCCGTAGCAGGAGGCGGCCAGGCCCATAAACACCAGCACCGGCACCTCAGCGGCCACCACAGCCAGCAGGCCCATGGACAGGATGCACAGCAGGAACACCGCGCCGGCGGTGTTCACCAGCCCCAGCTTGTCCGACAGGCTGCCCCACAGGAACCGCCCCGCCATATTGCAGGCGGAAAATACGCTGACAAAAATGGCGGCGGTGGCGGAGGAGTAGCCCAGGGACTGCTGGAGGATGGGTGAGGCCTGGCTGATGACGATGACCCCGGCCACCAGGCCGCAGGTAAAGACGATCACCATGATCCAGAAGGCGCCTGTCCGCACCATCTGGCCCCGGCGGAGGTCGGAGGCCCCGCCCTGGGCGCCGCCGGTTTTGGGGGCCATGGCAGCCTGGAATCCCTCGGGGGGATCGGTCAGCAGCAGGGAGCCCGCCAGGATCACCACCGCAAACAGCACGCCCAGCACCTGAAAGGCCCGGGTCATGCCCATCCCCTCCATAAGGGCGGCGGCGGTGGGGGCCCACAGGATGGCCCCCGAGCCGTAGGCTGCGGTGCCCAGTCCGGAGGCCATGCCCGACCGGTCGGGGAAGAGCCGCACCACATAGGCCATCATGCTGGGGTAGATAAAGCCCACCCCCAGGCCGGAAATCACGCCGTAAAACAGGTAGAGCTGCCACAACTGGGTCATCAGGCCGGTGAGGAAGAGACCAGCCCCGAAGAGCACCGCTCCCACCACCACACCCAGCCGGGTGGACAGCCGGCGGATCAGGCCGCCGAAGATGAGGGGGGCCATGGTGGAGCACAGCACCGTAATGGTGTAGGCCAGGGCCACACCGGAGTCCGCCCAGCCGAACCGGGTAATGATGGGGTTCTGGAGCACGCTCCAGGCGTAACCGAAACCGGCGCACACGCAGATGACCATGGCGGCGATGAGGCACACCCAGCGCCGCCGGGCAAAGGAAGTATGTACAGCAGAGAGGCCCATCCGATCCCTCCCTTACAGCTTCCGGTGGAGTTTCAGCAGCTCAATGAGCATCTGGTCCCGGTACTTGGCGCAGTCCTCATTGGTGTGACCCACATAGTCGGGAAAGTTGGCCATTTCCTGATCCACCCCGGGCTGGGCCACTTCCGCCCAGTTGTCGGGCTGGTGGGTCCAGGAAGCCATGTCCTCCAGCCACCGGTCGCCGGAGTTGCCCAGCATCTGCACCATGCCGGTGAGGCCGCCGGGGTTGCCCAGCTGCATAATCATGTTGTGGCCAAAAATGGCCCACCGCAGGCCGGGGCCGTATACCAGGGCCTTGTCTGCGTCCTCCACGGAGCACACGCCCCGCATCACCAGGTCCTGCACCTCCCGGTAAAGGGCCAGCTGGAGCCGGTTGGCGATGAAGCCGGGGCACTCCCGCCGCAGCAGCACCGCCTCCTTGCCGATGGACTGATAGAAGTCATAGGCCGCCTGGAGCAGCTCCGGGGCGGTCTTGTCGCCGGAGGTCAGCTCTACCAGGGGGATCAGGTGGGGGGGATTGTAGGGGTGGGCTCCCACACACCGCTCCGGGTGGGCGGCCTGGGCGGCGATGTCGCTGACCAGCAGGCCGGAAGTGGAGCTGGCATAGATGGCGTCAGGGGCGGCAAACTGCTCCACCTGGGCCAGGATGCTCCGCTTGATCTCCAGGCGCTCGGGGCCGCTCTCCTGGATGAACTGAGCTCCGGTCACAGCCCGCTCCATGGAGGTGGTAAGCTGCACCCGCTGGGTGATCTCCGCCCGGCGCTCCGGGGTAATGGCGTTGAACTGCTCCAGAGCGTCCAGGCTCTTGTGCATCTGGGCCTGGCTCTTGTCCAGCTGCTCAGCGTTAATATCGTAGAGGGCCACGTCCAGCCCCTTCATTGCAAATTGAATGGCCCAGCTGGAGCCGATGACGCCGCCGCCCACACAGGCGACCCGCTTGATCTCTTCCGGTCTCATGGTTGGATTTCTCTCCTTTCACGGTGTGACCCGGCGGCTCGCCCCGCCGGCAGGCTGTCTCAAATCAGGGAATAGAGCCACAGCCCCGGGAAAGCCGGAGCTTTCAGGGGGCAGGGTGACTCTGTTCTCCGGCGCCTGCCGGAGCGCTGAGGGATGCGCTCCGGCAGGGCCGATGGGATAAGGGAATTGGGTTGAAGGATTTCTTAGGGGGTGGAGCGCTCAGCTCCGGTGATAGCGGAGGTCTACCGCCGTGCGCACCATCTCGTCCCAGTCGGAAAAGTTGGTGCTCTCTTTGACAAAGCTGTTGAGCAGAAGGGGCGCATAGACAATGGTGTTGGCCTTCCAGTTGACCATCACCGCGCTGGAGAAGCGGAACCCGTCGAAGTCGTCAAAGCGGGTGTTCTGCCGCATGAACTCGTCGGTGAACACGTCCTCCAGCAGCTTCATCAGCTCAGGCCCGTTGGTCAGGGTCACATAGCCCTGCTTACTGTTTGCTTCCATAGAACTTCTCGGCCTCTTTCTCTACATAGCCGCGCCATGCGGGGGCGTCGATCTCCATCCGCTCCCGGATCCAGCCCATCTGCTCGGGCTTGCCGGTCATGGCCTCCTTGCGGAGGATGGACATGTACAGGGAGCCCTCTCCGGGGGGGCACCCCTGGAGGAAGAAGGCGTTGGGGTGATCCTTCAGATGCTTGCGGGCACAGTTGCCGTGGAGCATGATCTTCTCGTCGGGGGTGTCGGGGGACAGCGTGTTTTTGCCGCCGGCGACCACCACCATGTCCTTGTTCTCGTCGTACACGCCGATGGCCTTCAGGGTCTCCATGTTCAGGGTGAGCAGGGCCTGGCAGCTGGAGCAGGCGCCCTCGCAGTGGACCTCATACTCCGGCCAGCGGCTGCGGATGTCCTCCAGATAGGGTACCCACATCTTGGTGGAGCAGGAAGCCAGGTCGTCGCCGATGACCTCGATTTTCTCCCGGTCGGTGGTGCCCAGACCGGCCTCCTGGGCTACCCGGAAATAGTCCACGCCGTTGGGGTCGATGCCCACCAGCTCGCAGGCGATGCGGTCCAGCGCCACGGGATCATAGGAACCCATGACGCAGTCCACCTCGATGGGCACGGGGGTGTGGGGGGAGTAGCCGCTGGCAGCGTGCATCACGTCCATGATGTTGATGTCTGCCCGGCAGGCCCACCACACGTCCATCATGGCCATGGTCAGGTTCTGCTGGTGCATCTGCACATGAACCTGATCCTGCACCACGCCCTTGATGTTCTTCAGAGCGCCGGAGAACACCATGCTGGCGTGGGCCTTCAGGATGGGCAGGTTGATGATATGCTCGGCCTCGAGGAGCAGCCGGGGCAGCTTCACATGGCTGATGTTGGAGCGGTAGCCACGGACGGCCACATTGATCAGGTCCTTGTCCCGCTTGATATCGACCAGCTCCACGCCCTCTTCCCGGGCCACGTCTGCGATGCCGCAGGCCTCGTAGCACTCGTTGGTGTCGCAGCCCACGGCGGCGGCCTCAGCGATGACGATGCGCTTGGGATTGGCCTTCTTGACCTCCCGGATCACTGCGCGGACGGTGTCGGGGCTGGTGCACACAGCGTACTCCGGGGGCGCCGCGTGACCGGCGTTGGGCTTGAGCACCACGGTGGAGTTGGGCTCGATCATCTTGGTCACGCCGCCCAGCATGTCAAAGACCCGGGTAACATTTTCCTGGACGTCCTTGCCATGGGCCAGCGCCACGGTAGAGTTCTTGCTCATAGGGTTACCTCCTTCTCATTTTAGCAGCCGCTTACTTGTTGTGGGCGGCCATATAGTCCTGATCGTATTTATGGTCGTGAAGGGCCAGGATCAGCAGGATGGAAATGAAGGACAGCACGGCGAACACAATGTACGCGGCGCTGATGCTGTGGAAGATGTTCTGCACAATGCCGTTGACGGCGAAGTTACACATATAGATGATGCTGGTGATGGGGAAAATGACGCTGTTGACCTTGGCGTAGCCCACACGGCCGAACACGGAGCCGGGGATGGAGTTCATCAGGTTGGGAGCGGCGGCGCCCAGGAAGCCGATGATAACCAGGGACACCCACACCAGAGGCATCACGCCGCTAATGTTGAGCAGCAGGGCCACCACATACAGCCCGCCGGTCAGCACGCCGGCCTTTTTGATGCCCAGCTTGAACACGATGCGGCCAAAAATCACGGAGCCAATGACGCCGATGACGGCGATGGCGCTCATCACGCCGGTGGCCAGGGCCTGGCTCATACCCACTTCCATGTTGCGGCCCACCAACTGGGTCATCAGGCCCATCTGTACCAGCATCAGCAGGCCGGTGGAGAACACGCACAGCCAGGTCTCCTTGGTGCGCAGCAGCTTGCCCACGGTCCAGCCGCCGTCAGAGGTTTCGGGGGGCTTGGCGGAGTAGTTGGCCTCAAACTCTTCCTTGGTGACGTTATCGGGATACAGGCCCCGCTCAGTGGGCGTGTTGCGCAGCAGCACCACACCGATGACGCCCACAACCGCAGCCACAGCGCCGCAGATAACGGAGCTGGTGGCGATCCCCAGGCTGCCCACCAACACAGTCAGCAGCGGGACGAAAACCATGGTGCCGAAGTTGGACCCCATGGCCACTACGCTCATGGCCTGGCCCTGCTTCTTGGGGAACCACATGGCCACCAGGGTGCCAATGCCCACAAAGGAACCGGCGCTCAGGCCGCCGCCCACGCAGCACATGGCAATTAAGTACATCGGCACGCTCACGGCGTTGCCGGTGGCGATATGGCCCAGACCCGCCAGGATCAGGCAGCCGGCCGCCACCTTGCTGGGACCGATGCGCTGGTTGACCTGGCCCGCGATCAGCGCGATGATCACGCCGATGATACCGGCGACGGAGTTCATACCCAAGATCACGCTCTGATCCACATTCAGTCTGACGGCCACGGCGGGGGCAATAACATTGGTGCCGTCGGCAAAGAAGCCGCCGTTGCTGAAGAAGATCAGAAAGCCGAAGATCAGCAGAAACCAACCCCAGGCTCCGAAACCTCGCTTATTTTGTTCCATACTTTCACATTCCTTTTGCACACAGTCCTTTGGGCCGGGGGTACCGTCCCGTGCCCGCCTTTGATGTTCTGCCCCATGTTCCGGAACGCTCTGAAGCGATTAAAGTATAACCTTTACAAGTAAATTAGAAAAATATATAATATTTACAGCAGTATAAACAACTCATATACTTACCCGGAGGATACTTGGCATGGAGCTTTCACAACTTCGGTACTTTACCGCCGTGGCTCAGCTAGGGAATATGTCGAAGGCGGCGGAGACCATGTTTGTCTCCCAACCCAACCTGAGCACCTCCCTTTCCCGGCTGGAAGAGGAAGTCGGCGTCCCTCTGTTTGAACGCCGCCGGGGCAAGATCATCCTGAATCAGAGCGGCGAGTGCTTTCTGCACCACGTGGAACAGGCTCTGGCCACTCTGGACAAAGGCATTCAGGAGGTGCGGGCCCTGAGCATCGGCCGCGCGGAGCCGCTGAGCATCGCATGTATGGTGGACGATTCCATCCTCCTTCAACAGTTCCTGCTGGAAAACCCGGACATCACCCTCAACCACCAGCGGGCCGACCTGCCCACCGTCACCAGCATGCTGGAGCGGCAGGAGGTCGATTTGGCCCTCACCGTGCTGGAGCCCTCCGGGGAAAACCTGGCCTTTGAACGGCTGTACGAGTGCGAATTTATGCTCCTGCTCAACAAGGCCAACCCCCTGTCCCGGCACACCAGCATCAGCCGGGAGGAGCTGGCCGGGGAGCACCTGGCCATCGACGGCTCCCGGGTCAACAAAAACACCTTCTACGCCGCCGAGGGTAAAATGGGCAACACCCCTATCATCGACTACGACGTGCGCCACCTGGACCTGCTGCTCTCCCTGGTGGAGCTCAACCGGTGCATCTCCATCGTCCCATCCATCAAGTACCGGGAGCTGGTGCTGGCCGGGAAAGACGAGGGGCTGGTGTGCCGCCCCTATACCGACGGGGCCCCGGTGGCCTATTTCGGGATCGCCTACAACACCCGCAGGCCCCTGAACGCCCAGGGAAAACGGTTCCGGGATTTTGTCCAGACCTACTTCCAGAAAATTGACCAGGAATACGAGGCCCTGGTCCGTCATTTCAACAACGAGCTGTAAACAGGGCAAAAAAATACCCGTGGCGGAGAAAATTACTCCGTCACGGGTATTTTTATTTAAGTTATTCTGCCTTGGCAGTCTTGTACAGGTAGAGGGCGAAGCAGGCCAGGGCAAAGAGGATGCCCACCGGGTAGGAGACGCTGCCGGGCAGCCGGAAGCCCTCCTCCGCCATGAGGATGTAAGTTGCGGACACCGCCGACATGTAGGCCGCCGGCAGGGCGCACAGCAGGGAGTGCCACTTGTTCCTGCCCTGGCGGACCAGGTACATGGCCGCGGCCCACAGGGTAATCATGGCCAGGGTCTGGTTGCTCCAGGAGAAATACCGCCACACCACATTAAAATCCACCTGGGTCAGCAGGGCTCCCACCCCCAGCAGGGGAATGGTCACCGCCAGCCGCCGGGGCAGGCTGGACTGGTCCACCCCCAGCCAGTCAGCAATGGTAAGCCGGGCGCTGCGGAAGGCGGTGTCCCCCGAGGACACCGGGCAGACCACCACGCCCACGATGGCCAGGGCGCCCCCTACCGCTCCCAGAAGCTGAACCGAGATATCGTACACCACACCGGACTGGCCCAGTTCAGCCAGCGCGGCCTGGAGCCCGCCGGTGGCCCCGTAAAAGGCCACACCCGCGGCCGCCCAGATCAGGGCGATGACGCTCTCGGCAATCATGGCCCCGTAAAAGACCCGCCGGCCATTCCGCTCGTCGGTGAGGCACCGGGCCATCATGGGTGACTGGGTGCCGTGGAAGCCCGAGATGGCGCCGCAGGCCACGGTGATGCACATAAAGGGCCAGACTGGCTGGCCGTCGGGGTGCTGGTTGCTCAGGGTGAGCTCCGGCAGGCCGTAGCCTCCGGCCAGCAGGCCGACTACAATACCCACCGCCATAATCACCAGCACCGCGCCAAAGATGGGGTAGAGCTTGCCGATGAGCTTGTCAATGGGCAGCAGGGTGGCCAGCAAGTAATAGATGAGGATCACCGCCACCCAGAAGGAGGCATTCATCCAGGCCGGAGTGAGCCGGGCCAGCAGGGCGGCGGGGCTGGTGGTGAACACCGCCCCCACCAGCACCAGCAGCACCACCGAGAACACCCGCATGACCTGCTTGGCGGCCTTGCCCAGATAGGCCCCCACCAGCTCGGACACCGAGGCCCCGTTGAGCCGCAGAGAGATCATTCCGCTCATGTAGTCGTGGACGGCGCCCCCCAAAATGGAGCCAAAGACGATCCACAGAAAGACCACCGGGCCGAATACCGCCCCCATCAGGGCGCCGAAGATGGGGCCCGTTCCGGCAATGTTCAGCAGCTGGATGAGAAAAACCCTCCAGGTTTTCATCGGCACATAGTCCACCCCGTCGGGGTGGGCCACGGCGGGGGTGGGCCGGTTATCCGGCCCAAAAATCCGCTCCACCAGCCGCCCATACAGGGCATATCCCAGCAAGAGCAGGATGATCGCACAACAAAATGTCAACATGGTATCACACTTCCGTATATCTCAAAGTTTCCTCTTTCTCAGCCGGACCGGATGGTCAGGGTGTCCCCATCCACATACCAAATCCTCTCCCGGCTCAGATATGGCCCCCGAAGCGGGACTCAGAACAGGATCTGCACCCGGTTGACCCCGTCGGTATAGCTGTAGGCGCTGTCACTGGTGCGGTTGAGGGCCAGCTTGACGCTGAGGGGGTCGCCCTGGGTCAGCGGATCAAAGGCAGTCCCCTTCCAGCGGAGCACAGCCTCGCACTGGCTGCCGTCCTCCCGGCAGGCCGCGTCAAAGCTGAGGGTCCACTCCCCGGTCTCAGGCAGGGTGGGCAGGATCACCTCCGCGCACAGCTCTTCAAAGATCTGCTGGAACTTCAGGGCCTGGTTGGCTCCCAGCAGCTGCTTGCGGGCAAAGGAGTCGATCTGGGACGCCGCCCCCAGGAAATCGAAGGTCTTGCTGGTGATCTCCAGATGGAAGGTACGCAGCCGGTGGACAAAGGCCCGGCACCGGTCGGTGCGGGGGTGCTCAAAGACCTGCTCCGGGGCGCCCTCCTCAAAGATGACCCCCTGGTCCATGTAGAACACCCGGCTGGACACGTCCCGGGCAAATTTCATCTCATGGGTGACGATGAGCATGGTGAGCCCCTGACCCGCCAGCCGCCGGATGACCGACAGCACCTCCCCCACCATGGTGGGGTCCAGCGCGGAGGTGGGCTCGTCAAAGAGCACAATTTCCGGCTCCATGCCCAGGGTGCGGGCGATGGCCACCCGCTGCTTCTGACCGCCGGAGAGCTCATCGGGGTAGTTCATGGCCTTCTCCGCCAGGCCCACGCTGGCCAGCAGCTCCATGCCACGGCTGTAGGCGGCCTGCCGGTCCATGCCCAGCAGCTCCACCGGGGCCAGCATGATGTTTTCGATGACCGTCAGGTGGGCAAACAGGTTGAAAGACTGGAACACCATGCCCATCCGCCGGCGGATGGCGTGGAGCTGCTGGGGCTTGGCCCCGGTAAGGGGCTGGCCCAGCACGGTAATCTCCCCCGCCGTAGGCTCCTCCAGCCGGTTGAGGCAGCGCAGCAGAGTGCTCTTGCCGGTACCCGAAGGGCCGATGATGGAGATCACGTCCCCCCGGCTGATCTCGGTGCTCACATCCTGGAGGGGGGTCACGTTGGGGTAGACCTTTTTCAGGTGGGAGATGGAGATCACCGGCTGCGTCTCCGTGACGGCGGCCTTCTCCGCGGCCTCCGGGGCGGGGGCAGTCAAATCTATCCCCTTCAGGGTACGGCGGCGGCGCTTGGGGTCGATCCGCCGCTCCACCAGCCCCAGCAGGCAGGTGAGGGCCCAGGCCAGCAGGAAGTAGATCACCGCCGTCACGATCAGGGGGAAGAAGGCCTCAAAGGTGCGGCTGCGGATGAGGTCGGTGGCCTTGGTCAGATCCTCCACGGAGATGTAGCCCACCACCGAGGTCATCTTGATCATGGAGATCAGCTCTCCCTTGTACACCGGCAGGATGTGCCGGGCGGCCTGGGGGGCGATGACCTTGGTAAAGGTTTTCACCGTCCCAAAGCCCAGGGCCGCGGCGGCCTCCCACTGGCCCTTGTCCACCGCGTCGATGCCGGTGCGGATCATCTCGGAGACATACACTCCGAAGTTGATGGAGAAGGCCAGGATGGCGATAACCACACCGCTGAGGATGGTGCTGGCAAACACGATGTAGTAGAGCACCATCAGCAGCACCAGCGTGGGAATGCCCTGAACCAGCCGGATGACGGCGGCGGCCAGGGTGGAGGCCACCCGATTGCGGCTGCGGCGGACCAGGCACAGTCCGAAGCCCACCACCGAGCCGATGAGGGCGGAACACAGGGAGATAAGCACGGTGATGCCCAGGCCGCTGAGCACCATCTGCCAGCGGTTCTCCTGGATGAAGGTCTTTTGGAAGCTCTCGGCCAGCCCGGCCCAGAAGCCCGTGTCCTCGGTATCCGCTGCCATGCCCAGGTCCTCCGCCCGGACCACCAGCACCACACCGCCGGTATAGTGGGCGGCGGCAAAGTCGATGCTCTGCTTTCGCTCCTCGGTGATGCTGATGGAGCCCGAGACGATGTCCGCCCGGCCGCTGACCAGCATGGGCATCAGGGAATTGAAATTGCCCTGGGTGATCTCCAGCTTCATGCCCAGCTCTTTGGCGATGAGGGTCACCAGCTCCACCTCATAGCCCAGGGACTGTCCGCCCTCCCCCACATAGCTCATGGGCTCCATGGAGGGGTCGTGGACGTAGCGCAGGGTGCCGTTGGGGGCGTCATACTCCCCCACGTCGATGGTCTTGGCGCTCTCATCCGCCCCCAACCATTTCTCCTCCAGGGCGGCCAAGGTGCCGTCTGCCTCATACCCCTCAATGATGGTGCTGACCTGGGCCGTCAGGGGGCTGTCCTTGGGCAGGCCCAGCCCGTAGCTGTCGGAGGCGATGGTCTCGGGAAACACGGCCAGCGACCGCTGTTTGGCCGCCGCCAGGGTGGCCAGAGGCAGGTCGCTCAGCGCCCCGTCCACATATCCGTTCCGCAGCGCCAGCAGTTGGGAAGACATATCATCATAATACTGGATGCTGACCCCGGAAATGGTCTCCTTGGCCAGCTGATCCTGATAGGAGCCCGTCAGGGCTCCCAGGGTGGCGCCTTCAAAGTCGGACAGGGTTTCAAACCGGGCCTTCCCTGCCCGGGTGTTTGCCACCACCACCACGATGCCGCCCTCATAGTCGGGCTGGGAGAAGTACACCCGCTCCGCCCGCTCTTCGGTGACGGTAAAGCCGGCGGCGCCCAGGTCGTACTTGCCCGCCTCGACGCCGGCGATGAAGGAGGTGAGCTCCACGTTGTGGAGGTTCAGTCCGTAGCCGTAGGCCTTGCAGAAGCGGACCACGATGTCCACATCGTAGCCCACCGTCTCGTTGTCCTTCACATAGGCAAAGGGGGCGCTGCTGGCCTTGGCGGCAAATTCCAGGGTACCGTTGGGGGCGGGCAGGTTGGTCCAGTCCTCCACCACCTGTACGCTCTCGTCGGAGCCGAACCAAATCGCCTCGATCTCCTCCAGCGTACCGTCGGCCTGGATCTGGTCCAGAAATTCATCCATCTGGTCCCGGAGCAGGGCCCCTTTCTCCGTCTTGGGGAAAGCGAAGGCGTAGCCGTCCTCGGTGAGGTAGTCCTTCAGGTAGGTCACCCCCGGGTTTTCGGCGCACAGAACCCGGGCCATGGGCTCATCCATGAGGAACCCGGCAATCTTGCCCTGTTCCACCGCCAGGGCCATGTCGGCGTATGTGGAGTAGTACTCTTTCTTCGCGTCGTTGATGTAGGTATCTGTGTGCTTGTCAAAGGTGGAACCGGTCATGACCCCGATGGCCTGGCCGTCCAGCTGCCGCACATCGGTGATGGGCGTTTCCCCCTCAGACTGGGCGGCACACCCCCCCAGCAGGGCTGCCGCCAGCACGAAAACCAGGAACAGGGCGGTCCACTTGATCCACTTTCCTTGCCGCATGGTCATTCCTCTCTTTCCAGCCGCCCCCGATCCAGCATTCCCAGCTTGTTGGCCGAGAGCATCAGCTCCGACTGCAGACAGGAAATGCCGCAGGAGGTCATAAAGAAGTCCAGGATCACATTGCCTGCCACCGCCAGACCGATGGCCTCCGCCGGGATACCCAGCTGGGTGAGCAGAACGGTGTAGCAGGTCAGGCTGCCGCCGGGCACCGGCGGGGCGGCAATGGCCAGCAGGCCCGCCGTCAGCACCCCGATGACCACCCAGGGCAGCGGCATGGCCACCGAGTAAAACTCCGCCAGCCCCATGGCCAGCACCAGAAAGCCCACCGCGCCGCCGGTCTTGAACACCACCTGCCCCAGAGGGACGGCAAAGTGGACGATCTGCTCCGAGATACCCAGGCGCCGCTGGCAGGTCTCCAGGTTGGTGGACAGAGCGGCAGAGGAGGAGGCGGTGGACAGGGCGATGAGGTAGGTGGGCAACAGCTTGCGCAGCACCATGGGGTAGGATACCTTCAGCCGCAGGCTGGACCACAGGGCGTAGAGCAGAGGCCAGGCCACACAGGCCACAATGCCCAGCAGCAGGCCCTTGACAATCCCGCCCAGGTCGCCCAGGGCGTCAGACAGCAGCAGGGAGAGCAGGCTCACAAAGACGAAGAAGGGGATATACCGGCTCACGATCTCCATCATGAACTGCACCGCCGTGTTTACCTGGCCCAGCAGGGCCCGCAGGGCGGAGGTCTTTTCCCCCAGCACCAGCAGGGTCAGCCCCACACACAGCGCCATGAAGATGATTTGCAGCGAGTTGCCCTCCAGGAAGGGGGTAACGATGTTGCCGGGGATGATTGCCAGGAGCATGCTGTAGATCTGGGAGGCGGCATTTTCCCCCATGGAGGCCGCCCCTGCCTGCTCCGGCAGGAAAAACCACACCAGGCAGGCCGCCGTCAGGGCGCACAGCAAAAAGACGCCCCCCAGGAACCGGAAGAGCACCGTTTTCCCAATCCTTCCCAGCATATGTACATCGCCGATGTTCACAATGCCCCAGCACACGCTGAGGAAGATCATGGGACTGGCCAGTGTCTGGAGCACTCCCATCAAAGCGGAAAACAGGGGGGAGACCACCCCCGCGCCCACTTCCGACACCTGGTGCGGCAGGGCCAGGCATACCGCCCCCACCACAATGGCCCCCAGGATGGCCAGCAGCAGCTGGAGCAGCGGGCTCATGGACTGGGGCCGGGTGGGATAGAGGGCCAGCCGGTTTACTCCGTCCTGATAGGTATAGACCGGAGAGAGCCCCGCCTGGGCCAACAGGTTGGAGCACAGCATCCGCCCCGCCATATCGGGCGGGACCTCCGCCGGGTCCACCCGCTGTCCGGGGGCGGTAATTTCAATGTACATCCGGCCCAGCCGGGTGCCCCGACGGAAGGAACACATCGTGTTCTCGCCCAGCTGGGTCTGCCACAGGGCCAGCATCTCCTCCATGGCCAGCCGCAGGCGGATCACGTCTTTCCGGTCCACCGCCGCCTGGGTCAGTCCCTCCGCCGTCAGTTCGGACAGCCGGTCAATCCCCACCGCATCCAGGGAGACCCGCTCCCGTGCTTTTTGTATGGTGACTTTCTTTCTGCTCATAATATGGTCTCTTTTCCTCACTTCAAGATACCGCGGTCTCTGGCCAGGGCCTCAACGCTGCGGTCGTAGGTAGCTTCCCCCTCTTTGGAGAAAAAACAGCCGGGTACCCCCTCGTTGTGGTCCCGGTGGTGTGCCACACAGGCGCAGCACTTGCCGTGCCTGGGACAGTCGTAGGTACAAGGGCAAGGCCGCTTGTTGTCACAATTCTGTTCCATCTTCCATCTCTCCCATTCGTTGTTTTGCCGCAGGCCGTCATGAGCAGGGTAACCCGCAGCTCATGGACAGGGACGGCGGCACTCTCTCCCTGGAATGGGGCCCGGATAACCCTCTTACTCTGCCGGGGATGGCAAAGACATTTCATATCAGTTTAACTCTTCCCGTCTTTTGGATAAAGTTCTTGCGCAAAATCAGCCCGATAGCGCGCAAAAACAGTGGTTTCTTTGTTCTGTGGGTAAATCGGCCCATTTCCGCATATTTAGAACACAACTTGACGCATTTCTCCTAATATGATATTTTAGATATAACTTTTATCTCCAAATCTGGAGATGTATATGCAAAATTATCCTGTATCTGCGCAAAATTTGTAGCGCAGATAGAGAGGGGACGAGCCACCGTGCTGAAGATCGCGGTCTGCGATGACGACCACGGGCAGCGGGATATGATCTGCGCCCTGTTAAAAAGCTACCTGGCAACCCGGCCCGGTCTGGGCGGGCAGGTGTCTGCCTTTTCCGACGGAGAGGCCCTGCTGTCGGGGGCGGAGGAAGGCTTTGACCTGTGCCTGCTGGACATACTGATGCCCGGTCTGAACGGAATCCAGACCGGGCTGGCCCTACGGGCCCAGGGGGCAGATTGTCAGATCATCTATCTGTCCGCCTCGGATGAATTTGCTCTTGACAGTTACGAGGTAGGGGCATTTTTCTATCTGGTCAAGCCCTTTGACACCCAGAAGCTCTTCCATGTACTGGACCGGGCGGTGGACAGGCTGGACCGGCTTCGGCACCAGGCGGTGGTAATTCACACCCGCCAGGGGATCCATCGGATGCTGCTGACCAACATCCGCTATGCGGAACGGCTGGGGCGGGCGGTGCGCTACCACTGCACCGACGGAGCGGTGGATTCCCAGACCATCCGGATTCCCTTCCGGGAAGCCGTGGCGCCCCTGCTGGCCGACTCCCGCTTCTGTCTGTGCGGCGCCAGCTTTGTGCTGAACTTTCAGCACGTCACCGGAGTCCACGGCCAGAGCGCCCTGCTGGATGACGGCAGCACCGTGGCCCTGCCCCGGACGGCGGCCGCCGACTTCAAGCGGGCCTGGGGCCGGTACTGGCTGGAGGAAAGCCCTTCCTGCTAGCGGCGGCGCGCTCCTGTAAACGGACAAAAAAGGACCTGTTCATTGTGAACAGGTCCTTTTTTCTGCCATCAGGCCGTTACGGGTTCTGGGCCAACAGCGCCAGGGCGGCCTCCAGCTGGGCGTCGCCTTCTCCGGTCTGATAGACCTCGGCGTCCAGCGTGAGGCCGGTGCCGATGAGAGAGGTGCCGCTACCGGTAAAGTAGGCACCGGTGGAGATGGCCATGGCCCCGCCGTGGGGGAGGGCAAAGGTCTGCTGAGAGTAACCCTTGCCGCTGGTGGGCTCCCCTACGATGACCGCCACCCCCCACTCCCGCAGCTCAGCGGCAAAGAACTCGGCGGCGGAATAGGTGTTGGCGTTGACCAGCACCGCCATGGGCAGCTCCACGCAGGAGGCGTCCGACTGGGTGACCTCCTCATGGCCCGCCTTGTCCCGGGTAATGAAGATGGGCCCCTCAGGCAGCAGGAAGTCCAGCATGTCGGTAAGCTGATTGAGATAGCCCCCGCCGTTGTTGCGCATGTCGAACACCAGGGCGGCGGCCCCCTCCGCCTGGAGCCGGGTGACCTCCTCCTCCAGCCGGTTGGCGCTGTTGTCGTAGAAATTGGACAGTGCCACATAGCCCACGTTGTTCTCCAGCAGCTTGGCGGTCACCGGATCGCTGTCCAGGCTGGTCCGTACCAGCTCCACTGTGCGGACAGTCCCGTCAGTACCCGTGATCTCCAGGGTGACGGAGGTCCCCTCCTCCCCCTGGATGCGCTGGGTGCCCTCATACTTAGCCTCCCCCGCCAGGGAAAAGCCGTCCACAGCGGTGATGATCTCCCCCGGTTGGAGACCCGCTCCCTCTGCCGGGCCGCCCTCCGTCACCGACAGGATTTTTAGTCCGGCCTCTTCGGTGTAGTCCACCGTCACCCCCACCCCCACATACTGGTTGGTGCGGCGCTGGTTCTGATCGGCCAGCTCCTCCTCCGTCAGGTAGTAGCTCCACCGGTCGCCCAGGCCCTCCACCATGCCCTCCAGGGCGGAGTCCACCATCTCAGTCTGATCGTACTCCCCCACGAACCGGCTGTTCACCAGGTACAGTCCCTCCAGCAGGGACAGGCCGGCGCTGCCGAAGAGGTTCCAGAATACCGCAGCCACGATCCCCACCGTCAATACCGCCGTCAATACAAACAGCAGGATGAGATGGAGCCAGGAAAATCGCTTTTTGGTCATGCTTGTCTCTTCCTTTCGGGAAATAGTATGCAACAGGGCGGAGGGAATTCTCCCTCCGCCCTCTGTTTCCTTCTTACCAGGGATGGGTCAGATTCAGATTGGGGAACTTGGCCTCCGGGTCCACCCGGGTGTAGTTGTCCCGCACCTCAAAATGGAGATGGTTGCCGGTGGAGCTGCCCGTGGTGCCCACATAGCCGATAACCTGGCCCTGGGTCACCATCTCACCCTCGCTCACCGCCCGGGCGCTCATATGGGCGTACAGGGTGGAGTTGCCGTTCCCGTGGTCGATAACCACATAGTTGCCGTAGGAGTAGTGATAGGCGGAGGTGACCACCTGGCCGCTCTTGGAGGCCAGGATGGGCGTACCGCCGCTGGCGGGGATGTCAATGCCGGTATGGCTGTGGGCCACCCCGGTGATGGGGTGGATACGGTAGCCAAACAGGGAGGACAGGCGGTAATAGCCCGGCAGGGGCCACAGATAGCCGGTCTCAGAACTGATGGTCACGTTGTTTTGCTTCCGCTCTTCCTCCAGCTGCTGCTGCTTCCTGGTGATCTCCGCTTGAATTTCGGCAGCGGCGGCGCTCTCCGCGTCCAGCTGGCGGTTGACCTCCTCCACATCGGCGTTGATCTGCTCCACCAGGGCCTGGGCCTCGGCCACCTTGGCCTGCTGCTCTGCCTGTTTGGCGGCCTGCTGATCCCGAGCCTCCTGCTCCTCCGCCCGGGCGGACTCCAGCTCTGCCTGGAGGCGTTCCAGCTCCTCCCGGGTGGCGATCAGCTCCTCCATGAGCTCGTTGTCCCGCTCCATGACGGCGTCCACGTCGGCCACCCGATCCAGCAGATCGGAAAAGCTCTCGGCGTTGAAGAGGATGGACCAGTAGGACACGGTGCCCTCCTCCTCCATAGCCCGCACCCGCTGGCAGAAGAGCTCGTACTGTGCGGCCTCCTGGGCCTCCACTTCCTTGCGCTCTTCCTCCTTCTGGGCAATTTCTCCGTCATAATAGGCGATCTGGGCGTCGATGGAATCCAACTCGTCGTTGATGGCCTCCAGCTGCTGGGTCAGGATCTGCCGCTGCTGCTGGGCGGCGGCCTGATCCTCCTTGGCCTCCGCCAGCTCTGCCTTCAGCTCCTCCTGCTTGGCCTGGCTGGCGGCCTGCTCTTCCTTCAGGGCGTCGATCTCACTCTGGGTCACCGCCCCCACGTTTTGCACGATCATGCTGAAGATGGGCAGGAGCATCAGCAGGGCCATGGCCCCCGCCAGCACGCCCACGAAGATCCGGCGGCTGTCTATCTTCTTTCCCCTGCTTTTGGAACCTGAATTGCCTTTTTTATCACGATGCGACACGGTCTGTCTCCTTTTCATGTACAACTGGGGTTTTACCAATTATAGGCCCGGATAAAGGAATTGTAAAGCTCCGGGAAGCATTTTTCCGGGTCCACCCGCTGGCCGCCCTCCCGAATCTCCAGGTGCAGGTGGTTTCCGGTGGAGCTGCCGGTGGAGCCCACATAGCCGATAACCTGGCCCTGGGCCACCGTCTGCCCTTCGCTCACCGCCCGGCTGCTCATGTGGGCATACAGGGTGGAGTCCCCATTGCCGTGGCTGATGACCACATAATTGCCATAAGACCAGTGGTAGGCTGAGGTGATCACCACCCCCGCCTTGGCGGCGGTGATGGTGGTGCCGCCGGTGGCGCTGACGTCAATGCCGGTATGGCTGTGGGCCACGCCGGTGATGGGGTGGATGCGGTAGCCAAAGGCGGAGGTCAGGGTCCGGCAGCCGCTGGGCAGGGGCCAGCTGTAGCCCGAGCTGGAGACCGACGGCGTAGTAGTACCGGTGCTGGTACCGGTGTTGGTGCTGGTCTGGGGCTGCTGGGTTGTCTGGGTCTGCTGCTGTTGCTGCTGCAACTCCTGCTGCCGGCGCAGCTCCTCCTGGCGGCGCAATTCCTCCTGACGCAGCTGCTCCTCCAGCGCTGCCTGCTTTTGCTCGATCTCCGCCTGAATCTCGGCGGCGGCCTGATCCTCCGCGTCCAGCTGGCGGTTGACCTCCTCCACGTCGGCGTTGATCTGCTCCACCAGGGCCTGGGCCTCGGCCACCTTGGCCTGCTGTTCCGCCTGCTTGGCGGCCTGCTGATCCCGGGCCTCCTGCTCTTCCGCCCGGGCGGTCTCCAGGTCGGCCTGGAGCTGTTCCAGCTCCTGCCGGGTGGCGGTCAGCTCCTCCATGATCTGGTTGTCCCGGGCCATAACGGCGTCCACATCGGCAATCCGGTCCATCAGCTCGGAAAAGCTCTTGGCGTTGAACAGGATGGACCAGTAGGACACGGTCCCCTGCTCCTCCATGGCCCGCACCCGCTGGCAGAAGAGGGCGTACTGCTCCGCCTCCCGGGCCTCGGCCTCCTCCCGCTCCGCCTCTTTCTGTGCGATCTCTCCGTCGTACCAGGCGATCTGGGCGTCGATGTTGTCAATCTCGTCGTTGATGGCCTCCAGCTGCTGAGTGAGGATATACCGCTGCTGCTGGGCGGCGGACTGGTCCTCCTTCACCTCGGCCAGCTCTGCTTTCAGCTCCTCCTGCCGGGCCTGGCTGGCGGCCTGCTCCTCTTTCAGGGCGTCAATCTCGCTCTGGGTCACCGCCCCCACGTTCTGTACCGTCATGCTGAACACAGGCAGCAGCAGCAGAAGGGCCATGGCCCCCGCCAGCACGCCCATCATGGTCCGACGGCCCGCCTGTCCCCTCCGCTTCCAGTGGGAATGGTGTTCTCTGCAATGCTTTGCCACGGTCTACCTCCCTACAGATACCGCAAGGTGTACGTCCGCTGTGTTACCAATTATAGGCCCGGATAAAAGAATTGTACAGTCCGGGGAAACACGACTCCGGGTCCACCCGCTGGCCGCCCTGCCGGACCTCCAGATGGAGGTGGTTGCCCTTGGAGTTT
This sequence comes from uncultured Eubacteriales bacterium, assembly GCA_949289455.1. Taxonomy (GTDB): domain Bacteria; phylum Bacillota; class Clostridia; order Oscillospirales; family Oscillospiraceae; genus Flavonifractor. Next base: position 25,116 of record CASEOA010000091.1, read on the forward strand.
CCGGTATTGCCCACATATCCAATGGTCTGCCCCTGGGACACCGTCTGCCCCTCGCTCACCGCCCGGCGGCTCATATGGGCGTACAGGGTGGTGTTGCCGCTGCCGTGGCTGATGACCACGTAATTGCCGTAAGACCAGTGGTAGGCTGAGGTGATCACCGTGCCCGCCTTGGCGGCGGTGATGGTGGTGCCGCCGGCGGCGCCGATGTCAATGCCGGTATGGCTGTGGGGCACGCCGGTGATGGGGTGGATGCGGTAGCCGAAGGCGGAAGTCAGGGTCAGGCAGCTGCTGGGCAGGGGCCAGCTGTAGCCCGAGCTGGTGCTGGCCGGCGGGGTGCTGGTGTCCGGCTTGGGGGTCTGCTGGGGCGTCTGGGTCTGCTGCTGCTGTTGCTGCTGCTGTTGCAGCAACTCCTCCTGCCGTTTCTGCTCTTCCTGGCGTTTCAGCTCCTCCTGCCGGATCTGCTCGGCCAGGGCGGCCTCCTTCCGCGCGATCTCCGCCTGGATCTCGGCGGCGGCCTGATCCTCCGCGTCCAGCTGGCGGTTGACCTCGTCCACATCGGCATTGATCTGGTCCAGCAGCTCCTGGGCCTCAGCCACCTTGGCCTGCTGCTCGGCCTGCTTGGCGGCCTGCTGGTCCCGGGCGGCCTGCTCCTCGGCCCGGGCGGTCTCCAGGTCGGCCTGGAGCCGCTCCAGCTCCTGCCGGGTGGCAATCAGCTCGTCCATGATCTGATTGTCCCGGGCCATCACCGAGTCCACATCGGCCATCCGGTCCATCAGGTCGGAAAAACTCTCCGCGTTGAAGAGGATGGACCAGTAGGACACGGTGCCCTCCTCCTCCATGGCCCGCACCCGCTGGCAGAAGCGCTGGTACTGCTCCGCCTCCCGGGCCTCGGCCTCCTTCCGCTCCGCTTCCTTCTGGGCGATCTCGCCGTCATAGTAGGAAATCTGAGCGTCAATGTTGTCGATCTCTTCGTTGATGGCGGCCAGCTGCTGGGTCAGGATCTGCCGCTGGGTCTGGGCGGCGGCCTGGTCCTCCTTGGCTTCGGCCAACTGGGTCTTCAGCTCCTCCTGCTTGGCCTGGCTGGCGGCCTGGTCCGCTTTCAGGGCGTCGATCTCACTCTGGGTCACCGCCCCGCCCATCTGGAGGGCGGCGGGAATCAGCAGGGCGGCGGCCAAAGCGCCGCACAGCAGCCGTCGAATGGCAATTTTAGGGTTCATCGCGTCTCCTTCTCAGGAAATGGGGCAGGGTTTCTTACACCTGCAGGAACTTGCGGATGGCCAGCAGGGAGCCCAGCACACCGATCACCAGACCGATAAGCAGGAAGTATCCCAGGACCATCAGGGCCATGGGCTGGAAGGGCATGACCTTCAGCAGCTCGATGGTATCCGAGCCGCTGACCGCCCGGCTCACCAGGGCGTAGATCCCCCACTGGAGGAAGAAGGCCACAATGCTGCCCACCAGACCCAGGATCATGCCCTCAATGACGAAGGGCCAGCGGACAAAGCCGTTGGTGGCGCCGCACATCTTCATGATGGCGATCTCGTCCCGCCGGTTGAAGAAGGCCAGCTTGATGGTGTTGGAAATGATGAACAGGCTCACCAGCAGCAGGATGCCCACCAGGATGAGGGCCACGGCGCTGGCAATGTTGCGGATGACGTTGAAGCCCTCGGCGATCTCGGGGGCGGACTTGGTATAGGCCACCCCGGCCACCAGTTTCACCGCTTCCTCCGTCTCAGTCAGCTTGCTGATGTCCTCCAGATAGATGTGGAACCGGTCCCGGTACACGTCGGAGGGCAGATCCTCAAAGAGGGGGTTGCCCTCGTAGTCCTGCTCGAAGTCGGCCTGGGCCTCCTCCTTGGTGACAAACTCCGCCCGGGCCACGTTGGGCACCGCCTCAATGTCATCCTGGAGGGCCCGGGCCTCCTCCTGGGGCACCGACTCGTCAATGAAGGCGGAGAACTGGTTCTCGTTCTCCAGGTCGCTGAAGTTGTAGGCGGCGTTCACCGCCACCAGGGAAAAGGAGCCCATGATCAGCAGGCAGCAGATGATCATACACACCGCCGCAAAGGACATGAAGCCGTGGGTGAAAATGCTGCGGAAGCCCTCGCCGATCAGGTAGCCGAAATTATATCGTTGTCTCATTGTTGTAATACCCGCCTGTCTCGTCGCTGATGATTCTGCCGTTCTCGATGGCCACCACCCGCTTGGAGAAGCGGTTGACCAGTTCCCGCTCGTGGGTGACCACCAGCACGGTGGTGCCCAGCTCGTTGATGCGCTCCAGCAGCATCATGATCTCCAGGGAGCGCATGGGGTCCAGGTTGCCGGTGGGCTCGTCGGCGATGATCATCTGGGGATTGTTCACCAGAGCCCGGGCGATGGCCACCCGCTGCTGCTCGCCGCCGGAGAGCTGGTCGGGCATGGAATCCATCTGATCGGCGAGGCCCACGAGGCGAAGCACCTCGGGAACCTGCGTGCGGATGACGCC
>CASEOA010000092.1 GCA_949289455.1 uncultured Eubacteriales bacterium
ATCATACCGCGGCCCAAGGGCAAGCCAAGGAAACCTATCATACCTGGAGATGTTGTGGCAGAGCAGGCATACGAGATCCAGCGTTTACAGATGGAAAACAAGCTGCTGGGGGATTTTCTGCAATTCACAGGAAGGAAGTAAGGGCACGGGTAAAATACCACATCATATATCTTCACAGGGTAGCGTATCCGGTGACAGTTATGTGTAAATTCTTTGCAGTATCTCCATTTTTACAATCATGAGCGCATCCAGCTAAAAACTGGAGAGACGCCGCTTGCGCGGCGCCTCTCCACCTAAAACTCAATATTTCCTACCTGGGGCCCTTTTTATACTGTCCGCACAATCTGGGGCGGTTCAGTCTACAGGCAGCCATTTTTTAATGGGTGGAACTGGCAGCCGCCAGCTGGCGGCGGAACAGGGTGCGGAAGATGAGCCGGGCCAGCGGGCCGCAGAAGAGCAGCTGCCAGATCAGGGCCATGGGCATGTTGCAGCCGAAGGTCTGCACCCAGGCGCCCAGGCTGGGCTCCTTGAACAGCAGGGTGGCGATGAGGCTCATGGTGGGGCACATGATGCACACGATCATGGTGGAGATGGCGTAGGTAATGAGCTGGGGCCGGTCGGTGGGCCGCACCACGGTGAATGCCAGCCGGGTGGCCAGCTTTTCCACCACGAAGAATTCCAGCAGAATGGCGATGGGCACCATAATGGGCATCTCATGGAGGGCCATCAAGAAGGTGTCGTTGGTCACTCCGCCGGTGTTCAGGGCCACGTTGTACACAATCATCCCGTACACCATGATAATTGCCATGATGACGGTGAACACAAAGTTCTGCAATTTGGTCTGGGGCATGGATGTCTGTCTCCTTTCCGATTCAAGGGCGGGCGGCCCACAAAAAAAGCAGCGAAACTATCGTCTCGCTACTTTTCTTCACTGCGACTACCGTTTATCGGTCCACTTGTCTATACCGGCCCGCCTGGCCTTTGTCCGATCATGATTGTATCAGCTTTTTCTCTTCCGCGTAAGGATTTTTTGCCGGGCGGGCACACAAAATTTTTCGTTCTCCATTCCCTCTTTTTGTCAATTTCGCCGCCAGTCTTGACCGTGATTTTACACAGCCTTGCTGGTTCTCTTCTGCCGCCAGGGGTATACTGAGTCCAGACAAACAGAAAAGGAGGGGTTATATGGACTGCTGTCCCACCTCGTCCGCCGATGTGGACGAGCTCATCTACGGCGCCGACCATCCGGTGGTCGCCAGCGACCGCTGACCGGCCCAAAAGCTCCTTCGCTGGCGCTCCCGATGACAAAAAGCGGGGCTGCTGCGTGATTTCGCAGCAACCCCGCTTTAGATTACCGAACCAGCGGCACTGCGCTGATGGCTCGGAACTGCCGGGCCACCGCCCCGCACAGTTCGTTGTAGTATTTTAAGTAGTCCTTCTTGGCCTGCCGCTCCCGGCTCTTCTCCTGCTGGAAGGCGGCCCAGTAGGCGCAGGACTTGTGGCAGCCCGGCTGATACTCCCCACACGTTTTCTGGCAAGGCATCATCGCAAAAACCCCTTTCCCGGCCCGGCCTGTGGCGGCGGGCCATCGGTCCTATCATACGGGGTTTGCCGTCGGGTTTTCCATCAGGTTTTGGGAAAGCTTCTGTAAAATCTCAGATCCAGTCCTCGCCGCCGGCGGTGAACCGGTGGTTATGGGTCACCGATGCCTCCACGATCTCATGGTAGGCCCAGTGATCCTCCGGTACGTCGACGTAGGGCATGTCCACCTGCCGGACCTGAGCGATCCGCCCGGTGGCACGGTTGAGGATCTTGGCCGCCTCCGCCCGGGTGACCTCCCGTTCCGGCTGGAAGGCTCCGTCCTCTCCCCCGTCAACCCTTCCCTTGTCGGCGGCTTAAGAGATGGCCTCCACCGCCCAGTGGGCGGCGGACACATCGGGGAAGGGATTGGCCGCCCGGGTGATTCCGAAGCAGGCCGCCGCCATTTTCACCAGCTCCGCCCGGGCCACCGGCTCCTCCGGCCGGAAGGTGCCGTCGGGGTAGCCGTTCACCAACCCCCATTTCCGGGCAAAGGCCACATAGGGGGCGTACCAGGCGGAGGGGGACACGTCGGGAAAGCCGCTGTCCCGGTCTTCTCCAGTGTAAAGTTTATTCCCTTCACGGTCTACCGCCAGCCGGGACAGCACCGCGGCGGCCTCCGCCCGGGTCAGCCCGGCCTCCGGCTGGAAAAAGCCGCTGCTGCCCTGGAAGTAGGCGGTGTGGCTGGCGGTGTCCAGGGCCACCTCGGGCTCGATCTGATAAAATTCCTCATAAAGCGCCCACAGTTTGGGGTTTTGGGCCAAAAACTGATAGCGGAAGTGGACTTCCCCCGCCACCTCCTGGATGGACTCGTTGAGCTCCAGCATCTGCTGGATGGCGGAAATGCCGTGCCAGGGGCTTTCCGGGTCGCTGTTGCCGGCCTGGTAGTCCGCCATGCCAATGTAAAGGGAAACGCCTGTACCCTCTACCACGTCGGCCCACCACCTGACGATGGTCTCGTAGTCCATGGTTTTGTGGCCGATGTACCAGTAAACCTGGGGGCAGATGTAGTCAAGCCACCCCTCCTTGACCCATTTGCGGCTGTCAGCGTAGGAGGCGTAGTAGCTCTCGTAGCCGCCGGTGGTGTTGGAGCCCTGGGACTGGCTGCTCTTGTCGGCCCAAACACCGGAGGGGCTGATGCCGTAGGACAGGTTGGGGTTGATGGCGTGGAGGGCCTCCCCCAGCTCCTTCACCAGCTGGTTCACGTTGTCCCGCCGCCAGTCCCCCAGGTTGGAAAAACCCTTGCCGTACTGGGCGTAGGTGTCCTCGTCGGCAAAGTCCGTGCCGGGGTAGAAGTAGTCGTCCAGGTGGATGCCGTCGATGCGGTAATTCCGGGCCAGCTCTTCCGCGCTCTCGATGATGTACTGCCGCACCTCAGGCAGGCCGGGGTTAAAATAGTAGTTGCTGTCGTACTCCACCACCCAGTCGGGGTGGAGCTTGGCCGGGTGGCTGTCCACCAGGCCCTCCAGCTCGGTCTGCCCGTTCTTGGTCACCCGGAAGGGGTTGATCCAGGCGTGGAGCTCCAAACCCAGGGCGTGGGCCTGCTCCACCCAGTAGGCCAGGGGGTCAAAACCCTCCGCCGGGGCCTGGCCCTGGCGGCCGGTGAGATCGGCGCTCCAGGGGAAGTAGTCCGAGGGATAGAGGGCGTCGGCGCAGGGCCGCACCTGGAGGATGACGGCGGTCATCCCCAGCTCGGCACAGGTGGCCAGGATCTCGTCAGCGTCCGCCTTTAATACCGCCGGGTCGGTGGTGGCCTGGCTGGGGTAGTCCAGCCGGTACACCGTAGACACCCACACCGCCCGGAACTGATCCTCCGGCCGCTTGGTGGCCGAAGCCTCCGGCCGAGCCCACAGGATGAGCCCCGCCAGCAGCAGGGCGCACACCAGAACCAGGGCGGCCAGTGGTTTCCAGAGTTTTGCCATAGTATTGCTCCTTTTCGCGTCAAAAGTAGACGGCAGTTCAGCCCCGCTCCATCTGCTCAGCCAGGTCGTTTAGGTAGACCCACCGCTCCATCTTCTCCTCCAGGGCGGCCTCCAGCTCCTCCTGTCGGGCCTGGAGGGCCTGGAGGGCCACATAGTCGGTGGCCTGGGCAGCCTGGTCCGCCTTCACCTGGGCCAGCTCCCCCTCCAGGGCGGCGATGTCATCGTCGATGGTCTCAAACTCCCGTTGCTCCTTATAGGTGAACTTCACCTTCTTCTGGGGGGCGGGCTTGAGGGGCTTTTTCTCCGCCGGGGACGGCTTGGGGGCTTTGGCCTTCTCCTCCCCCCGGCGGGCCTGGAGGTACTCCGTATAGCCGCCGGGATAGCCCCGCACCGTCCCGTCTGGCTCCACGGCGAACACCCGCCGGGCCACCCGGTCCAGGAAATACCGGTCGTGGGACACGGCAATGACCGCCCCGGGGAAGGAGTCCAGATAGTCCTCCAGAATGGACAGGGTCTGGATGTCCAGGTCGTTGGTGGGCTCGTCCAGCAGCAGCACGTTGGGGGCGGCGGCCAGCACCGACAGCAGGTAGAGCCGCCGCTTCTCCCCGCCGGACAGCTTGTTGATGGGGCTCCACTGGACCTCCGCCGGGAAGAGGAACTGCTCCAGCAGCTGGGTGGCGGTGAGCATCCCCTCCGCCGTCTGGATGTGGTTGCCGATCTCCCGCACATAGTCGATGACCCTGGTATCCCCCTCCATGTGGGGCACCTCCTGGCGGAAGTAACCCATCCGCACGGTCTCCCCCACCTCGATCTCCCCGGCGTCGGGGGCCAGATCTCCGGCAAATAGGTTGAGCAGGGTGGATTTGCCGCTGCCGTTGGCCCCCACGATGCCGATGCGGTCGTCCCGCAGCAGCATACAGGAGAAATCCCGAAGTACCGTCCGGTCCCCAAAGGACTTGGTCACTCCCCGCAGCTCCACCGTCTTTTTTCCTAGACGGCTGGAGCGGGCGTTGAGTTCCAAGGTACTTTTTTCCGCCGGGCCGGTCTGGGCCTTCAATGCCTCGTACCGCTCCAGACGCTCCCGGCTCTTGGTGCCCCGGGCGGTGGGGCCCTGCATCACCCACTGGTACTCCCGGCGGAGAATGGCCTGGCGCTTGCGCTCGCTGGCCTTTTCGCTCTCCAGCCGGGCCGCCTTCCGCTCCAGGTATTTGTCATAATTGCCCGGATAGGTATACAGCTTCCCCTCCTCCACCTCCACCATGGAGGTGACGATCCGCTCCAAAAAGTACCGGTCGTGGGTCACCATCACCAGGGCCCCCTTCCAGGACTTCAGGGCCTCCTCCAGCCAGTTCACCATGTCGTTGTCCAGGTGGTTGGTGGGCTCGTCCAGAACGAGCACATCGCTGGGCCGGGCCAGCACTGCCGCCAGAGCCACCCGCCGACGCTCCCCGCCGGACAGCTCCCCCACCTTCTGGTCGAACCGGAGCACCCCCAGCTGGTTGAGGATGGTCTTGGCCTCGTACTCCGCCAAGGCCCGGTCGTTATCGTTCAGCCCCGCCAGCACCTGCTCCAGCACGGTGTGTTCCCCGGGAAATACCGGGTTCTGGGGCAGATATTCCAGGCGCACGTTGGGGTCCAGCCGGACGGAGCCCTCGTCGGGCTCCTCCGCCCCCGCCAGCACCCGGAGCAGGGTGGACTTGCCGGCGCCGTTGAGGCCGATCACCCCCACCTTGTCCCCCCGGTCCACATAAAAGGATACCCCGTCCAGCAGCACCCGGGTGCCGTAGGTCTTGGTCAGTTGTTCCGCCGATAGCAGCATATCGTTCCCTCGCTTTGTTGGTATCCCGTATAGTATAGCGGAACGGGCCAAAAAAAGAAAGGGGCCTCCCTTCCCCACGTTCCCCTTGACAAGGAACTGTACTACTTATATAATACAGTTGAAGAAACCGTATTAGTCCAGTAATACACTTTGATGGGAGGTGCTCCATGCTGACCTTCGACACCTTTACGCCCCAGGAGGGGCTGCCCATCTACTTGCAGATCATCCGCCACGTGAAGCGGGGCATCGCCGCCGGAACGGTGGCGGCGGGGGACGAGCTCCCCTCCCGCCGGGTGCTGTCCGCCCAGCTGGGGGTGAATCCCAACACGGTGCAGAAGGCCTACCGGCTGCTGGAAGAGGAGGGGCTCATCACCTCCCGCTCGGGGGCCAAGAGCGAGGTGTCCATCCCTCCCGGCGGAGTGGAGGCCATCCGGGCCCAGCTGTTGGAGCAGGAGATGGCCGTCCTGGTGCAGAACCTGCGGCAGTCCGGACTGGACAAGGAGGCCGCCCTGGCCCTCTTTGGGCGGCTGTGGACGGAAAGTGAGGAGGGAACCCTATGAAACCATATCTGACCGCGCTGGCCCCCGCCGCCCGGCTGACGGTGTGGAAGGCCCTGGCCATCGCCCTGGTGGCCGCCGGACTGTCCGCCTGGCGCTTTACCGCCGCCTTGCCCCAGCTGATCGGGGCGGGAGACGGCTCCGGGTTGAGAGAACTGGTACAGATCGCCGGTGCTCACCAGATCTTCGGCGCGGGGCTGGTGGTACTGTGCGGCGTGCTGACCCTGCCCGGCGCCGAGCGGGGCGCAAAAACCGGCTATACCCTCCGCCGCCTGCCGGTGGAGGAGCGGGTACTTACCACCCTGTGGGGGGTGCAGAACACCCTGGTGCTGCTGTTCTACTGGGCCAGCCAGATCGCCCTGTTCCTGGCCCTGGCGGGCTGGTATCTCCAGAACGCCCCGGCGGACACCGTCACCGCACAGACCCTGGTGGTGGCCTGCTACCAGACCGACTTTCTCCACAGCCTGCTGCCCATGGCGGACTGGCCGGCGCTGGCCCGCAACCTGGTGGGGTGCGCCATGCTGGGCATGTCCGCCGCCGCCCTCCCCTACCACTGGCGGCACGGCCGGAAGGCCTTTTCCACCCTGCCCCTGGCCCTGGTGTCCGCCCTGGCCTTCCCGGTGTGGCTGGACAGCCTGATCCCCACCCTGCTCCAGCTGGCCGTTGTGCTGGCCGCCCTGCTTCTCACACTCTACGGCATCTGGAGGTGGCACGCAGATGAAACCTGATCTCTCCCGGCTCTACCCCCTGGGCTGGCCCTGGCAGAAGGAGCTGCGATATACCGGCGTGGCCCTGGGCTTCGCCGCCCTGTACGCCTTTTTCCGCTTCGTCTTTCCCATGCAGAAGGCCATCAACCAGCTCTACCAGATCCAGGGCCAGAAGAGGGTACTCATACCCGGCGCAGTAGTGCCCCCCTTCCCCGCCCTCTACCAGGGCGCCGCCGCCGGCTTTGTGCTGGTGGCCCTCTGTCTCATCCTGCTGCCCATGTTCCACTACCGGTGGCATTCCCAGGGCAGCCGCAGTATCTACCTGATGCGCCGCCTGCCCCGCCGGTGGGAGCTGGCGCGGCGGTGCCTGGCGGGCCCCGCCCTGGGGCTGGCGTGCACCGCCCTGTGCGCCCTGGTGATGCTCCTGCTCTGCTTTTTGTGGTATTGGCTCTTCACCCCGGCAGGTCACCTGCCGGAGGACGTGTGGGCCGGAATTGGAGGTTTGCTATGCTGAGCCTGTATCAAGTGAAAAAGACCTACCTGGGCGGCAGCCGGGCCCTGGACACCCTGGACCTGTCCATCGGCCCAGGGGAGATCGTGGGGCTGTTCGGGGAGAACGGGGCGGGCAAGACCACCCTGATGAAGTGCGTGCTGGGCCTGCTGCGGTACTCGGGCACCATCACCCTGGACGACCAGCCCATCACCCCCCAAAACATCGCCCGCCTCTCCTTCGCCACCTGTGAGCACTCCTACTTCCCCGCCCTCTCCGCCGCCGCCCACCGGGACTTTTACCGGAGCATGTTCCCAAATTTTCGGGAAAAGCGGTTTTCCGCCCTGATGGAGTTCTTCGAGCTGCCCATGCGCAAGGCCATCCGGGGCTTCTCCACCGGCCAGAAGAACCAGTTCGAGGTGATCCTGGCCCTGAGCCAGGGGGCGGACTATATCCTGATGGACGAGCCCTTTGCCGGCAACGACATCTTCAACCGGGAGGACTTTTACAAGGTGCTGCTGGGCATCCTGGAGCCTCACGAGACCATTTTGCTGTCCACCCACCTGGTGGAGGAGGTGCAGCACTTCATCGGCCGGGCGGTGCTCCTCCACAAGGGAAAGGTGGTGGGAGACGTCACCACCTCCCAGCTGGAGGACGAGGGCCGCACCTTGATGGAGTATGTGAAGGAGACCTACCGCTACCAGGCCGACCGGGTGAGCCGGGCCCTGGACCAGCTGACCCAGGAGGAGGAGTGAGCCCATGAAAACTGCCGTCGCCCTCATTCTGGCCCTGGGCGTGCTTTCCGCCGGGCTGATGGTCGGAGCCAACGTGATCATCCACCGCCAGGGTGACCAGGTCACCGTCCGGGCGGAGACCGTGGCGGGGGACCCCGCCGCCGCCGAGGGGCTGGAGGTGTCCCTCCCCGCGGAGTATAACAATCAGCTGCTGTGGGACATCTCCTTCCCCGCGTCCCACCCCGGGGACCGCGCCGTCTCCTTTGCCTTCGCCCTGGAGCCCCGACGGGCCTCCTATCTGTACGACGATCCCCCCCTGACCGTCCAGCTGAACAGCGGCTCGGTGTCCTACTCCGGCGCCGGAGTATCCTCGGCGGTGTCGGAACGGTTCCCCTGGGGCGGGGCCATCGAGTACGCCCTGACCCAGCTCCAGCCGGGCCAGTCCGGTACCATCCAGATCTCTCCCGCCCAGCTGTACCGATATTTCCCCATTGAGATGCGGGGGGACAGGCAGTATACCCCCCTGGATCAGAGTCCCGTGGACTATTTCCTCATCCCCATTCCCCAGGACTATACCATTACGGTCACGGCGGGCAAGGACGAAAACGGCATGGTGACCGAGTTTTCCCTGGAGGACGACTCCCGCTACAGCATCAATCTGAGCGCCCGTTCCTATGACGCCGGCGACCACCTGATCTTCACCCTCATCAACAGCTGCACCCGCTGGAATGACGACGACACCACCACCACCTACCCCCTGGACGGCAGCCACATCGACGGCGGCTGGGGAATCTACCGGCTGGACATGGGGGCCGACGGCATGACCCCCCACCTGGAGACCCTCTACTCCCTGCCGGAGGACAGCCTGGTGGCGGACTTCTGGGGGGATGAGACGGGGTACTGCCTGCTGACCCAGGAGGAGGGGCAGCTCCGCCTGCGGGTCTTTGACCCCTCGGTCCGGCTGACCCAGACCCTGGATCTGTTCTCCCTGGAGGGCCAGGAATACCAGCAGACCTGGAAGGGGGAGGACTACTTCGTCCCCATGACCTACGGCATGGAAACCACCGTTTCCAAATTTGCCGTGGTGAGCCGCCGGGACGGGGCCTGGCAGCTGGATTTTGCCCAGGACACCGACGGGCTACGGGCCCTGGACGTCACCTATTTCAACTGGGTGGACGACTACTACAGCCCCCTGTACATGGCCTACAACGGCCGCACCCTGGCCATCCGGGACACCCCCTCCCGCAGCGGCACCGACTTCTACCTGGCCCTCTACTCCAAAGAGGGGCTGGAGTACCTGGGCAGCTATTCCTGCTCCCTCAACCCGCCCAACCGCGGATACGGCGGATGTAACCTGACCGTCCCCATCCAGTCCCCCCTGCTGACCTGGACGGAAAGTGGCTCTTGACAAAACCGGCGGGTTCGGCTAAAATGGGTACCAATCAAATCCCAAACGGCTAGGATGGGAAGAAGGCATGTCCCCGCCCCCTCAGAGAACCGGTGGTTGGTGCGAACCGGCGAGGGAAGATGTGCGCATACTGATCCCGGAGCCGCCTGCCTGAAACTTGCGTAGGGCAGGCCGTGGCGGCCACGTTACAGGCCGGGGCCTTGTTGGAGGCCGTGAGCGTCCGTCGGTGACGGCGGGCGGAAGCAGGGTGGTACCGCGTATCTTACGCCCCTGACCATAATCTGGTCAGGGGCTTTTTCATTCCCTGACCCAAGGAGGAACTGCTGTTATGAAACCTGCCCACGAAAAGTACATCCCCTTTGTCCCCCTGAAGATGGCCAAGCGGGCCTGGCCCGACAAGGAGCTGAAGGCGCCCCCCATCTGGTGCTCGGTGGACCTGCGGGACGGCAACCAGGCTTTGATCGACCCCATGAACGTGGAGGAAAAGCTGGAGCTCTTCCACACCCTGGTGGACATCGGCGTGAAGGAGATCGAGGTGGGCTTCCCCTCCGCCTCCGAGACCGAGTATGAGTTCCTCCGGGCCCTCATCGACGGGGGCCACATCCCCGACGACGTGACCATCCAGGTGCTGGTCCAGGCCAGAGAGCACCTGATCCGCCGCACCTTCGAGGCCATCGACGGGGCCAAGCACGTGATCTTCCACTTCTACAACTCCACCTCCACCCTCCAGCGGAAGGTGGTGTTCCACACCGACGTGGCCGGCGTCACCAAGATCGCTGTGGACGCCGCCAAGCTCATTCGGGAGCTGAGCCAGCCCGCCATCGACAAGGGCATGGATCTCCGCTACCAGTACTCCCCCGAGTCCTTCATGGGCACCGAGATGGACGCCGCCGTGGAGATCTGCCAGGCGGTCATCGAGGCCATCGGCGCCACCCCGGAGAAGAAGATCATCCTCAACCTGCCCACCACCGTGGAAAACTGTATGCCCAACTACTTTGCCGACGAGATCGAGTACTTCATCAGCAAGCTGCCCGGCCGGGACAGCGCCATCATCTCCCTGCACCCCCACAACGACCGGGGCGAGGGGGTGGCCACCGCCGAGATGGGCCTGCTGGCGGGGGCCGAGCGGGTGGAGGCCACCCTCTTCGGCAACGGCGAACGCACCGGCAACGTGGATATGGTCACTTTGGCCCTCAACCTGTACACCCAGGGGGTGGACCCCAAGCTGGACTTCTCCAACATCAACAAGATCCGGGACGTGTATGAGAAGGTCACCAAAATGAAGATCGGTGAGCGGCAGCCCTATGTGGGCGAGCTGGTGTTCACCGCCTTCTCCGGCTCCCACCAGGACGCCATCAACAAGGGCGTCAACTACATGGCCGAGAGCGGCACCGAGTACTGGGAGGTGCCCTACCTGCCCATCGACCCCGCCGACGTGGGCCGGCAGTATGAGCCCATCATCCGCATCAACTCCCAGTCGGGCAAGGGCGGCGCCGCCTATATCATGGAGCACAACTTCGGCTTTGACCTGCCCAAGGCCATGCACCCCGAATTCGGCCACATCGTCCAGGTGGAGACCGACCGGGTGGGCAAGGAGCTGAAGGCCGACGCCTTTTACGACCTGTTCAAGACCCACTATATCGACGCCGTCTCTCCCTACGAGCTGGTGCGCCACTCCTTCGCTGAGTTCACCGACGAGGAGGGCCACTCCCACGTCACCTTCGCCGGCACCCTGCGGCACACTGACACCGTGTTCCAGGTCCAGGGCTCGGGCAACGGCCCCATCGACGCCTTCTTCAACGCCATCCACGGCCAGAAGATGGACCGCTTCACCTTTGTGGACTACAGCGAGCATGCCATCAAGCAGGGCTCCGACTCCCAGGCCGTGGCCTACATCCACCTCCAGGACGAGAACGGCAAGGACTGGTTCGGCGTGGGCATGAGCCACAACATCAACCTGGCCCCCCTGAAAGGCATCCTCTCCGCCATCAACCGGGCGGTCACCAAGGACGGCATCTGAGACAGACAATACAGCCTGCCGCGCACAAGCGTGAAATGACCCCAAAAAGTTAGACAATATTTGAAGGCAAAAATTGTTTAAGCAGCCGAAAGGGCTTGCTGTCTGTGAATTGCAGGCGGCAAGCCCTTTAGCTTTGCCTTAATACGTTGGTTATTGTAGTAGTCCAGATAG
>CASEOA010000093.1 GCA_949289455.1 uncultured Eubacteriales bacterium
AGGCCAAGCTGGCTGAGGATCTGGAGGCCGACTCCCTGGCCGCTGTGGAGCTGTCCATGGCTCTGGAGGAGGCCTTCGGCGTGACCATCGCCGACGAGGACCTGCCCAACATGAAGACTGTGGGCGATCTGATGAAGTACATCGAGGAGCACGCTGCCTAAGCGCAGTTTTCCGCACAGTGATTTGAGGCGCCGGTAAATCCGGCGCCTTTGTGCCGAAAGGAGCCGCAATGACCAACCAAGAGATCTTTGAGCTGATGGCCCGCTTCGACCAGAGCGGCATCACCTCTTTCAAGCTGACCACCAAGGACGTGACCCTGGAGCTAGTCAAGGGAGCCGCTGCTCCCGCCGCCTCCGCCCCTGTCCTGTCCGCTGCCGCCCCTGCCGCCGCCCCCGCGGCGGCTCCCGCTCAGCCGGAGGGCCCCTGCATCACCGCCCCCCTGGTGGGCACCTTCTATGCCGCCTCCGCCCCCGACGCCGAGCCGTTCGTCAAGGTGGGCGACAAGGTGAAGAAGGGCCAGACCGTCTGCCTCATGGAGGCCATGAAGATGATGAACGAGGTCCACGCCCCCTGCGACTGCACTATCGAGGCCATCCTCCAGGAGGACGGCGCTCTGGTGTCCTTCGGCGACCCCCTCATCCGCTACCGGGAAGGGTGATTCCATGTTTAAGCGTATTTTGATTGCCAACCGGGGCGAGATCGCCGTCCGGGTGTTCCGGGCCTGCCGGGAGCTGGACATCGAGCCTGTGGTGGTCTACTCCCAGGCCGACGCCAACGCCCTCCATGTGCAGCTGGCCGAGCAGGCCTACTGCATCGGCCCCGCCCGCTCCGCCGACAGCTACCTGAACGTGGACGCCATCCTCACCGTGGCCAAGGCCACCGGCTGCGACGCCATCCACCCCGGTTACGGCTTCCTGTCGGAAAACGACGAGTTCGCCGACGCCTGCGCCCAGGCCGGCATTGCCTTCATCGGCCCCTCCGGCGACGTGATCCGGGCCATGGGCAACAAGGCCGCCGCCCGCAAGCTGATGATGTCCGCCGGCGTGCCGGTGGTGCCCGGCTCCGACGGCGCCGTGGAGACTGCCGAGCAGGCCAAGGAGCTGGCCGATTCCATCGGCTACCCCGTGCTCATCAAGGCCTCCGCCGGCGGCGGTGGCCGGGGCATGCGCCGGGTGTTTGAGCCCGAGCAGCTCATCCCCCTCTTTGAAGAGGCCCGCAGCGAGTCGGTGGCCTGCTTCGGCAGCGGGGAGATGTACCTGGAAAAGCTGATCCTCAACCCCCGCCACATCGAGTTCCAGATCATGGCCGACCAGCAGGGCAACGTGATCCAGCTGGGTGACCGTGACTGCTCCATCCAGCGCCGCAACCAGAAGCTCATTGAGGAGTCCCCTTCCAAGGCCCTCACCCCCGAGCTGCGGGCCCGGATGGGCGCCGCCGCCGTGGCCGCCGCCAAGGCCGCCCACTACGTCAACGCCGGCACCATCGAGTTCGTACTGGACCCCGACGGCAACTTCTATTTCATCGAGATGAACACCCGTATTCAGGTAGAGCACCCGGTCACCGAGCTGGTTACCGGTATGGACCTGGTGCGGGAGCAGATTCGCATCGCCGCCGGCCTGCCCCTGTCCCGCACCCAGGAGGAGGTGGTCCAGAAGGGCCACGCCATCGAGTGCCGCATCAACGCCGAGGACCCGGCCCACAACTTCCAGCCCTGCCCCGGCAAGATCGACTTTGTCCATCTCCCCGGCGGCTACGGCGTGCGGGTAGACACCGGTCTGTACTCCGGCTACACCCTGCCTCCTTATTATGACTCCCTGATGGCCAAGCTCATCGTGTTCGCCCCCACCCGGCTGGAGGCCATCCGCCGGATGCGCCGGGCTCTGGAGGAGCTGGTCATCGAGGGCCCCGCCAACAACACCGATCTGCTCCATCAGATCATGCACCACCCCGACTTTGTCCGGGGCAACTACACCACCGGCTATCTGGAGGCCAACATGGACACCCTGCTGTCCTGGAGCCGGGTGGGAGAGGAGGAATAAGGCATGAGCAACGTCTTTGCCCAGCGGCGTCAGAAGCTGCTCTCCATGAAGGCCCTCCGGGGCTCTTCCCCCGCCCCCGCCCACACGGAGGAGACCTGCCCCGCCTGCGGCGGCACCTTCCGCCGCAGGGATCTGGTGATGGCCCGGTACGTTTGCCCCCTGTGCGGCCACCACTACCCCATCGGTGCCTATTACCGGCTGAGCCTGGTGCTGGACAAGGGCACCTTCCGGGAACTGGACGCCTCCCTTACCTCCAACGATCCCCTGTCCTTCCCCGGCTACGCCACCAAGCTGGACAGCGCCCGCCGCCGCACCGGCATGAACGAAGGCGTGGTCACCGCCACCGGCCGCATCGGCGGTCAGAAGGTGGCCATCGGCGCCCTGGATAGCCGGTTCTTCATGGGCAGCATGAGCGCCGCCCTGGGCGACAAGGTGACCCGGCTGGTGGAGTATGCCGAAAAATATAAGCTCCCCCTCATCCTGTTCTCCGCCAGCGGCGGCGCCCGGATGCAGGAGGGCATCCTGTCTCTGATGCAGATGGCCAAGACCTCCGCCGCTCTGGAGCATTTTTCTCAGAAGGGCGGTCTGTACATCTCTGTGCTCACCCACCCCACCACCGGCGGCGTCACCGCCAGCTTTGCCAGCCTGGGCGACATCATGCTGGCCGAGCCCGGCGCCCTCATCGGTTTTGCCGGTCCCCGGGTCATTGAGCAGACCATTGGCGAAAAGCTGCCCGAGGGCTTCCAGCGGGCGGAATACCTGCTGGAGCACGGCTTCCTGGACGCCATCGTCCCCCGCACCCAGCTGAGGGACACCCTGCTCCAGCTGTTGAAGCTCCACGGAAAAGGAGGCAGTGACCGTGCGAAATAATCTCACCCCCGCTCAGCGGGTGGCGCTGGCCCGCCATCAGGACCGGCCGGGCACCGCCGACTTTATTGACGCCCTGTTCACCGACTTCTTTGAGCAGCGGGGCGACCGGCTGTGCATGGACGACGGCAGCATCCTGGGAGGTGTGGCCCTCTTCCACGGCCGCCCGGTCACCGTCATCGGCCACCGGAAGGGCCGTACCCTGGAGGAGCACCTGGCCTACCACTTTGGTATGCCCTCCCCCGAGGGCTACCGGAAAGCCCAGCGGCTGATGAAGCAGGCCGAAAAGTTCGGCCGGCCCGTTATCACCTTTATCGACACCCCCGGCGCCTACCCCGGCCTGGAGGCCGAGGCCAGAGGCCAGGGGGAGGCCATTGCCCGTACCCTGGCCATCTCCTCCGCCCTCACCGTCCCGGTGATCTCGGTGGTCACCGGCGAGGGGGGCAGCGGCGGCGCCCTCGCTCTGGGCGTGGGCAACAAGGTGCTCATGCTGGAGAACGCCGTCTACTCCGTCCTCTCCCCCGAGGGCTTTGCCGCCATCCTGTGGAAGGACTCCTCCCGCAGCGACGAGGCCTGCGACGTGATGAAGCTCACCGCCGCCGACCTCTTGGAGCTGGGCGTGATCGACGAGATCATCCCCGAGCCTGAGGCCGGGGCCCACACCGACCTGCGGGCGGTATGCCGGGCTCTGGACCCGGTACTCACCCGGGAGCTCAATGCCCTGAGCAAGCTGAGCGGCCAGGCCCTGGCCGCCGCCCGGTACAAAAAATTCCGCCAGATGGGCAGCAACGCCCTGAGAAAGGAGCGCCCATGAACGGGATCAAGCTGCTGAGCACCGGCTCAGCCCTGCCCTGCCAGGCCGTCACCAACGACGACATGGCCAAGCGGGTGGACACCAGCGACGAGTGGATCGCCACCCGTACCGGCATCCGCAGCCGCTACCACTGCTCCGGTGACGAGACCCACACCGGCCTCTGCCTGGCCGCCGCCCGGCAGGCCCTGGAGCGCTCCGGCATTGCCCCCGAGCAGATCGGCGTGTGCATCGTGGCCACTCTGTCCCAGGACTTTCTCACCCCCGCCACCGCCTGCATCTTGCAGCGTGATCTGGGCTTCCCTGAGGACACCATCTGCTTTGACCTGAACGCCGCCTGCTCCGGCTTTGTCTACGCTCTGCATACCGCCGAGTGCCTGCTGACTTCCGCTGGCCGGAAGTACGGGCTCATCGTGGGAGCAGAGGCCCTCAGCCGCATCGTGGACTTCACCGACCGTTCCACCTGCGTTCTCTTCGGGGATGGAGCCGGAGCCGCCCTGGTGGAGTGGCGGGCGGACTACCCCTCCCTCCACGCTGTGCTGGGCTGCCGGGGCAATCAGGAGGCCCTGTACGTTCCCGGCGCCAACGCCCCCGATCCCTCCTACATCCACATGGACGGCAAGGCGGTGTTCCGCTTCGCCGTGGAGGCCCTGCCCCGCTGCGCCAAAGAGGTGGTGGCCAAGGCAGGCCTCACCCTGGACGACATTGACCGGTTTGTGTTCCACCAGGCCAACCAGCGCATCATCGACTTCTCGGTGAAAAAGCTGGGCGTGGACCCGGAGAAATGCACCGGCAACATCGCCCGCACCGGCAACACCTCCGCCGCCAGCGTCCCCCTGCTGCTGGACGAGCTCATTACCTCCGGCGCCCTCACCTCCGGCCAGAAGGCCCTGTGCGTGGGCTTCGGCGGCGGGCTCACCTGGGCGGGAGCTCTGCTGGAGCTGGCGTAAGATATGACGGGGCGATGAGGGCATCGCCCCCTACGCAAACCCCGTAGGGGCGGATGCCCTCATCCGGCCCTTCGGGCCACCTTCCCCCAGGGGAAGGTTGATAAGGAGTATAATATGAAACTGAATGAACTTCTGGGGGTTGAATTCCCCATTATCCAGGGCGGCATGGCCAACATCGCCACCGGCGCTTTTGCCGCCGCCGTATCCAACGCCGGCGCTCTGGGCCTGGTGGGCTCCGGCGGCATGGACGCCGACGCCCTGCGCAACGAGATCCGCACCGCCAAGGCCAATACCGACAAGCCCTTTGGCGTCAACCTGATGCTGATGAACCCCCACATCGACGAGCTGGCCAAAGTGGTGGTGGAAGAGGGCGTCAAGGTGGTGACCACCGGCGCCGGTAACCCAGGCAAGTACGTCCCCGCCTGGAAGGAAGCCGGCATCAAGGTCTTCCCCGTGGTGGCCGCCCCCATCCTGGCCAAGCGGCTGGAGCGGTACGGCATAGACGGCGTCATCGCTGAGGGCACTGAGAGCGGCGGCCACGTGGGCGAGATGACCACCATGGCCCTGGTGCCCCAGGTGGTGGACGCGGTGAGCGTGCCCGTCATCGCTGCCGGCGGCATTGCCGACGGCCGTCAGCTGGCCGCCGCCTTCGCTCTGGGCGCCTGCGGCGTCCAGGTGGGCACCTGCCTGCTGGCCAGCCAGGAGTGCCCCATCCACGACACCTACAAGCAGGCCGTCATCAAGGCTGGCGCCAACGACACCACTGTCACCGGCCGCTCCGGCGGGGCCCCTGTCCGGGTGTTGAAGAACAAGATGGCCCGGGAATACCTGCGGATGGAGAAGCAGAACCTGCCTCTGGAGGAGATGGAAAAGCTCACCCTGGGCTCCCTCCGCCGGGCTGTGTTCGACGGCGACTGGGACACCGGCAGCTTCATGGCCGGTCAGGTGGCCGGCATGGTCACCGAAATCCGTCCCCTGCGCCAGATCTTTGAGGAACTGATGAGCGGCTATCAGGCCGTTGTGAAAGGACTGTAACCATGAGCCTTGCCTTTTTGTACGCCGGCCAGGGCAGTCAGCACCCCGGCATGGGGGCCGACCTGTATGAGGCCTATCCGGTCTTTCGGGAGATCCTGGACAGCGCGGACGTGGACTTCGACCTGAAAACCGTCTCCTTTACCGATCCCGACGGGGTGCTCAACCTGACCGAGTATACCCAGCCCTGCATGGTGGCTTTTGCCGTGGGCATGACCGCCATCCTGGCCCAGCTGGGCATTACCCCCGACTACGCCGCCGGCCTCAGCCTGGGTGAGTATTCCGCCCTCCAGGCCGCCGGGGTGTTCACTCCCCAGCAGGCCATCTCCCTGGCCGCCTTCCGCGGGAAGGCCATGGCCTCCGCCTGCGCCGGTATGGCCTGCGGCATGACCGCCGTACTGGGCCTGGATCGGGAAAAATTGCAGCAGGCCTGCGACCAGGCCTCCGACCTGGGTGTGGTGGAGATCGCCAACTACAACTGCCCCGGCCAGCTGGTCATCGGCGGCCAGAAAGAGGCGGTGGACAAGGCCTCCGCCCTGGCCAAGGAGCTGGGGGCCAAGCGCTGCCTGCCCCTGAAGGTCAGCGGCCCCTTCCACACCTCCCTGCTCCGCCCCGCCGGCGACGCCCTGCGGGAGAAGTTCCAGGAGATCACCTTCGGCTCCATGGCCTTCCCGGTGCTCTTCAACTGCCTGGGCCGGGAGAAGGGCGAGGAGGACACCATCCCCGCCCTGCTGGAGAAGCAGGTACAGTCCTCCGTGTACATGGAGGACACCATCCGCCGGCTGGAAACGCTGGGCGTGGACACCATTGTGGAAATCGGGCCGGGCAAAGCCCTCAGCGGCTTTGTGAAAAAGACCGCTCCCTCTATCAAGACTTACGCCGTGGAAACCCCCGCCGACATTGAGGCGCTGACCGCGGCCCTGAAAGGATAACTGTATGAGCATGACTGGAAAGACCGCCGTGGTCACCGGCGGCAGCCGGGGCATTGGCAAGGCCATCTGCCTGGAGCTGGCCCGCCGGGGGGCCAACGTGGTGTTCTCCTACGCCGGCAACACCGCCGCCGCCGAGGAGACCCTGGCCGCCCTGAAGGAGTTGGGCGTGGAGGCCCGGGCCGTCCAGGGCAGCGTGGCCGACCCCGCCGCCGTGAAGGCCCTCATCGACACCGCCGTCAAGGAGCTGGGCGGGCTGCACATCCTGGTAAACAACGCCGGCATCACCCGGGACAACCTGGCCATGATGCTGAAGGAGGAGGACTTCGACGCGGTCATCGAGACCAACCTGAAGGGTACCTTCCTGTGCATGAAGGCCGCCGCCCGGCCCATGATGAAGGCCAAGTACGGCCGGATCATCAACCTGACCTCCGTGGTGGCCCTCCGGGGCAACCCGGGCCAGATCAACTACTGCGCCAGCAAGGCCGGGGTCATCGGCATGACCAAGTCCCTGGCCAAGGAGCTGGGCGGCCGGGGCATCACCGTCAATGCCGTGGCCCCCGGCTACATCGCCACCGACATGACCGCCGCCCTGCCGGAGGCCGCCCGGGAGGCCATGCTGACCACCATCCCCGTGGGCCGGCCCGGCGCTCCCGAGGACGTGGCCGCCGCTGTAGCCTTCCTGGCCTCTGACGAGGCTGCCTACATTACCGGACAGATCCTTTCCGTCGACGGCGGAATGGGCATGTAAGGAGGAACCAGACATGGAAAAACGCAGAGTTGTCATTACCGGCCTGGGCACCGTCAACCCCCTGGGCCACAACGTGGCCGACACCTGGCAGGCCGTAAAAGACGGGGTGTGCGGCATCGCCCCCATCACCCACTACGACTCCTCCAAGCAGAAGGTCCATCTGGCCGCTGAGGTGAAGGACTGGGACCCCACCTCCGTGCTGGACAAGAAGGAAGTGCGCCACATGGCCCGCTACGCCCAGCTGGCCATGGCCTCCGCCAAGGAGGCTATGGCGGACAGCGGCCTGGACCTGGAGCAGGTGGACGCCACCCGCTGCGGCGTCATTGTCTCCAGCGGCGTGGGCGGCATCTCCGGAACCGAGCAGGAGCAGACCCGCTGCCTGGAAAAGGGCTTTGACCGCACCTCTCCCTTCTATATCCCCTCCACCATCGCCAACATGGGCGCCGGCCTCATCGCCATCGCCTTCGGCTTCAAGGGCATGTGCACCTGCCCCGTCACCGCCTGCGCCGGCGGCTCCAACGCCGTGGGCGACGCCTTCCGGCACATCCGGGACGGCTACGCCGATGTGATGCTGTGCGGCGGCGCTGAGGCCGCTGTCACCCCCCTGTCCATCGGCGGGTTCACCTCCATGCGGGCCCTCCACGTGGGGGACGACCCCAACCGGGCCTCCATTCCCTTCGACGCGGAGCGCTCCGGCTTTGTCATGGGCGAGGGTGCCGGTATCCTGGTACTGGAGGAGTATGAGCACGCCAAGGCCCGCGGAGCCAAGGTGTACGCCGAGGTGCTGGGCTACGGCGCCACCTGCGACGCCTACCACATGACCGCTCCCGCCCCCAACGGGGAGGGCGGCGCCCGGGCTATGGCCCAGGCTCTGGCCGACGGCGGCGTGGCCCCCGAACAGGTGGGCTACATCAACGCCCACGGCACCTCCACCCCCCTGAACGACTCCGGCGAGACCGCCGCCATCAAGACCGTGTTCGGCGACCATGCCTACAAGATGGCCGTCAGCTCCACCAAGTCCATGACCGGCCACATGCTGGGGGCCGCCGGCGCGGTGGAGGCCATCTTCTCCGCCCTCACCCTGAAGGACGGCTGGCTGCCCGCCACCATCAACTACCAGGTGCCCGATCCCGCCTGCGACCTGGACTATGTGACCAACCAGGGCCGGGAGGCCCAGGTGGAGTACGTGCTGTCCAACTCCCTGGGCTTTGGCGGCCACAATGCCTGCGTCCTGTTCAAGAAGTGGGAGGGCTGAGGAATGATGCAGTATAATTCCAACGAGATCACCGAAATCCTCCCCCACCGCTATCCCTTCGCCCTGGTGGACCGCATCGTGGACGGCGAGGAGGGCAAGTGGGCCAAGGGCATCAAGTGCGTCACCGTCAATGAGCCCTTCTTCCAGGGCCACTTCCCTCAGTATCATGTGATGCCCGGCGTGCTGATCCTGGAGGCCCTGGCCCAGGTGGGCGCGGTGGCCCTGCTGTCCATGCCAGAGAACAGAGGCAAGATCGCCTTCTTCGGCGGCATCAAGAACGCCCGGTTCCGCCGCCAGGTCACCCCCGGCGACGTACTGGAGCTGGAGTGCACCCTTACCAAGCAGAAGGGCCCTGTTGGCTTCGGCGAGGCCAAGGCCACCGTCAACGGTCAGGTGGCCGCCACTGCGGAGCTCACCTTCGCTCTGGGCAAATGAGACCCGCCCCGCCCCGTCTGTCTGTCCCTTTACTCACCATCTATCGTCTGTGCGGAGGCTTGGGCATGCTGGAAGAGAAATTTGACACTGTGTATACAAAATTCAAACTGCATTTTTATCAGGAGATCTTTGAGCGGTTTCAGAACAAGGAAGCCAGCCTGA
Organism: uncultured Eubacteriales bacterium; assembly: GCA_949289455.1. Taxonomy (GTDB): domain Bacteria; phylum Bacillota; class Clostridia; order Oscillospirales; family Oscillospiraceae; genus Flavonifractor. Next base: position 9,232 of record CASEOA010000093.1, read on the forward strand.
CCACCGTGGAAACCTTTGCCATGGAGACCATCCAGGCTCTTGGCTCCCCCACCGTCAACGAGTTTGCCTCTTTCATGCGCATCTCGCCCCCCAACGCCGCCTATAAGATCAACAGCCTGATCCGCAAGGGCTATATCCAAAAAATCCAGTCTGAGCATGACAAGCGGGAGTATCACTTGCAGGTGACCCAAAAGTACCGGGACTACTACAATGTCAGCAATGATTATGTAAAGGTGGTCACCGAGCGGATGCGCCAGCGGTTTACCCCCGAGGAGTGCAAAAAGCTGGAGGAGATGCTGGCCATCATCAGCAAAGAGCTGATGCCCGAAGTCAAGCTGGAATCTCCGGAGCCCACATAACAGCGTGAAAACGCCCAACCGGTTTTGCCGGTTGGGCGTTGTTTCATTTGATATCCAGCTCCGGAGGCACGTCGATCTCGTCGGAGACATATTTGCCGTTCTTCTTCCGCTGGCGGACGCACTCGGTGAGGAGATACTCGATCTGGCCGTTCACCGAGCGGAAATCATCCTCCGCCCAGGCAGCGATGGCGGCGTACAGCTTTGGGGACAGGCGCAGGGGCACCTGCTTCTTGCCGTCGGCCGCCATGTCAGTACAGGCTGCCGGAATTGACCACCGGCTGGGCGTCCCGGTTTCCGCAGAGCACCACCAGTAGGTTGGACACCATGGCGGCTTTCCGCTCCTCGTCCAGGTTCACCACCTGCTTTTCGTTCAGCCGCTCCAGGGCCATCTCCACCATGCCCACAGCCCCGTCCACGATCATCTTCCGGGCGTCGATGATGGCGCTGGCCTGCTGCCGCTGGAGCATGACGGCGGCGATCTCCGGAGCATAGGCCAGATAGGTGATGCGGGCCTCGATGATCTCCAGCCCCGCCTGGGCCACCTTGCTCTGAATCTCATCCTTGATGCGCCCGGCCACCACCTCGCTGGACCCCCGCAGGCTGCCCTCGTCGGCCACACCGTCGCCGGTGGTATCCACGTTGGGAGCCACGTCATAGGGGTAGATGCGCACGATGTTCCGCAGGGCGCTGTCGCACTGGAGGGACAGATACTCCTTGTAGTTGTCCACGTCGAACACCGCCTTGGCGGTGTCCACCACCCGCCACATGACGGCGATGCCAATCTCCACCGGGTTGCCCAGGCAGTCGTTGATCTTTTGGCGGTTGTTGTTCAGGGTCATGATTTTGAGGGAGATCTTCTTGCCTCCCGCCTGGACCTCTGCCTTCTCCTTGCCCTTGGCGCCCCCGTCCACGTCGCCGCTCTGGTTCAGCTTGGTCTGGGCGGCGGGGTTTACACCGGAGCAGAAGGGATTGACATAATAGAATCCCTCCCCCTTCAGGGTCCCGATGTACTTGCCAAACAGGGTGAGCACCAGGGCCTCCTGGGGCTTGAGCACCTTCAGGCCGCACAGGAAAATCCACCCCAGGGCCAGCCAGATGATACACACGGCCATCACAGCAATGGCCAGTCCGTCAGGCCCGCCGAACCAGGCGGCCTCCGCCTTGGCCTCCCGGATGGCCCCCCAGATCAGCCCCACCACCGCCAGGACGTAAAGCGCCAGAATGATCAGCAGCATGGGCATGCCTTTCTTTTTACCGGTCAGGATCTTTTCTTCCATCACTGACACCTCCTTGATATCAAAATCATATCACCTCAATATCAGAATGTCAAGTACTTCCCATAAAAACAGGCGCGCCCAAAACGGGCGCGCCTGTTGTCAGTTATTCCGCTGTCACAATGGCCTTCTCGCCGTCGGAGGTGGCGTGGAGAGCGGAGATGGGGCGGAGGTAGCTGTCGATAATGAGGGTGGCGATCTGGTCCTCCAGGTCCTTCTGGATCTGGCGGCGCAGGTTGCGGGCTCCGTAGGTGAGGGAGTAGGACTTGCGAACCAGGTGGTCCAACAGGGCCTCGTCCCAGGAGAAGGCAATCCCCTTCTCCTTCAGGGTGTCCCGCAGCTCGCCCAGCATGATGCCGGCGATGGACTTGAAGTTGTCCTCGGTGAGCTTGTTGAAGTAGACAATCTCATCCACCCGGTTGATGAACTCGGGCCGCAGGAAGGACTCCAGGGCCTTCATGGCCCGCTCCCGCCCTTGCTCGTCGGCGGTGCGGCCAAAGCCCACGCTGCCGGAGGACTTGGTATCGCTGCCCGCGTTGGAGGTCATGACGATAACAGTGTTCTCAAAATTCACGTTGCGGCCCTGGGCGTCGGTGATGTGGCCGTCGTCCAGGATCTGGAGCAGAATGTTGAGCACGTCGGGGTGGGCCTTCTCGATCTCGTCAAAGAGGATGACGCAGTAGGGCTTGCGGCGCACCTTCTCGGTGAGCTGACCGGCTTCGTCGTAGCCCACATAGCCCGGGGGAGAGCCGATGATCCGGGAGACGGCGAATTTCTCCATGAACTCGCTCATGTCCAGCCGGATGAGGGACTCGGGGGAGTGGAACATGTCCATGGCCAGCCGCTTCACCAGCTCGGTCTTGCCCACGCCGGTGGAGCCCACAAAGATAAAGGACACCGGCTTGCGCTTGGAGGCGATGCCCACCCGGCCCCGGCGGACGGCGGCGGCCACGGCGTGGACGGCCTCGTCCTGGCCGATGAGGTGCTCCTTCAGCCGGTTCTCCAGCTTGGCCAGCCGCTCGTACTCGGCCTCCTGGATCTGGCTGGCGGGGATCTTGGTCCACAGCTCGATGACCCGGGCCAGGTGGCTCACCGTCAGGGGGGGCGCGCTCTGGGCGTCCAGCTTGTTCAGCTCGTCCTGAAGGCGCATCTCCCGGCTCTTGATCTCGGCCAGGCGCTCGTAGTCTCTGCTGCTGCCCTGGTCGGCCAGCAGCTCCTCCCGCTGGGCGGACAGGTTCTCCAGCTCCCGGCGGAAGTTAGCCTGCCGCCGCTCATTGGCCCCCAGGGCCTCGGTGGTAGCCGGGTTACCCGTCAGGGCGTCGTGCTCGGCGATGAGCCGGGTCAGCTCCCGGCGGATCTCGGACTGACGGCCCTCGTTGTTCTTCAAGGCGGTCTGCCGCTTGTAATCCCGGTCGTTGGCCTCCACCATCAGGTTTTCCCGCTCCTGGCCAAGGGAATCCAGCTCGTTTTTCAGCTCCCGCTCCCGGGCCAGGTTCTTGTTGTGGAGGTTCACGTCGGAACAGGCCTCGTCGATGAGGTCGATGGCCTTGTCGGGCAAAAAGCGGTCGGTGATGTACCGCTCGCTCATGGTCACCGCCAGGCGGCACATTTCAGGGGAGATGGACACAAAGTGGTACTTCTCATAATAGGGGGCAATGCCCTGGAGAATCTTGACGCTGTCCTCAATGGAGGGCTCCTCCACAATCACCGGCTGGAACCGGCGCTCCAGGGCGGAGTCCTTCTCGATATACTTGCGGTACTCGGTGAGGGTTGTGGCCCCGATGACCTGGATCTCCCCCCGGCTGAGGGCGGGTTTCAGGATGTTGGCGGCGTTCATGGAGCCCTCGGCGTCGCCGGCCCCCACGATGTTGTGAACCTCGTCAATGACCAGGATAATGTTGCCCAGCTTTTTGATCTCCTCGATGAGGCCCTTCATCCGGCTCTCAAACTGGCCACGGAACTGGGTGCCAGCCACCAGAGCGGTGAGGTCCAGCAGATAGACCTCCTTGTCCAGCAGCTTGTAGGGCACCTCCCGGGCGTAGATCCGCTGGGCCAGGCCCTCGGCAATGGCGGTTTTGCCCACGCCGGGCTCGCCGATGAGACAGGGGTTGTTCTTCTGCCGGCGGTTGAGAATCTGGATGGTGCGCTGGATCTCCTCCTCCCGGCCGATGATGTTGTCCAGTTTGCCCTCCGCGGCCTTCTGGGTCAGGGAGATGCAGTAGTTCTCCAAAAACTTCCGCTTGGGGGGCTTATCCCCCTTTTTCTCCTTCTCGTTTCGGTCGGCCCGGCCCCCATCCCGGTCGGGCGGCGGGGTTTGGGGGTTGTTCTGGGCAGAGCCAAAAAGCTTGTTTAGGAAGGGGAAGGTAGCGGTTTTGCCCTCGTCCTCCTCACTGTCGGAGTCCTCCTGGGGTACCAGGCCCTCCGCCCCCTCGGCCCCGCCAAAGGCAGACATCATCTCGTTGGTGAGCCCCTCCAGGTCCTCGTCGGTGATGCCCATCTTCTGCATCATGTCTTCCACTGGCTTGATGCCCAGCTCTTTGGCGCATTTGAGGCAGAGTCCCTCGCTGACGGTATTGCCGCCCTCGATTTTCTGTATAAAGATCACAGCCACGTTCTTGTGGCATCGGGAACAAAGTGTTGGTTGCATATATGTTCAGCTCCTTTGCAGGGAATGGACAGGGCCGCCACCCCCTGGAGAGATGATTTTAATCCGAAATTGTGAACTGGATATGAAATCAGACCGCTTTTCTCCCATAGACCGTCTTCCAGAACTGGATGATATAGCCCGCCAGGGCGGCCAGGGTGAGGGCAAGAGCCCCCGCCATCAGCCCGGCAGACCAGGCTCTGGGCATGTCGTCAAAGAGCACCAGCGCCACGCATACCAGGAAAAATACCCCGGTGGACAGTTTACCCAGCCAGTTGGAGGGAATCATGTCGTGGATTTTGTGGTACATAATGGTACCGCCAATGGCCATGGTCAGCTCCTTGCAGAAAAAGACCACCACCATCCACAGGGGGATCACCTCGTCTACCGTCAGGCACACGATGACCGTAAAGGTCATCAGCTTGTCCGCCATCGGGTCCAGAATCCGCCCCAGCCGGGTGATCTGGTTGAAGTGGCGGGCGATCCAGCCGTCAGCGATGTCAGTCAGGAAGGCCACCAGGTACACCAATGCCGCCCACCGGTGGGCGTCGTCCTCGGGCTGGAAAAAGACTACCGCGAACACGGGCACCAGCACCAGCCGGAAGATGGATAGGATATTAGGGACTGTCATTTGGAATCACCTGATCTTCTCTCTTTCGTATTGCGGCTTTACCGCCCGGTAAACAGGGCCATGGGACTGCCGGTCACAAAGAATTTCAGCAGCACGGTCTGCTCCACCACGTCCGCCGGGATGGTATTGCCAAAAAACTGGATGGCCCAGGCCACCACGAACAGCACCAGGCAGCCCTGCACAAAGCCGAACACCCCGCCCATCGTGCGGTTGAGGAAGTGGAGCACCGGCAGCCGGGTCACCAGGTCCAGGGCATGGCTCACCGCCTTCCACAGGATGATGATGACCAGAAAGCCCACCAGAAACAGGATGAGATAGGCCACCGACTGGGCCATGGCGGCCGCCACCTTGGCAGCGGCGCTGGCAGCCACCTCGGTCATACCGTTCTCCACCGCCTGGTCGATGGTGTCGATCAGGCTCTCATACAGGCCCATATCCCGCAGTGCGTCCAGCACCCCGGACAGGGGCACCTCCTCCGGCAGGGTGGCCACGCCCCCCTGGTCGGAGATATACTCGGTATGCTGCATAGATTCGTTGAGCTGTTCCTCAATGGCAGCGGCAAAGTGAGGCTCCAGGGCCTCCCCCACCAGAGGGGACAGCGCCCCGGCCAGGATACTGGCGCCGGCAAAGGCCACCACTACCCCCAGCAGACCGCAGAGTGCCAGAACGAAGCCCCGCTTCATCCCCAGGACTACGAAAAGCACCAGCACCACGATGACGATTCCTTCATAGATGATTGGCATGGAAGTTCCTCCGGAATTGGTTTGCTATTGAGGCAGATAGATCCGCGCCGCGCTGTTGTCGATGAGCATGACGCTGCCGTCCGCCCGCTGGAGCACCTTACGGGCACTCTGCGTGCCCTCCAGGCTGTGATACAGCCCCAGGTCCTGGTCATAGATGTCCAGGCGGTCGGCGGTGAGCAGGGCCACATACCGCCCGGCGGCAGATACCGACAGCACCTGCTCCTCCAGGGCCAGGGTGGCCCTGGCCTGTCCTTCGCCGTCCACCACCACCAGCTCGGCGGAGCTGCCCGCCCGGTACTTGCCCAACAGCAGGGCGGCGGTGCCGTCCCCCTCCAGTGTAAAGGCCTTCAAATAGCGGCCGGAATAGGAATAGCTGCCCGTCAGGCCGCCCTTCCCATCCAGATGGTACAGGGTATTCTCCCCCAGAGCCCAGATGCCTCCGCTGTCCCAAGTCAGCTCCAAAATGACCTCGCTGCCCACCGGACAGCTGGCCTGGGGCTGGGCCTCTTCCCCACCGCTGCCGGTAAGGGGGTAGAGCTCCACCTGGCTGGCAAAGGTGCCCTCCTCCACCCCTACGGACAGCAGGGCCACCGTCCCGCTGTCCGGGGAGATGGCCGCGTCCATCACAAAGCGGCTGGACAGATTCACCTGCATTCTGGGCTGAAACTGGCTGTCATATACGGTGACAACCCCTTTGTAGCCGCTCTGCTGGGTCACCGTCACCAGCCAGCCGCTCTCGTTCACGTCGGCGGAGAGGATCTCCTCCCCCTCCTCCAGCTCCAGGGAGAAGGCCTCTTCCCGATCCCGGCAGGCCAGCAGCATCCGGCCTCCGGCGTCGTAGGCCACCGCTACCCCGCCCCGGGCCACCGCCACCGGATTTTCCATGGCGGTGGTGCGGCTTACATAGACCTGGCCGCTGCCCGAGTACAGCCGGATGCCGGTGGAAGAACACACCAACAGGTCTCCATCTACACTGGCAAAGACACTGGTGCCGTCCCCCTCATAGGGGAAGGATTCGGCCTGGCCGTTGTCGGTGGTCAGGTTCCGGTAGGAAAACCACCGCTTGACGGCGTCAAAATTCAATTTGTCGTAGTTGAGGATCAGGACCACGGCCCCCAGCACCAGCACGGCGGTGATGAAAAAGGCCGCCATCCGGCTCAGGGTGGTCAGCGCCTTGGACTTTGCCTTCCGCCGGCCCCCTCCCTCCATGTTATGCCCTTGTTCCGGCTTTATGAGGCGGAGCATTATAACACATCCTCGTCATACCACAATTTGGTCATGTACAACCCGCCCGCCGGCACGGTGGGTCCGGCGGCCGTCCGGTTCTTGCCCTCCAGAATGGCGGGCACGTCGTCGGGGGAAAATTTGCCCTCGGCGGCGTAGACGCAGGTGCCCACCATGGCCCGCACCATGTTGTACAAAAATCCGTCGGCGCACACCTTACATTCAATCATCAGGCCATTGCGGGTAATGTCAAAATAGTGGACCGTCCGCACGGTGGTGCGGGTTTCGGTGCCCACAGAGCGGACGGCGGCAAAATCGTGGGTGCCCACAAAGTGGGAGGCCGCCCGCTGCATCACCCGCTCGTCCAGATGCTTGGGATAAAACCAGGCCCGGTCCACATAGAATGCGTTGCGGATGTGGGAGTTATAGATGCGGTAGGTGTATTCCTTCTTTAAACAGGAACCGATGGCGTTAAACGCCTCCGGCACCTCAGTGGCCTTGACCACCACAATGTCGTCGGGCAGCCGGGTATTCACCGCCAGGGGCAGCCGGTCGCAGGGAATCCGGGAGGTGGTGCGGAAATTGGCCACATAGGTCTCGGCATGAACCCCCGCATCAGTGCGACCCGCCCCGGTGCACTTGACCGGGTGGCCCACCACCGTGGCCAGGGATTTTTCCAAGGTCTCGGCCACGGTGACGGCGTTTTTCTGCACCTGCCAGCCGTGATAGGCGGTGCCCACGTACATCAATTTTAGCGCAATATTTCTCATAAAAACTTAAAATCACCTTAAATTTCGGTAAAGAAACAGCCTTTACCAGCCGTAGTGCCCCAGCACGCCGATGCCCACACACAGTCCGACGGAGAGCAGCAGGGCGGCCACATCTATCCCCCCCAGCCTGAGCTGGCGCAGGCGGGTGCGGCCTGCGCCGCCGTGGTAGCAGCGGCACTCCATAGCCACCGCCAGCTCGTCGGCCCGGCGGAAGGCGGAGATGAACAGGGGCACCAGCAGGGGCACCAGAGCTTTGGCCTTCTGAATCAGGTTGCCGCTGTCAAAGTCGGCCCCCCGGGCCTTCTGAGCGGACATGATCTTGTCTGTCTCCTCAATGAGAGTGGGGATAAACCGCAGGGCAATGGACATCATCATGGCCAGCTCATGGATGGGCACATGGACCGCCTTCAAGGGGCTGAGCAGCTTCTCCAGCCCGTCGGTGAGCATGATGGGAGAGGTGGTATAGGTGAGCAAAAAAGTGCAGGTAATGAGCATGGCAATCCGCAGGATCATGAACACCGCCGCCCAGATACCCTCGGCGTAGATGGTGAACACCCAGAAGGACGCCAGAGGCTCCCCCTCTCCGGGGGTGTAAAACAGGTTGAGCACCGCCGTGATGGCTATGATGATGAGCACCGGCCGCATCCCCCGCAGGATGCTCTGGAGCCCCACCTTGGAGATCGCAATCAGGACGGCCAGCACCACCAGCAGAATGGCGTAGGTTACCACATGGCTGGCCAGGAAGAGGGCCACAATATAAGCCACGGTGCCCAGCAGCTTGGTCCGGGGGTCCAGCCGGTGGATGATGGTCTTTCCAGGGAAATACTGTCCCAGAGTAATGTCTTTCAAGGCCATTTACACCGCCCCCTTTCCCAGCTTGGTCAGAATGGCGTCTCTGGCCTGCTCGATGGTATACACCGAGGGGTCGATATCCACCCCCAGGCTCTTCAGCCGGTGGAACACCCGGGTCATGGCGGGCACCCCCAGGCCCATCTGCTCCAGCTGGTCGCCGTGGGCAAATACCTCCCGCGGGGTGCCGGAAAAGGGGATTTTCCCGTCGTTGACCACCACAATACGGTCCACCGTCCGGGCCATCTCCTCCATGGAGTGGGAGACAATGATAATGGTGGCGTTCTTGGCCACATGATAGTCGTGGATATTGCCCAGAATAGACTCCACCCCTACCGGGTCCAGACCGGCGGTGGGCTCATCCAGAATGAGCACCGAGGGCTCCATGGCGATAACCCCGGCGATGGCCACCCGGCGCTTCTGACCGCCGGACAGCTCAAAGGGGGATTTGGCCAGAGTCTCCTCCTTCAGGCCCACAAACTGGGCAGCCTGCCGTACCCGGCGGTCGATCTCCGCCGGGTCAAGCCCCATGTTGCCCGGGCCGAAGGCGATATCCTTGTAGACGGTCTCCTCAAAAAGCTGATACTCCGGGTACTGGAACACCAGTCCCACTTGAAAGCGGATCTGGCGGGTGCGCTCCTTGGTCTCCCAGATGTCCTTCCCCTCAAAGAGCACCTTGCCCGAGGTGGGCTTCAACAGGCCGTTCAGGTGCTGGATCAGGGTGGATTTGCCCGAGCCAGTGTGGCCGATGATGCCCAGGTACTCTCCGCGGTAGGCGGTAAAGTCCACATCCACCAGGGCCCCGTGCTCAAAGGGGGTGCCAGCGGAATAGATGTGGCTCAGGCGCTCCGTCTGAATGATCGGTTCCATTCGCTTCATTCCTTTATCTCAGTGGTGCATGCTCCCTGCGGAGTCACGCCCTGGCCAGCAGCTCCTGAAGCACACCGGCGCATTCCTCATCGCTGAGGGCGTCCAGAGGTACGTCCACCCCAGCCTGCCGCAGCTCCCACAGCAGCTCTGTGGTCTCCGGCACGGTGAGGCCCACGTCCTTCAGCTCTTCCACCCGTTGGAATACCTCCCGGGGGACGCCGTCGGCAATGACCTTGCCCTTGGCCATCACCACCAGCCGGTCGGCCTGGGCGGCCTCGTCCATGTGGTGGGTGATGAGCACCACCGTCACTCCGGAGACACGGTTGAGCTCCTTGATGGTTTTGAGCACCTCAGCCCGGCCAATGGGGTCCAGCATGGCGGTGGGCTCGTCCAGCACCACGCACCGGGGCCGCATGGCGATGACCCCGGCAATGGCCACCCGCTGCTTCTGGCCGCCGGAGAGCAGATGGGGGGCGTGCTCCCGGTACTCATACATCCCAACCGCCTTCAGGGCGTCGTCCACCCGGCGGCGGATCTCCTCCGGCGGCACCCCCAGGTTCTCCGGGGCGAAGGCCACGTCCTCTTCCACCACGTTGGCTACGATCTGGTTATCCGGGTTTTGGAACACCATGCCCACGGTGCGCCGGATGTCCAGCAGCTTGTCCTCGTCGTTGGTGTCCATGCCGTCTACCAGCACCTGCCCCCCGGAAGGCAGCAGGATGGCGTTCATATGCTTGGCCAGGGTGGATTTCCCCGAACCGTTGTGGCCCAGCACCGCCACAAAGCTGCCCTCCTGGATGTTCAGGTTCACCCCGTCCAGTACCACCGGGGTGGGACCCTCCTCGTCCTCGTAGCGGAAGCGCAGGTCTTTGGTTTCAATGATCGGTTGTGTCATGGTATCTCCTTCTCAGTCGCAGGTCCATCGTCCGGTGGCCCCACAGGGCAGGGCCAGTCCGGTGGAGGTCACCGGCAGGCCCAGCTCCTGGCTGTCGGTGTGTCCCCCGTGGCGGCGGGCCACCAGGGTCTCCAGCAAATAGGTGAGCACCGAGGCCGACAGGCCGGTGGTGTAGGAATTGATGAGGAAAAACAGGGGCTCATCCGATAAAACGCCGGTGACCAGCTCCACAAAGGGGAACAGGTTCTCCTCCAGCTTCCAGATCTCGCCGGAGGGGCCCCGGCCGTAGGAGGGCGGGTCCATGATGACGGCGTCATAGGTACGGCCCCGGCGGATCTCCCGTTCCACGAATTTGGCACAGTCATCCACAATCCAGCGGATAGGGGCCTCCGACAGGCCGGAGGAGGCGGCGTTTTCCCGGGCCCAGCTCACCATCCCCTTGGCGGCGTCCACATGGCATACGCTGGCCCCCGCCGCAGCGCAGGCCACGGTTGCCCCGCCGGTATAGGCAAAGAGATTGAGCACCCGGATGGGCCGACCGGCGGCACGGATACGCGCCATGGCGAAATCCCAGTTGGCCGCCTGCTCGGGAAACAGGCCGGTGTGCTTAAAATTCATGGGTTTTATATTAAAGGTAAGCTCCCGATATCCCAGGGTCCAGCGGGGGGGCAGATCCTTCTTTACCCACTGGCCGCCCCCGGTAGACGAACGCTGATACCGGGCGTCAAACTTCCGCCATCCGGGATGCTTCCCCTCTGGACGCCAGATGGCCTGGGGGTCCGGCCGCACCAGGATGTGCTTGCCCCAGCGCTCCAGCCGCTCTCCATTGCCGCAGTCCAGCAGCTCATAATCCTTCCATCCATCCGAACTCCACATACCGTCCTCCACGCCCCTCTGGCTGTACTTGTCATAATCATGATATTATATCACTGGGATTCTATCCAGTCAACGAGAAGAAAGAATTGTCTTATGGCGGAAACTGTGCTAAAATGGTGTGTACTGTACAGGCCGTACCGGCCTGCCTATCTGCCACATGGCTAATCTGTGGAAACGAGGTGTCCCCTATGAGCGCCACTGAGCTTCAATTTCGCACCGCCGCCCTGGGCGGTTTTCAAAAACAGGATGTACTGAGTTATATTGAGTCCTCCAATCAAATCCATCTGGAAAAGCTGGAATCCATCCAGCGGGAACGGGATCAGCTGGCCCAGGAGATCGAGGAGGCCCGCCGCCAGGCCGCCAACACCGAAAGCCGGGCGGGTCGCCTGGAGCACGAGAACACCGGATTAAAAGATGAGCTGGCCAAGGCCCGGCAAGAGCTGGAGGCCATGCGGCAGGATTATGACCAGCAGAAGCAGGCCCTGGAGGCCATGAAGGCCCGTCTGGAGCGGGCGGAGCCTGCCGCCCAGGCCTATGAGCAGGTGAAGGACCGCACCGCCGGCATTGAGCTGGAGGCTCACTGCCGGGCACAGGAGGTCCAGCGCATGTCTGAAGAAAAGGTACGCAAAACTCGCACCGAGGTGGAACAGTGGCTCCACAAGGTAAAGGCCGGGTATGAACTGCTGCTGGCGGATATGGACGCCGCCATCAACCGTACCGGTCAGGAACTGGACAAGGCCTACGACATTCTGACCCAGCTCTCCGGCAACTTCGCCGCCCAAGGGGAGCACCTGGACAAACTGGCCCAGAACTGCATCTCCGAGTTCACTGCCCCCAAAGCGCCGGAACCCCTTCCCCTGAACGAGGACTGACCGGCTTTCCGGGAGGCCTCCTCCCCTGCCGGAGGCAGCCTTTATCAGGGCCCATCTGCCATCATACAGGAGCTCACTATGAACATCTATGAATCGTCCGAAAACTATCTGGAGGCCATCCTGAGCCTGCGGGAGCAGCACGGCATGGTGCGCTCCATTGACATTGCCAACCAGCTTCACTTCTCCAAACCCAGCGTCAGCGTCGCCATGAAGAAGCTGAGGGAGAGCGGATACATTGAAATGGATAAGGACGGCCTGATTTCCCTGCTGCCTGCCGGTGAGGAAATCGCCCGCCGGATCTTTGAACGGCACCAACTGCTCACCCAGTTTTTCATTCGCCTGGGGGTCAGCCCTGAGGTGGCCGCCGCTGACGCCTGTAAAGTAGAGCATGATCTCAGCGAGGAGACCTTTCAGAAGATCAAGACTCACGCCATGGAGAGGCATGGTTGACGCTGTTCACACCCATTGCGTATAAAAGGGGGGACCGCTGCACATCCGCAGCGGTCCCCCCTTTCTGTCTTGCTCGACAGACTCAGCAGCAGCAGTTGTTGCCACAGCCGCAGTTGTTGCCGCAGCTGTTGCCGCCACAGCAGCAGCACAGCAGGATGATGATCAGAATGATCCACAGGCAGCTATTGCCGCCGAAGCCGTTACCACAGCCATTGTTGCACCCCATCATAGGAAGTACCTCCTGGTTTAAGATGGAAACCTGGCTCCGGCGGCGGATCTTCCCGCTGTCCGGCCCGGTCTCGCACCATACTATGCCTCTTCCCTGCCCCGGTGTGAATCACAGAAAATTTACATGTTTAGGACAATCTTACCCGGTCCGTCCACTTGAACTTTCTTCTCTCCCCATGTTATGATAGGAGTATAGACATATCCCCGGTGAGATCGAAAAAAACTTCGGCCAAAATCAAAAAAAGGCTTGACGGGAAAGTTAAGTTGTGCTATCTTAATATCAGAAATGATAATCATTACTGATTAGCACTTCGAGCTAAAGCAAATCAATATAATTTGAAATTGAATTGTAGGAGGAAAATCACATGAAAAAGTGGGTCTGTTCTGTCTGCGGTTACGTTCACGAAGGGGATTCTGCCCCTGACTTCTGCCCCATCTGCAAGGCTCCCAAGGAGAAGTTCATCCTCCAGGGCGGCGATCGTTCCTGGGCTGCTGAGCACGTTGTGGGCGTGGCTCAGGGTGCTCCCGAGGAGATCCTGCAGGGTCTCCGCGAGAACTTCCAGGGCGAGTGCTCCGAGGTCGGTATGTATCTGGCTATGAGCCGTGTGGCTCACCGTGAGGGCTATCCCGAGATCGGCCTGTACTGGGAGAAGGCCGCTCTGGAGGAGGCCGAGCACGCCGCCAAGTTCGCCGAGCTGCTGGGCGAGGTTCTGACCGACTCCACCAAGAAGAACCTGGAGATGCGTGTGGACGCCGAGAACGGCGCCACCGCCGGCAAGTTCGAGCTGGCCAAGAAGGCCAAGGAGCTGAACCTGGACGCCATCCACGACACCGTCCATGAGATGGCCCGCGACGAAGCCCGACATGGCAAGGCTTTCGAGGGCCTGCTGAAGCGTTACTTCGGTTAATCTGAAATAGCAACATTTTAAGCCCCTTGACAGTAGGAAACTCCCTATTGTCAAGGGGTTTTCTGTACTCAGAACACGAAATAGATTTTTGAAAACGCAGATGCTATAAGGGTTTTCTAAATTTCATTTTTTCAAAACTCAAGGGAAATCCATGGGAAAAACCAGACCAAATCACCCTCAGAACACCCTTTCCCTTGAGCCTTTTTCCCTTGAGTAACCCCGTATCCCTTG
>CASEOA010000094.1 GCA_949289455.1 uncultured Eubacteriales bacterium
GCCCAGACCGCCCGCCAGGTCATCATTCAGGGTATGCGGGAGGCCGAGCGGGGCATGATCTATGATGAGTTCTCCTCCAAGGAGCACGAGATCCTCACCGGCGTGGTCACCCGCATCGACCCCCGCTCCGGCTCCGCCAGCCTGCGCATCGGCTCGGGCAGCGAGGCCACCGAGGCTTTCCTGGCCGTGGGGGAGCAGGTCAAGGGGGAGGAATATGTGGAGGGCATGCGCCTGCGGGTGTATGTGGTGGAGGTCCGCCGGTCCACCAAGGGGCCCCAGGTCCTTATCTCCCGCACCCACCCCGGCCTGGTGAAGCGGCTCTTCGAGCTGGAGGTGCCCGAGATCTACGACGGCACCGTGGAGGTCAAGTCCATCGCCCGGGAGGCCGGCAGCCGCACCAAGCTGGCCGTCTGGTCCGCCGACCCCGACGTGGACCCCATTGGCGCCTGCGTGGGCCCCAGAGGCCAGCGGGTCAACAACATCGTGGAGGAGCTCAAGGGCGAGAAGGTGGACATTGTCAAGTGGTCTGAGGACCCCGCCGTCTACATCGCCGCCGCCCTGTCCCCCGCCGACGTTATCAGCGTGGAAATTCACGAGGAGGGTAAGAGCTGCCGGGTGGTGGTGCCCGACGACCAGCTTTCCCTGGCCATCGGCAAGGAGGGCCAGAACGCCCGCCTGGCAGCCAAGCTCACCGGCTGGAAGATTGATATCAAGCCCGAGTCCGCCCCTGTTGAGGAGGAAATCCTGGAGGACGAGGGGGATGTGATCCTGGAGGATGAAGACGAGGTCGTAACCGAGGAGTAAGCCCGGCGGGCGGCCATAAAGGCCGCCCCTACGGCGGTTTTGATGCTTGCGGGGGCGGCAGACCGTGTCCCCCGCGGGGCCCCCACCGAAGCCCGGCGCAGCGGGTTTGGTGAGAAGAGGAGACACAGCGGAATGAGTGAGCTTTGCCGGAAACGGCGAAGCGAGGGATATGGAGCCTGTGTCGACGAGGAGGCGAGGAAGCATGCCCAAGAAAATACCCCTGCGCCAGTGCGTTGGCTGCCGGGAGATGAAGCCCAAAAAGGAGCTCATCCGAGTGGTGAAGAGCCCGGAGGGGGAGGTCTCCCTGGATTTCCGGGGCAAAAAGCCCGGCCGGGGAGCCTATGTGTGCCCCGACCCGGAGTGCCTGAAAAAGGCCCGGAAGGCCAGGGCCCTGGAGCGGGCCTTCTCCGCCCAGATGCCCGACGAGGTGTACGCCGCCCTGGAGGAGCAGATGAAGGCGGGTGACCAGGATGGATAGCGTGCTCCATCTGCTGGGCATCGCCCGGAAGGCCGGACGGGTGGAGGCGGGCGAGGAGCCGGTAGGCGCCGCCGCCCGGGCCCGGCAGGCCAAGGTGATCCTCACCGCCGCCGACGGGGCGGACAACAGCCTGCGCCGGGCGGCCCACTTTGCCGAGAGCGGCAAGATCCCCTGCCTGCCCACCCCTTACACCAAGGGGGAGCTGGGCGGGGCCGTGGGCCGCTCCGCCTGCACCATGCTGGCCCTCACCGATATCGGCCTGGCCGCCGCCATCGCCGGAAAGCTGGCCCAGGCAAACCCGGAGGGCTGCGGCCCGGCGGCGGAGGAGCTGAAGCTCCAGGCGGGCAAGGCTCTCCAGCGCCAGAAGGAACAGCGGGCCCACGAGAAGAAATTGCAGCGGAAGGCCCAAAAGCCCTGGGCACCCCCGCCCAAGGAGACCAAACCGGCCCCCAAAGCCCCAAAAGAATCCAAGAAATTTGCCCCCAAGGGCAAGCTGACCATAAAGAAGCGGCTGCCATGAGACAGAGGCGGCTGAAACACATTGGAACGAGCAGGCTTGTTCCAATAAGAAAGCGCAGCGGAGCTGCTGCGTTTTCCTATTGGCGCAAGCCGACCAGTTGGAGGTGGCTTATTTGCTGAACAACAAATACCGTGTACACGAGGTGGCCAAGGATTTTGGCAAAAACTCCAAGGAGATCACCGATATCCTGGCCAAATACGCGACTGCACCCAAAAATCACATGCAGCCCCTGAGCGACAAGGAGCTGTCCCTCATCTTCGAGTGCCTCACCCAGCTCAACCAGGTGGAGAGCATCGAGAGCATTTACGCCGACGTCTACCGGGAGCCCAAGGCGGCCCCCGCCAAGGCTCAGGCCGAACAGCCCAAGGCCCAGCCCGCCCAGCAGGCTCCCAAGGGGAACAACAAGCCCAACCGGGACAACGCCCCCAAGGCCCAGGCCGAGCAGCCCAAGGCCCAGCCCGCCCAGCAGCAGCCCCAGCAGAACCGGCCCACCACCCGGGTGCCTGAGAAAAAGGTGGTGGACACCCGCAAGGGCGGCCAGGTGAACCTGGAGAAGTACGACGAGCGGCTGGAGAACCTGGCCGCCGGCAAGACCAAGCAGATGCAGGCCGGGAAGCAGAAGTTCCAGGGCCGCAACCAGCGTAAGGGCGGCTTCCAGGGCGGCAATAAGCGCCGCCAGGAGGAGCAGGAGAAGATGCGCCGCCTCCAGCTGGAGATCGCCAAAAAGACCCCCCTCACCGTCAAGATCCCCGACGAGATCGGCGTGGGCGAGCTGGCCAGCCGGATGAAAAAGACCGGCGCCGAGGTGGTCAAGACTCTGATGAAGAACGGGGTCATGGCCTCCCTGTCCGATATCATCGACTTCGACACCGCCGCCATCATCGCCGAGGAGCTGGGCTGCAAGGTGGAGAAGGAGGTTATTGTCACCATTGAGGAGCGCCTCATTGACACCGCCGAGGACAAGGAGGAGGATCTGCTCCCCCGGGCCCCCGTGGTGGTGGTCATGGGCCATGTTGACCACGGCAAGACCTCCCTGCTGGACTATATCCGCAACGCCCATGTGGCCGCCGGGGAGGCTGGCGGCATCACCCAGCACATCGGCGCCTATCAGGTCAACGTCCAGGGCAAGACCATTACCTTCCTGGATACCCCCGGCCACGAGGCCTTTACCGCCATGCGGGCCCGGGGCGCCATGATTACCGACGTGGCCATCCTGGTGGTGGCCGCCGACGACGGCATCATGCCCCAGACCGTCGAGTCCATCAACCACGCCAAGGCCGCCAATATTCCCATCATCGTGGCCATCAACAAGATGGATAAGCCGGAGGCCAACCCCGAGCGCATCAAGGAGCAGCTCACCAAGTACGAGCTGGTGCCCGAGGAGTGGGGCGGCGAGACCATCATCTGCCCCATTTCCGCCAAGACCGGCGAGGGCATCGACAACCTGCTGGAGATGGTCAACCTGACCGCCGAGATGCAGGAGCTGAAGGCCAACCCCAACCGCTCCGCCCACGGCGCCGTCATCGAGGCCCGGCTGGACAAGGGCCGGGGCCCCGTGGCCACCCTGCTGGTGCAGAACGGCACCCTCCACCAGGGCGACGTCATCATTGCCGGCACCGCCGTGGGCCGTGTCCGGGCCATGACCAACGCCAAGGGCGAGAAGCTGAAGGAGGCCGGCCCCTCCGTGCCTGTGGAGATCATCGGCATGGGCGAAGTGCCCGGCGCCGGCGACGACTTCCACGCCGTGGCCGATGAGCGCATGGCCAGAGAGCTGGTGGAGCAGCGCAAGCACGAGCAGAAGATGGCCTCCTCCGCCCCGGTGGGCAAGGTGAGCCTGGAGGATCTGTTCAGCCAGATCAAGCAGGGCGAGATGAAGGACCTGAACATCATCGTCAAGGCCGACGTTCAGGGCTCCGCCGAGGCCGTCAAGGCCAGCCTGGAGAAGATCTCCAACGACGAGGTGCGGGTGCGGGTCATTCACTGCGCCGTGGGCGCCATCAGCGAGAGCGACGTCATGCTGGCCACCACCTCCAACGCCATCATTGTGGGCTTTAACGTCCGCCCCGACAACAACGCCAAGGAGACCGCCGCCCGCAACAAGGTGGATATGCGGATGTACCGGGTAATCTACGACTGCATCAACGAGATCGAGACCGCCATGAAGGGTATGCTGGCCCCCAAGTTCAAGGAAGTGGAGCTGGGTCAGGCCGAGGTGCGCAACGTGTTCCGCATCACCGGCGTGGGCATGGTGGCCGGCTGCTATGTCACGGGCGGCAAGATGCAGCGGGGCGCCAACATGCGCCTGCTCCGGGACAACGTGGTCATCTACGACGGGGCCATCGCCTCCCTCCAGCGCTTCAAGGACAGCGTGAAAGAGGTGGCCGCCGGCTACGAGTGCGGCATCACCTTTGAGAAGTTCCAGGACATCAAGGAGGGCGACATCATCGAAGCCTTCCTGATGGAGCAGATTGAGGTATAAAATGGCTTCCCCCCTGAGGGGGGAAGCTGGCAGCCCGCAGGGCTGACTGATGAGGGGGCCTGTGCTGCTGCTATCGAACGCCCCCTCATCCGGCCCCCTGGGCCACCTTCCCCCCTCAGGGGGGAAGGTCAGGAAGAACACAATCCAATCAGACCCGGTCCGTCCCCAAGTCCGTTGAGGAGGGGACGGGTCTGTATACTTGAGAGGAGAACAATATGGCAAGTACTCGCCTCGGACGCATCAATGAGGAGATCCAGCGGGAGCTGTCCGCCCTGATCCGCACGGTGAAGGACCCCCGGGTTCACGGGCTGGTATCCATCACGGCGGTGGATACCACCTCCGACCTGCGCTATTCCAAGATCTACGTCAGCGTGCTGGACAAGAGCGACGTGAAGGAAGTGGTCAAGGGCCTGAAGTCCGCCGGGGGCTATCTGCGGCGGGAGCTGGGCCGGGCCCTCCAGCTGCGGTACACCCCGGAGCTCCAGTTCGTGGAGGACGACTCCATCGGTAAGGGCGCTCACATCCTCAGCCTGTTGCGGGATGAAACCGTGGTCAAGCCCGCCAATCCCGCCAACGCCCATATCAATCTGGATGAGGAGGAGTGAGCCATGACAGTCCATGAGGCGGCGGAGTGGCTCAAATGCCACGACCGCTATTTGATCCTCACCCACAAGCGCCCCGACGGGGATACCATCGGCTGCGCCGCCGCCCTGTGCAAAGGGCTGCGGGGGCTGGGCAAGACCGCCCACATCTGCCCCGGTACCGGGGAGACCAGCCTGTTCACCCCCTATCTGGAGGGACTGATCGCCCCGGAGGGCTATCAGCCGGAGACCGTGGTCAGCGTGGACATTGCCGCCCGGGGGCTCTTTACCGAGATGGGCCAGCCCTGGCTGGAGCGAGGGGTGGATCTGGCCATCGACCACCACCCATCTCAGGAATTTTTTGCCAAGGAGACCTGTCTGGACGCCGGACGGGCGGCTTGCGGGGAGATTGTCTATGAAATCCTGAAGGAGCTGGGCCAGATCAATGTGGACACCGCCCTGCCCCTGTATGTGGCGGTGTCCACCGATTGCGGCTGTTTCCAGTACGGCAACACCACCGCCGACACCCATCGGGTGGCCGCCGCCCTGATGGACGCCGGCCTGGACGCGTTCCCCCTGAACAAGCGCCACTTCCGCACCAAGACCTGGGCCCGGCTCCAGGTGGAGCGGTATATCGTGGAGGGGATGCATCGCTACCAGGACGGAAAGATCGCCGTGGCCACCGTGTCCCTGGCCCTCATGGAGAAGGCCGGAGCGGAGGAGCGGGACGTGGAGGATATCGCCGCCTTCCTGGGCCAGATCGAAGGGGTGGAGACCTCGGTAACTATCCGGGAGCTGGAGGACGGCAGCAGCAAGCTGTCCGTCCGCACCAGCGGCGGACTGAACGCCACCCGTGTGTGCGCCCTGTTGGGGGGCGGCGGCCACGCCGCCGCCGCCGGATGCACGGTATCCGGCACGCCGGAAGAGGCGGAGGCCGCCATCCTGGAGGCCATCCGGACGGTGGAAGCGGATGGCTAACGGTGTTTTGATCATCGACAAACCCTCCGATTGGACCAGCATGGACGTGTGCGCCAAGATCCGGGGGATTTTGCACGAAAAGCGGGTGGGCCACGGCGGAACCCTGGACCCCATGGCTACCGGGGTGCTGCCGGTGTTTGTGGGCCGGGCCACCCGGGCGGTGGAGTTTGCCATGGATGGCAAAAAGGAATATCTGGCCGCGTTAAAACTGGGCGTTATCACAAATACCCAGGACACCACTGGCGAGGTGGTGGAGACCCGGCCTGTAAAGGTGGACCGGGACAAACTGGAGGCGGCTTTGGCCCCCTTCCGGGGGGAGATCGCCCAGGTTCCGCCCATGTACTCCGCCATCAAGGTCAAGGGGAAAAAGCTCTACCAGCTGGCCCGGGCGGGCCAGGAGGTGGAACGCCCTGCCAGGACGGTGACCATTGACGGTCTGGAGCTGCTGGAGACCGCCCCGGAGGGATTTCCGGCGGAGGAGCACATGTGGTATCTGCGGATCAACTGCTCCAAGGGCACCTATGTGCGCACCCTCTGCCATGATATCGGCCAGGCCCTGGGCTGCGGCGGCTGCATGGCGGCCCTGCGGCGCACCCGGGTGGCCGGGTATACGCTGGCCCAGGCGGTGACGCTGGAGAAGCTCCAGGCCGCCCCGGAGCCGGAGGCCCTGCTGGCTCCGGTGGACGGCTGCTTTGAGGCGTATCCGGCGGTTTCCGTCGGGGCGGACGTGCTGAAAAAGGCCCGCAACGGCAGCCCCTTCCCCTGTCCGGCGAAGGACGGCCGCTGGCGGGTCTACGGCCCGGAGGGAGAATTTTTGCTGCTGGGGCAGTGCGCCGGCGGCGTGATGACCACCATCAAGAGTTTTTTCGAGGTGTAAACAGCGTGAAGGAAACACAGACAAAACGGGTGATCGCCCTGGGCTTTTTCGACGGGGTGCACCTGGGCCACGGCGCCCTGCTGCGCCGGGTGGGCGAGGTGGCGGCCCAGCGGAAGGCTGTGCCCGCCGCCGTCACTTTTGACACCCACCCTCAGAACCTGATTCTCAATGCCCCGGTAGTGCCCCTGCTCAGCTCCCCCCGGGACCGGGCGGAGCTCATGCGGCGGTATTACGGCATTCAGGATGTGATCGTGGCCCGCTTTGATGAGCGGATGATGCACATGCCCTGGCGGGACTTTGTCACCGAGTATCTGGTGGCCCAGCACGGGGCGGTCCACCTGGTGGTGGGCCACGACTTCCACTTTGGCTACAAAGGGGAGGGTAATCCGGAGCGGCTCCAGGG
This sequence comes from uncultured Eubacteriales bacterium, assembly GCA_949289455.1. Classification (GTDB taxonomy): domain Bacteria; phylum Bacillota; class Clostridia; order Oscillospirales; family Oscillospiraceae; genus Flavonifractor. The sequence continues at coordinate 7,121 of CASEOA010000094.1, forward strand.
GCTGTGCAGAGAACTGGGCCTGGGCTGCGACGTGATCCCCAAGGTGGAGCGGGATCACATCACCGTGTCCTCCACCTATATCCGCACTCTGGTGGCCCAGGGGGAGATGGAGCTGGCCAACGAATTTCTGGGCCACCCCCACACCCTCACCGATCAGGTGGCCCACGGGAAAAAACTGGGCTCCACCCTGGGCTTTCCCACGGTGAACCTGCGCTTCCAGCCCGGGGTGCTCATCCCCGCCTACGGGGTGTACGCCACAAAGGTGTGGTTTGAAAACGGGGAGAGCCGCATGGCGGTGACCAATGTTGGGGTGCGTCCCACGGTGGACGACGGCAACCGGGTCACTGTGGAGGGGTTCATCCTGGATTTCAGCGGGGATCTGTACGGGCAGACCGTGCGGATGGAGTTCTACAAGCGGCTGCGGGGGGAGCGGAAGTTTGAAAGCCTGGCAGCCCTGAAAGAAGAAGTGATGCGCAACGCGGACCAGACCCGGGACTACTTCGCCGGGCTGTAAGCACAAAGACGACTGCAGGAAAGGGGAACACCATGCGTTACCACAAGATCTATCCCGCAGCCATTTGTTTTGCCTGTTATCTGGCGGCCATCGGTCTGATCCTGGGAGACCCGGCCGCCATTCTGCCCGGGCTGTGGAAGATCATCCTCACCGAGGACGCCCTCATCACCGATTACATCCAGATCGCCGGTATCGGCGCCGCCTTTGTCAACGCCGCCCTGGTGGTGCTCATCAGCCTGGGTGTCCTCCATCTGAGCAAAGACCCCCTCAACGGCTTTACCCTGGTGGAGATCGGCCTAATGGCGGGCTTTGCCCTCTTCGGCAAAAATATCGCCAACATCTGGCCCATCATCGGCGGCACCTTCCTGTACGCCAAGGTGCGGAGAGAGCCTTTTGGCAAATACGCCTCGGTGTCCCTGTTGGCCACCGCCCTGGCGCCGGTGGTGAGCTATGTGGCCCTGGACAACGGCTGGGGCAACATCTGGTGGGCCATCCTCATCGGGGTGGGCATCGGCTTTGTGCTGCCCCCCATGTCGGCCTATACATATAAAATCCAAAACGGCATGAACCTGTACAACATGGGCTTTGCCTGCGGCCTGCTGGCCACCATCCTGGTGCCGGTGATGACCTCCCTGGGGGCCGACCCCAACGTGGCCCACCACTGGGCCACCGGGTATAACGCCCAGTTGGGTATCTGCCTGGGTATCCTGTGCGTGGGGCTCATCGTGGGGGGCCTGTTTTTCAGCGGGCGGCCAGCCTGGGCGGCCTGGGCGGGCTACCGCCGTCTGCTCCTCACCACCGGCCGGGCCCCCAGCGACTACCTGCGGATGCTGGGCGCCCCCGCCACTCTCATCAGCATGGGGATCAACGGCCTCATCGGCATGGGCTTTATCCTGGCCACCGGCGGAGACCTCAACGGCCCCACCCTGGGGGGCATCTTCACCATCATGGGCTTTTCCGGCTTCGGCAAGCACGCACGCAACATCATCCCCATCATGCTGGGGGTGGTGCTGGGCAGCTTCTGTATGCACTGGCATATCAACGACGCCGGCGTGCAGCTGGCCCTGCTGTTCGGCACCACCCTGGCCCCCATCTCGGGCTACTTCGGCTGGCCCTTCGGCATTCTGGCCGGGTTCCTCCACTCCTCGGTGGTGCTCCGGGCGGGCACCCCGGTGGAGGGCTTCAACCTGTACAACAACGGCTTCTCCGGCGGCCTGCTGGCCATCGTGCTCTACCCCATCATCACCGAGGCCATCCGCCACCGCAAGCCGGAGCTCCAGGACGTGGACTACTTCGACAACTTCGAGCGGGACAATCCCACCGTGCCGCCGCCCATTGGGGGAGACGAGGAAGAGGATTTTTGAGCATTGCTGCCTTCATAATTGCAAAAGACGTCCCCCGTGCATGCCCGGGGGACGTCTTTTGTGTAAGGACGGCGGCTCAGGCTTTGGCGGAATCGGAGGCGGACTCCAGCACCGCCTTGGCGGAGGCGCACAGCCCCGCCAGACCCTGGATCTCGCTGGGAATGATGATTTTGGTGGCCTTGCCGTCGGCGGCGGCCTGGAAGGCCTCCAGGGCCTTGATCTTCAGCACCTGCTCGGTGGGGCTGGCCTCGTTGAGCAGCTTCAAAGCCTCGGCGGTGGCCTGCTGCACCTTCAGGATGGCCTCGGCCTCGCCCTCGGCTTTCATGATGGCGGCCTGCTTGGCGGCGTCGGCCCGAAGGATCAGGGACTGCTTTTCACCCTCGGCCACCAGGATCTGGGACTGCTTCTGGCCCTCGGCCTGGAGGATGGACTCCCGGCGCTCACGCTCGGCCTTCATCTGCTTCTCCATGGCGTCCTGGATCTCCCGGGGCGGGATGATGTTCTTCAGCTCCACCCGGTTGACCTTGATGCCCCAGGGGTCGGTGGCCTCGTCCAGGATGGCCCGCATCTTGGAGTTGATGATGTCCCGGCTGGTGAGGGACTGGTCCAGCTCCAGGTCGCCGATGATGTTGCGCAGGGTGGTAGCGGTCAGGTTCTCAATGGCGCTCATAGGGTGCTCCACCCCGTAGGTGTACAGCTTGGAGTCGGTGATCTGGAAGTAGAGCACCGTGTCGATCTGCATGGTGACGTTGTCCTTGGTGATCACCGGCTGGGGGGCGAAGTCCACCACCTGCTCTTTCAGGGAGACCACCTTGGCCACCCGCTCAATGAAGGGGATCTTGAAGTGGACGCCTACTCCCCACACGGTGTGGAAGGCGCCCATCCGCTCGATGACGTAGGCCTTGGACTGCTGGACGATTTTCAGGTTGGCGGCCAGGATGGCGATGAGCAGGGCCACCAGAACCACCACGATAATGGGGATTACGGGAATGGACTCAATAAACGGCATAACGGCTTCCTCCCTTTTGTAAATAACGTGCCTGGATAACTTGTTTTCTCTCCGGGGAGCGGGCCTTACTTGGACACGGCCTCAGCCACGGGAGAGACGATGAGCTTGACGCCCTCGATGCGCAGCACCTTTACGGTGGCGCCCACGGGGATGAACACGTCCCCCTGAGCCCGGGCGGTCCAGACGCTGCCCTGGACGGTGACCTGGCCGCTGGATTTCAAATTGTCGATGGCCTGGGTTACCACCCCTTCGGCCCCCACCGCCCGGTCGGCGTTGGTAGCCACCTGCCTGGGTGTAATGTACCGGCGGGCCAGGGGGCGGATCACCAGCAGGGTCACCAGGGATACCGCCAAAAAGACCCCCAGCTGCACCCAGATGTTGTCCACCCAGAAGGAGGTGAGCAGGCCGGCCAGAGCCCCCAGGGCAAACCACAGGGACACCAGGCCCACCGTGGCGGCCTCCACCAGGACCAGGACGATGAATGCGGCGAGCCAGCAGATACTTGGTATGGGCATAGGCGCCCTCCTTTCTATACTCCGTATCCTAGCATACTTCTGTGAAAAAGAAAAGGAAAATCCGTTTCCGGGTTTGCCATTGGGAGGCAAATAGGGTATACTGCACATAATGACTGGATATGACAAGGAGCTTGCTATGAGAGAGCTGGAATTGATGATCCCCACCCTGTTCGGCCTGGAGGGCCTGTGCGCCAACGAACTGCGGCGGCTGGAGCTGCCGGAGGTGCGGGCGGAAAACGGCCGGGTGTGCTGTCAGGCGGGCCCGGCGGATATCCCCCGGGTCAACCTGAACCTGCGCACCGGCGAGCGGGTGCTGCTGGTGGTAGGCCGGTATGAGGCGGCCGACTTCGAGGCCCTGTTCCAGGGGGCGAAGGCCCTGCCCTGGGAGGAATTCATCCCCCGGGAGGGGGCTTTTCCGGTAAAAGGCTACTCCCTCAACTCACAGCTCCATGCGGTGCCTGCCATCCAGGGGGTGCTGAAAAAGGCCATTGCCGCCCGGCTGGGGGAGAAATACGGCATGGACACCCTGCCTGAATCGGGGGCCCTGTACCAGGTGCAGTTCTCCCTGATGAAGGATCAGGTCACCCTCATGCTGGACACCTCCGGCGCCGGGCTCCACAAGCGGGGCTACCGGGCGGTGGGGGTAGTTGCCCCCCTGCGGGAGACCCTGGCCGCCGCCATGGTGCTCCTGTCCCGCTACCGGGGGCGAGAGCCCTTCTGCGACCCTTTTTGCGGGTCGGGCACCATTCCCATCGAGGCCGCCCTCATCGCCAAAAACCGGGCCCCCGGCCTGAACCGGGCCTTCTCCGCCCAGAAGTGGCGGTGGCTGGACAGCAATCTGTGGCTCCAGGCCGCCGACGAGGCCATGGACAAGGAGTACCACGGCAGCTACGACATCTGGGGTGGGGATATCGACCCCAAGGCGGTGGCCATCGCCCGGGACAACGCGGTGAAGGCCGACGTGGAGGACGTGGTGCGCTTTACAGTGGCCGACGCCGCGAAATTTCACCGGGACGAGCCCGCCGGGCGGGTGGTGACCAATCCCCCCTATGGCGAGCGGATTTTAGAGAAAAAAGAGGCGGAAGAGCTGTACCGGGCCTTTGGCAAGGCGGTGCGGGGGCTGCCGGAGGGCTGGCAGGTGGGGGTGCTGTCCTCCCACACGGAGTTTGAGCGCACCTTTGGCCGTCAGGCCGACAAAAAGCGGAAGCTGTACAACGGGATGCTGAAATGCGACCTGTTCCAGTACGGGGTGGACCGCCGCCGGTGAAAAACGGCGTCCGCCGGAGAGGGGAGAGCCATGCGGCACCTGTTTATCATCAATCCCCAGGCCGGGAAGCGTGACCGCAGCCGTGAGATGGCGGCGCGGGCCAAGGCGGCCATGGCGGGCAGGGGGGAGCCCTGGAAGGCGGTGTGCACCGCCGGTCCCGGCCACGCCACCTGGCTGGTCAGGGATGCCGCCGGGCTGGGCGAGCCTCTGCGGGTGTATGCCTGCGGCGGGGACGGCACCCTCAACGAGGTGGTCAACGGGGCCGCCGGGCTGAACCATGTGGCGGTGACCCATGTGCCTCTGGGCTCGGGCAACGATTTTCTGCGGCTCTTCGGCGGAGGGGCCTGCCGGTTCCAGAGCCTGGAGGAGCTGGCCCACGGCCCCCAGACCCGGATGGACCTGATGGACTGCAACGGACGGCTGGCCCTCAACGTGTGCTCGGTGGGGTTTGACGCCTGCATCGGGTTTGGGGCGGCGGCCTTCAAGGGAATGCCTCTGGTCAGCGGTGCCATGGCTTACCGCCTCTCCGCCCTGGTTACCATCGCCCGGGGCATCCACCTGCCCTACCGGCTGGAGATCGACGGGGAGCCCATACCGGGAGAACGGTTTACCCTGCTGTGCGCCTGCAACGGCCGGTACTACGGCGGAGGGTTTAACCCCAGCCCGGCGGCCGTGCCCAACGACGGACTGCTGGACTTTATCGTGGTGCCGGCGGTATCCCGGCTTACGGTGGCCGCCCTCATCCGCAAGTACGCCCGGGGCGAGGTGGGGGAGATCTCCAGGACCGTCCTCCGCCGGGGCAGGGAAATGCGGGTCCTGTGCGACCGGCTCACCCAGGTGAACGCGGACGGGGAACTGGTGGAGGGCAGAGAGATCTCCATCCGGCTGGCGGAACAGAAGGTGTGGTTTTTTCATCCCCCGGATGTGACCTGGGAACGGGCCGCCACAGACGGCATGGGGGAGGAATTGTTAGCACTCCGCAGGTGAGTTTGTGAACAAAACTTGAACTTTTTGAAAATCGACCTTCTTTTCTTAAAAAAGGGGGTTGATTTTTTTTGCGGAGAGGGGTATTATCATACACGTAGTTAGCACTCCGGCAAAATGAGTGCTAAACCCTGAACTGGTTAATAAGAAAATTTAGTGATACATGTAAGGAGGAACCCATTATGAAACTCAAGCCTCTCGCCGACCGCGTGGTTCTCAAGCTGGTGGAAGCCGAGGAGAAGACCAAGAGCGGCATCATCCTCACCGGGTCTGCCAAGGAGAAGCCCGAGGTTGCCCAGGTCATCGAGGTGGGCCCCGGCGGCCTGGTGGACGGCAAGGAAGTCACCATGACCGTGAAGGTGGGCGACAAGGTCATCACCAGCAAGTACTCCGGCACCGAGGTCAAGATTGACGGCGAGGAGTACACCATTGTCCGCCAGTCCGACATCCTGGCGATTGTGGAGTAAGGCTCTTCCAGGGGGGATTGCATCCCCCCTAGATACGAGACCGCCGCGCCGCAGGCGGCACAGCGGTCTCGATACCCCCCTCGCCTTTGCACGCAAAGGCGGTTGCCCGCCGGTGGCGGAGCAAGCCTCGGTGTCCTGCGCAGGCGCATGTCCTGCTCCGGACAGATTTTAAATTCAATTCCGCTAAAGCGGAATTTGCATGGAGGTAATTCGTTATGGCTAAGATCATCTGCTACGGCGAGGAGGCCCGCCACGCTCTGGAGCGGGGCGTCAACCAGCTGGCCGACACCGTGAAGATCACCATGGGCCCCAAGGGCCGCAACGTGGTGCTGGACAAGAAGTTCGGCGCTCCCCTCATCACCAACGACGGCGTGACCATCGCCAAGGAGATCGAGCTGGACGACCCCTTTGAGAACATGGGCGCTCAGCTGGTGAAGGAAGTCTCCACCAAGACCAACGATGTGGCCGGCGACGGCACCACCACCGCCACCCTGCTGGCTCAGGCCATCATCCGTGAGGGCCTGAAGAATCTGGCCGCCGGCGCCAACCCCATGGTCATGAAGAA
>CASEOA010000095.1 GCA_949289455.1 uncultured Eubacteriales bacterium
ACCCTCAAGAACAAATCAACATCACCATCCCAACACCGGCGTGGACCCCTGGTGCGTCCCACGCCTGTTTCCATGTCAAAGCAACATGTTACAGCTCCACAACATACCGCTCGTACCCGTTGACCACCCGGGTGGCTCCGTACCGGCTCTCCCGCTGGATGGCCCGGCCATAGTTCAGGTGGGTGTGGCCGTGGAGGAAGAGGGCGGGGCGGTACTTGTCCAGCATCCGGTTAAACGTCTGGAACCCCTGGTGGGCCAGGTCGTTGCAGGGCACCATGTCCATGCCGGGGGCGTGAGTGAGGAGGATGTCAAACCCGCCCTTGAACCGCAGCCGGGGGGCCAGTTTCATGGCCCGCCAGCGCATCTCCCGCTCGGTGTACTGGAAGGGCCCCATTTTATACCGCATGGACCCGCCCAGGCCCACGATGCGCACCCCCTGGTGCTGGTAGCACAGCCCGTCGATGCAGGTGCACCCCTGGGGCGGGTCCTTTTCATAGTGTCCGTCGTGGTTGCCGTGAACGTAGAGCACCGGACAGGGGGCAAAGGTGGCCAGGAAGGACAGGTAGCTGGACTTCAGATCCCCGCAGGAGAGGATCAAATCCAGGCCGTCCAGCTTGCCCGGGGTATAGTAGTCCCACAGGGCAGGGGACTCATAATCCGCAATGACAAGGATCTTCACTCCGTCCTCCCCTTTTCCATTCCATAAATCCGCATCAGCTCCCTGGCCTGGTCGGTAAGCTCCTCAGGCCGGGGGATACGCCCCTCCACGTGGTTGGTCAGCCAGTCCATGGACAGCAGCTGCTCCGCCGGCAAGGTGGAGTCCTCTCCATACACCAGCTTGCCCTGCTGGTTCATCAGCTCCCCGTAGAAGGGGTCCAGCCGCTCGATGCGCAGGGCGTCCCGCAGCAGGCTGGACAGCCGCCGGGTGCCGGCGGGCAGGCGGCGGGAGCACAGCACATCCACCGTTTTCTGCCCCATGCCCCACCAATAGCCGATGGCGCCGCCCACCTTGGCCTCCTTCTTCCAGCTGCCGTCCAGCACCCGGCGGACCAGGCTCTCATAGAACCGGCCCCAGTCGCAGTAGATGAGGGCCAGGTTGTGCAGCTCCCGGCTGCGGGCGCCGGTGTTGGCGGCCAGCCGGTCCTTGTCGTCGATGTACACGATGCCCTTGTCCAGCAGGCTGTCCAGCCCGCCGCCCTTCTTCAGGCAGTCCCAGGCCAGTACCACCCTGGCGTTGGCGTTCACCATCTGGGCTCCCTGGGCAAAGGCGTTGATGGCGGCGATGGCCCCGGGGATGGGGGCGCCGGCCACATAGCCGATGCGGCCATCCCGGGCCAGGGTGCCGGCAATGGCCCCTTTGATGAACTTGGCCTCGTACAGCCGGGGGTAATAGGTGCGCACCGAGGGGGTGGAGGTGTTGAGGGAGCAGTTGAAAAACCGCACCCCCGGATGGAGGACGGCATACTTCACGCTCACCGGCATCAGGCTGGGGTGGGTGGTGAAGATCAGGTTGGCCCCCTTGTCCAGGGCGTCCTGCACCGCCATCTCCGCCGCCTCCCGGGTGAGGGCATTCTCGTAGGACATGGTGTACACATGGTCCTGCAAGGAGCTCTCCAGCTGGTAGCGGCCGCACTCGTGGTCGTACACCCAGGTGGAGGTATCGCTGCTGCCGGCGTGGACAAAAGCCACGCACAGCCGGTCGGTGATAGGCAGGGAGAACAGGGGCTTTTTTACAATGTCCTCCAGCATAAGGGTGGCTCCGGCGTTGTTCAGCCGGTTGAGCACCTCCGGCTTGATCTTGGGCAGCTCCTTGGCGATCTGCATGGAGGTCTTGCTCCGGGACTCCCGGTAGCCAAAAATGGACAGGTACACCAGAAAGGCGGTGGGCACATACTGGGGGTCGGCGCTGTCCCGCATACAGGCGTCCCGGAACATGAAGTAGAAATTGCGAAAGTTCTGGATCTCCTCGGCACTCCAGGGGTCCCGCTGCCGCCGTCCCAGGGCCTCCAACAGCTCCCCGTACTCCCCCGGCTGGCGGAAGATGGGATAGTACAGCCCGGTCATCTGATAGTAGTTGATAAACTCGTAGTAGGCGGTAACCTCCGGGTCTTGAGAAGGCCGGGGCAGCAGCCGGGTCACCATGCCGGGCACGGTGATGGCGCCAAAATATTTCAGCACGCTCACCCGCTTGTGGCCCTCCACCACATAGAACCGGTTGAGGTATTCCACCACCTTGATGGGGTCCCGGATGCCCTCGTTCAGATGGGCCTGGCACAGCCGGGACCACTTGATGGCGAACTCGCTGTCCTGCTCCAGCACCGGGTAGAAGCCGGGGGAAAAGGTATTTTTCCGCAGGTCGTTGCAGGTACCCACAATGAGCTCGCTGGGGATCTCCACCAGCCCCAGGTTCTCCCGGCGTACCGCCAGCTCCTCCGGGTCCCCGGGCAGCACCTTCAGGCAGGGGTCCTCTCCCGCCGCCGCTGCCGTCTTGAGCTCCCGCAGCCCCATGCGCAGAGCCGCCTGATACTCCTCCTGACCTGGCATTTCCATCGCCCCTTTCCGACACGCGTCATTCTCCTAAGAAGCTATCACGCCGGAGCCAAAATTGCAATCCTTTTCTCGGTCGGAGTTGTGGCTTTTATGGAAATTCGCCCCCCTCCCGTTGCAGATCTCAAACAATCGTGCTATATTATTGAAGAACAGGCGGTTTTCACCCCTGTTCCTTTCCAATTTAGATCAATATCTCCCCAGTCCGGAGAGATTCCATAAAAGGAGATTGTAGCATGAGCGATCGTTCCTATCATAAGGGCACCGTGCCCTGCCGTACCTGGCGGATGCTCCAGGCCATGGAGGAGGATCAGTACCTGAAACGCCCCGCCGTCCCCGGCCGCCGTCCTCCCATTGTCCTGCCTGAGGCCCTGCGGAAGAAGGTCCCCGTGGTGGTGGAGGCCGCCCCTGCGGCCCCCGCAGCTGCTCCCACCGCCCCCGTTGCTCCCGTTGTTCCCAAAAAGGAGAGCCCCTTTGATCTCCGTCTGGCCGGCCGGAAGGCCGAGCTGGAGCGGCTGTACCGTACCTTGTTCCAGGGGGACCTGGCCGCCTGGGACAAGCTGCTCACCCTGCTGGAGGAGGGCTATGGGGCCCGCCCCGCCGCCCTGAAGCAGCTGGATGAGCGCCGGGCTTCCGACCCCCGGTGGTACGCCTGCCGGGAGCTGCTGGCCATGGACGTGGACCCGGCAACCTTTGCCGGCTGCCCCGAGGCCATGGCCGAGCGGCTGGACTACCTGACCGAGTGCGGCGTCAACTTCCTGTTCGTGTCCGGCTGCGCCCGGGAGGCCCTGGCCGCCCTGGCTCAGCCCTGCCGGGAGCGGGACATCCTGCTGTGCGTCAACCTGTGCGCCGGCGAGCTGACCCACCCTGCCGCCGACAGCTTCCACAGCTGGGTGGAGAAGCTGCTGGACCGGGCCAACGGCGGAGCGGACGCCCTCTGCCTGCGTGGCCTGCGCCACCTGTCCGCCGACATGGTACGGCTGGTACGGCTGATTTGCGAGCTGGTGTGCCCCGGTATGCTGCTGGCCGGCCAGGCCGGCGCCCAGTTCTTTGGCGCCCAGGACAAGCCCCTGTGCCACCTGCTGTGCCGGGAGGAGAACGACACCCTGTGGCACACCCTGGCCACGGGGGACGCCTCCCTGCTGCGCCATGAGACCGACCTGGCCTGCGGCCAGCCCAAGGAGCAGGTGTGGCTCAACCGCCTGCGGGGGGAGAACGGCCTGGGCTGGGCCCTGGACTACGGCTGGCTGATGGAGCACACCGGCGCCACCCAGGACGGCCACCGGCAGTACCTCACCGACTTTTTCACCGGCAAGTTCCCCGGCAGCGACTGCCGGGCCGAGCTGTGCAAGGAGGGCCGGGTGTGCGGCACCACCGCCTCCCTGTGCGGGGTGGAAGCCGCCGACTACGAGCGGGACCACACCAAGCTGGACCAGGCCATCGCCCGGGATCAGCTGCTCCACGCCTGGCTGCTCACCCAGAGCGGCCTGCCCGTGCTGCGCTCCGGCGACGAGATTGGCCAGCTCAACGACTACGCCTTCCGCCAGGACAGCGCCAACGGGGACGACGCCCGCAACCTGTTCCGGGGCCCCTTCCCCTGGGATCAGGCCGAGACCCGGAAGAACGGCGACAGCCGCCAGGCCAAGCAGTTCCACGGCCTGCGCCGGCTGGAGCAGCTGCGCGCCTCCGAGCCCGCCTTCGATCCCCGGGCCGACGTGTGGACCTTCGACACCGGAAACCCCCATGTGCTGGGCCTGGGCCGGTGGTACGAGGGCCGCAAGCTGGTGGCCCTGTTCAACTTCAGCGGCCAGTTCGTCGCCGCCTCCTCCCCCGAGTCCGGCGCCTTTGAGGAGCTGGTCTACGGCGGCCACTACGACCAGCTGAGCCACGTGGAGCTCTATCCCTACGGCTTTGTGTGGCTCCTCCAGCACTAAATCCTGACCGGCAAAAAACGGGACTGCCCCACGGCAGTCCCGTTTTTCTATGGCAAAGTAAGCCCTGTCAGGCGCCCTCCTGTTCATCCGAGAACCGGAACGTGCCCTGGGCGTCCACAAAGCCTCCGCAGTCATCCGCCTTGCCCGCCTCCCCCAGCGCCGCCCGCCGGCGGCGGATCAGCTCGGTATAGAAGGCGCGGTACTCCTCCCGCAGGCCGTCCTTGCGCTGCCACATGGCCTCCTCCACCTCCGCTCGGGCGGTGTTGTCCGGCCCGGCGGGGCCGTATTTCTGATCCAGCATCTTGGAAAACAGGCCCAGGTACTCCTCCCGCTCCATGCGCTCCACCTTGGTCACCTGCTCCAGGGAGGCCGACAGGTCCAGGGTCACATTGCCCTGGGCAAACTGGGTGAACAGGGTGTTGTATAGGGTATCGTTGGCGTGGGGCTTGTATTCGGTGCTCATGTGCTGGGCCCCCTCGTCCTTGAGCTTGCTGAAGGAGGCCTCCTTGTCAAAGGAGCACAGGTGATTGTCCGTCCGGTGGAGGAAGTTTTCTCCCTTGGTGTCGAAGTTGCACAGCAGCCAGTCCAGGGTGTGCTCCCGCAGGATCTCCTTTTTCATGTCGGCGGGGATATTGTCCTTGGGGTTGGTCTGCCAGGAGAACAGGTCCACCTGCTGCTCCCCGCCGATGGTCTCGATCTTCTCCTGAAAGGAGCCCAGCACCTTCCCATCCTTGACTGCGGCGTAAGCCGGGATGGAATAGGGCCCGCAGATCTTGTCCTGGAGGGCGGCGGCGGCTTCGGTGACCAGAGCCCCCTCGGGCTTGTACATGCCGATGCAGTTGGTGGCCTCCTTGAAAAGGTACTGCTTATAGCCCACCACCTGCCCGTCCCGCAGAATGGGGGAGTCCCGATCCTCAAAGATATACATGGGCTTGGTGCCGCCGAAAAAGGCCCGGCCCACGTTGACCAGCTTCTGGCCGGTGGACAGGGTCCAGGTGGCGTCCTCATGGGAGAGGGGATTGTCCTTCCGGAAGATCTTTTTCAGCCGGTCATAGTGGCCGTGGCGGGTCAGGGTGGCCTGTTCCCGCTTTTTCTCCTCTCCCTCGGGCATCCGGGCCACCTTCAGCTTGCGGCGCAGTTTATTGGCCTTCAGCTCCTGCTTCTCTTTCACCGCCATGGCTTTTTTCCGCTGGGCGGAGCCCAGGGGCAGGCTCCGGGCGTACTCCCCGGCTACCCGGGCCCGCTCCGCCTGGGCTCTGTGCCTGACCTCCATCTCCTGGATGGGGGTACCGCCCTCAACCTCTTTCAGTCCGGCCTCCTCCTCCAGGGCCACCGCCTTCAGCCGGGCCGCCAGCAGCTCCTGCTCCGCCTTGATCTGCGCCCGGACCTCCATCGGCTGCTGGGCGTGGACCGCCTCCTCCCGCTGACGCACCAACTCCTGCTGCTCCGCCGCTTTTTGCCGGGCGTTTTCCAGCTGCTCCCGCTTTTTCCGCTCGGAGTAGCTCTCCTTTTGCTGGAGGGGCGGGGCGGGCGCGTCGATCTGGGCGTTGACCTCCATATGCTGTACCAGCGGCGGGGCGGCCTGCTGCTGGAGCTCCTGCTGGAGAGGCTGGGCCAGCTGCTCCTGCCGGACTTCCTCCTGCCGCTGCATCTGGATGGGCTGCTGAAGTTGCAGCTTCTTTTGCTTGGTCATCGTATCAGGCATACGGCATCCCTCCCTACAGCTCCATATCCCATGCCGCCTGGTAGTATCTGGCCAGCACCTGCCGGCCGGGCAGCAATTTGTCCACCAGAGAAACCGAAACAGGGGTGACGGCGGCGATCCGCAGGCAGCCGCCCTCCCGGGGCAGCAGGCTGCATGCCCGGGCCAGCAGGGCCATCAGCTGCTGATGGCGGCCAGGCGCACACCAGGCAAAGGACAGCTCCAGATCCGCCCCCTCCTGTGACAGGAACACCGCCACCTGGATATTGCCGCCCTCCGCGGCGCAGAGGCACAGGGGCTGGCAGCAATCCCTCCCATTGAAATCATCCCACAGCAGAGCGTGCTGCCGCTGGAGCTGGAGGAAAAACTGGCGGCGGGTCACGGCGGGCAGGGAGAAGAAGGGCTGGATGGCCGCCCGCTGGCTCCCCAGCGCCGCCAGACGCTCCCGGGGCAGCTGGGACAGCGGCACCTGACAGATCATGCCCTCCTCCTGGGTCACGGAGAAGTGCTCCAGCTGAGCAAAAAACAGATAGACCGGGTCCTGCTGATCCGGGGCGGCAAAGCTGCACACCACCGGGGTGACGGCGTCCCATGCGTGGCGGCACAGATACTCCACCATGCCCGTGGCGATCCCCCGGCGGCGGTACTCCGGCGAAACCGCCAGCATCCGGATCTCCGCCGCCGGCTTGCCCGCGCGGAACACCAGAACGCCGCAGGCGGTCCTGTCCTCCACCGCGCCGATGGCATACATATCCCGCCGTCCGGTCAGCCGCCCCAACAGCTCCTGGCTGAGCAGGGGCGCAAACCAGCGGAGCGTTTCGTCCGTAATCCGAATAAATTCTCTCATTTTTCATCCCTTCTGCCCTGTGATAGTTCCTATTTCCATTATAGCACGAGGCCCTCTCCCCGACGGCGGCGGAGCAGAATGGGCAAAACGCGCGCAAAATTTGTGTCCCGCCACAGGCAAAGGGCCTGCCGCACGGAACGCGGCAGGCCCTTTCCAATTTGATTCATGTTCCGTCCGTCTGCGTTCCCCTGCGTTTGACGATGGCTTTCAGCACAAGGCAGACCAGCAGCACCACCAGGGTGAACGCACCAGATAACACAATCCCCGTGTACCACGGAGCCGATTGCATAGCGTACAGCCCGGGATGGGTTTTGTAGTCCCAGACCACAAACAGCCCGTATCCCAGAAATGCCCCCACAAAGGCGCCCATGATGAGATTCAGCATCCCATGGAGTTTTTTCATGGGACCACCCCCTTAGATCGGCTTACACCGCGTGGCCCTTGGCGATGACCACGTCCACCACCCGCTGGGCCAGGGTCTGGCACTGGTCCTGGGCGGGGGCCTCCACCATGACCCGGATCAGGGGCTCGGTGCCAGACTCCCGGACCAAGATACGGCCGGTGTCCCCCAGCTCGGCGGCCACGGCGGCCACGGCGGCCTGGACATCGGGGTCGTCCTGGGCGGTGCGCTTGTCGTGGACCTTCACGTTGATGAGCACCTGGGGATAGATGGTCACCGGCTCGGCCAGCTTGCTCAGGGGAAGTTTTTTGGCCAGCATGACCTCCATCACCTTCAGAGAGGTGAGGATACCGTCGCCGGTGCGGGCGTACTTGGTGAAGATGATGTGGCCGGACTGCTCGCCGCCGATACGGTGGCCGTTTTTCACCATGCACTCGTAGACGTACTTGTCGCCCACGGCGGTCTTTTCATACTGGATGCCCACCGCGTCCAGGGCCTTGTACAGGCCGAAGTTGGACATAACGGTGGTAACCACCGTGTTGTTGAGCAGCTTATCCCGATCCTTCATATACAGGGCGTACAGATACATGATCTGATCCCCGTCAACCAGCCTGCCGTTCTCGTCCACCGCCAGGCAGCGGTCGGCGTCCCCATCGTAGGCGAAGCCCACGTCCATATGGTTCTCCACCACATACCGCTGGAGGCCCTCGATGTGGGTGGAGCCGGCGTCCAGGTTGATGTTGGTGCCGTCGGGGTTGGTGTTGATGGTAAAGACCTGGGCGCCCAGGGCCTCAAAGACCCGGGGGGCGATGTTCCAGGCGCTGCCGTTGGCACAGTCCAGGGCCACCTTCTTGCCCTTAAAGGAGTAGATGGCCAGGGAGATCAGGTAGCCCATGTACCGGTTGCGGCCGGCCACGTCGTCCACGATGCTGCCCACCTGATCCTCGGTGGCCATGGGCAGCTCGGTCACGGTCTGCCCGTCCACCACCAGCTTGCCGTCCAGGTAGTCCTCCACCAGGGAGATGACTCCCTCGTCCATCTTCTCCCCCTCGCCGTTGATGAGCTTGATGCCATTGTCGTAGAAGGGGTTGTGGGAGGCGCTGATCATCACGCCGCAGTCAAAGTTGTCCGTCCGGGCCACATAGGACACGGAGGGGGTGGTGGTGACGTGGAGCAGGTGCACGTCCGCCCCGGAGGCGGCCATGCCGGCGCTGATGGCGTACTCCAGCATGTAGCTGGAGCGGCGGGTGTCCTTGCCCACCACGATCTGAGCCCGGTGCTCCCGGCTGTAATACCAGCCCAGGAAGCGGCCGATCTGGTAGGCGTGGTCGGTGGTCAGGCCCTGCCCGGCCTTACCCCGGAAGCCGTCGGTTCCAAAATACTTTCCCATTGTGGTTCCCACTTTCTTTTTGATTTGGATGGAGGGTCCTTACCCCTCCCGGGTGACGATATGGTCTTTGTCCTTGTAGATGCTGTTCTCCGGCACCACGCCCCGGACGCAGGAGGTGGGATACACGCTGCTGTGCCGGCCGATGACGGTGCCTGGGTTGAGGACCGAGTTGCACCCGATCTCCACAAAATCCCCCAGGATGGCCCCCATCTTCTTGCGGCCGGTCTCTATCTGGGTATCCCCCTTCACCACCACCAGGGTCTTGTCGGATTTCACGTTGGAGGTGATGGAGCCCGCCCCCATGTGGCTCTTGTAGCCCAGGATGGAGTCCCCCACATAGTTGTAGTGGGGGGTCTGGACGTTGTCAAAAAGGATGACGTTTTTCAACTCTACCGAGTTGCCCACCACGCAGTTGGCCCCCACCAGGGCGGAGCCCCGGATAAAGGCGCAGTGGCGCACCTCGGTGTCCGGCCCGATGATGCAGGGAGCGCCCAGATAGGCGGTGGGGGCCACCTTGGCGCTCTTGTGCACCCAGACGTGCTCGGCCACCTGGTCATACTCCTCCGGGGACAGGCCCGCCCCCAGGGAGAGGATCAGCTCCTTGATGCCGTCCAGGGCCTGCCAGGGATACTGGAACTGGCTGAGATAGTCTGCCGCCATGGTGTGGGACAGATCCAAAAGGTCCGTGATTGTCACATGCATATTCTGCTGCCTCCTCCTGTCAGAACGATCATATCCAAGGGCCCATGCCCCCGGCATAGTGCCCCCGTTTAGCAAAACAGAAGGTCCTGGGACCTCCTGCGTTCCGGCTCGTTCAAATTGCCGCGTCTATTTTACCACAATTTCAGCCTTGTGGCACCAATCTTTCAAAATATTTTCGGAAAAAATAGACAAAACAGGCGCGGTCTCCCGCGCCCGTTTTTGACTGGCTCTCACTCAGTCCTCCGTCTGGCCGCATTTCTCCCGGTGGCGGCGCACCAGCTCGGCCAGGGTCAGGTTGTCCACCACCCCGGATACGGCGGCCTGGATATCCCGCCACACCTCCACGGTGACACACCGGTCGGCCCGGCTGCACCGGCACACGTCGTCGCTGTCGGCACAGCTGACGGGAGCCAGGTTGCCCTCCAGCACCCGCAGGATCTCCCCCACCGTGTACTCCTCAGGCTCCCGGGTCAGCAGGTAGCCGCCCCCCGCCCCCCGGACGGAGCGCACCAGCCCCGCCCGGGACAGCTGGGTGACGATCTGCTCCAGATACTTGTCGGAAATATCCTGCCGCTGGGCCACGTCCCGGAGAGGCACGGCGGTGCCGTGGCTGTGGAGTGCCACGTCCAGCATCAGGCGAAGGGCATACCGCCCCTTGGTAGAGATCTTCATACCATCAACTCCTAGCTTGCCCAATATAATACCACAATAGTGGTAGGATTTCAAGTAAAATTTCCACTTGACTTTCGCACCAAAAAGTGCTAAAGTGCAATACCAGAAGGAGTGTGATCTCTGTGGCCCGGTTGTTCGGTTTTGGGTATGAGGCTTACCGCTGCTATTATGCCAGCGGCGTTTTTCCATGCCCATGACCGGCTGAGGTCCGTTCCACACACGCTTATGGAACTACCCACGGCCGCCTTTGGGCGGCTGTGGGTTTTGTTTTTGGAAAGGAGTTTTTATGGTCGTCATTATGAAGCGGGGCTTTGCCCCGGAGGAACTGGAGAAAGCCATCCGCACCATGGAGGAGGGCGGGGTCAAGGTCATGGTGTCCAAGGGGGCCGAGACCACCATCCTGGGGGCCGAGGGCAACGCCGACGGCATTGACCAGGAGAAGCTCTCCCTGCTGCCCGGGGTGGAGCGGGTGATGCGGGTTACCGAGCCCTACAAGAAGGCCAACCGGAAGTACCACCCGGAGGACACGGTCATCGACCTGGGGGGCGGCGCCCTGGTGGGAGGAAACAAGCTGGCGGTGGTGGCCGGCCCCTGCTCGGTGGAGAGCGAGGAGCAGATCGTGGGGGTGGCCCAGGCGGTGAAGGCCGCCGGCGCCGCCGCCCTCCGGGGGGGCGCCTTCAAGCCCCGCACCTCCCCCTACGCCTTCCAGGGCATGGGCAACGACGGCATCCGCCTGCTCCAGGAGGCCAAGGCGGTCACCGGCCTGCCCATCGTCACCGAGATCATGTCTACCGACAACGTGGAGATGTTCGAGATGTGCGTGGACGTGATCCAGGTGGGGGCCCGGAACATGCAGAACTTCGATCTTTTGAAGCAGCTGGGCAAGACCACCAAGCCCATCCTGCTCAAGCGGGGCCTCAGTTCCACCATCGAGGAGTGGCTCATGTCCGCCGAGTATATCATGGCCGGGGGCAACGAGAAGGTGATTTTGTGCGAACGGGGCATCCGCACCTTTGAGACCTTCACCCGCAACACCCTGGACCTGTCGGCGGTGCTGGCGGTGAAGCAGCTCTCCCACCTGCCGGTGGTGGTGGACCCTTCCCACGCCTGCGGCAAGGCCTGGATGGTGGAGCGGATGAGCATGGCGGCCCTGGCCGCCGGGGCGGACGGCCTGCTCATCGAGGTCCACAACGACCCGCCCCACGCCAAGTGCGACGGGGCCCAGTCCATCACCCCCGCCCAGTTCACGGATTTGATGGGCAAGCTGGGGGCACTGGCCCCCTGCGTGGGAAGGGAGCTGTAAACCATGGAGAAAAAGACTTTGGTGATTGTGGGCCTGGGCCTCATCGGCGGCTCTCTGGCCATCGCCCTGAAGGGCTTTGAGGACTACGAGATCGTGGGCGTGGACGTGTCCCAGCCCACCCTCCGCTACGCCAGCGAGCACGGGGTGGGCGACCGGGTCACCGAGGGGGCGGCCGACGTGCTCCCCCAGGCCGACGTGGTGGTGCTGGCCCTCCACCCCCAGGGCATCCTGGACTTTCTGGCGGAGCACCGGGCACACTTCAAGCGGGGGGCCCTGGTGTGGGACGTGTGCGGCGTCAAGTCCGCCATCCTGGAGGGGGCGGCCGCCCTCCCCGACACAGTGGACTTCATCGGCTGCCACCCCATGGCGGGCACGGAGTTTTCCGGTGTGGAGCACGCCTTTGGGGAGATGTTCCGGGACTCCCACTTCCTGATGGTGCCCCGGGAGACCAGCAAGCCGGAACATACGGCCCTGCTGGAGCGGATGGCGGCTTATATCGGCTGCAAGGACGTGTACCGCACCACCCCGGAGGCCCACGACGCCCTCATCGCCTACACCAGCCAGGTCATGCACATCATCGCCGTGGCGGTGTGCGACGACCCCACCCTCTTCGACTGCAAGGGCTACGAGGGCTCCTCCTTCCGGGGGTGCACCCGGGTGGCCGCCCTGGACGTGGGGCTGTGGACCCAGCTCTTCTCCCTGAACCGGCCCGCCCTGCTGGAGGTGCTGGACCGGCTCATCGGCAACCTCCAGTCCTATCGGGAGGTCCTGGCCTCCGGGGACAGGGAGGCCCTGGCCAAAAAGCTGGCCTTCTCCGCCGCCCGCAAGCGGCAGATGGACCTGCCCGGCCCCGACCTGCTGGCATAAAGCAAAGCCCCCCTTCTCCGGCGCCGTGCCGGGAAGGGGGGTCTTTTTGGCCCCGGGAGGGGGGTCTTTCCTGCACCGGGGGGAGGGGCCCAAAGGACCCACTAACCAACTGATAAAACCAACAGAAGATCCACTCTCTTGAACCAATGGGGAGCGAGGATGGATTACGAATATTGGAACACGTTCATGTCCGCCAGGGTCAGGTCCCTGGTGTAGGGGTTCAGCAGGGTATTGACGGTCTCCAGGGTTTCCTCCGGGTAGAGCTGGTAGCAGTATTCCCCCCAGCCGGGATAGTAGGTGTTGCCGTTGCCGGTGAGGGTGGTGCTGGAAAAGCCGGTGGAGAAGTCGAAGGACAGGGCGGGCTGGGCAAACCACAGCATCTCCCCGAACTCCAGGTCGGTGTTCACATACTCCAGAAAGATCTCAATGTAACGGTTGATCTTCTGGGGGTTGGTCAGGGCCTTTTGCAGGATGGCGGAGATGAGCTTCTGCTGGGTGCGGGTGCGGCCGATGTCGGCGTCGGGGTAGGCGTCGTAGATGTTATGGGGATAGGTGCCCTCCCCGTCGGAGTTCTTCCGGCAGCGGGCCACGTTCACCACGTCCTGGCCGTCCAGATGCTGGAGCCCCGGCTCGTAGTGGATGTGCAGGTCCTGGGTGGGGTCGTCGTAGGCCATGTGGATGGGCACGTCGAACTCGATGCCCCCCAGCTCGTCCACCAGCACCTTCAATCCCTCCATGTTGATGCCCACATAGAAGTCGATGGGCACCCCCAGCAGGTCAGAGATGGTGTCCCGCAGGGTCTCGATCCCCTTCTGGTACACCGAGTTAAGTTTGCCGCTCTCCACCAGGGTGTCCCGGGGCACCGACACCATGCCCACCGTCTGGGCCTCAGTGTCATAGGTGCACACGATCATGGTGTCGGCGTTCACCCCCACCTGGTCCTTGGCCACCAGCAGGAAGGTGTAGGCGTGCTCCCGCCGCTCCAGATCACCGGAGCTGCCGCTGACCCCCGGGGCGGTGGGGGTGTGGACGGGCCCCGCCATCTCAGGCTCCTTGGACAGCAGATGGTAGGCGCAGAACAGCACGATCACCGCCAGGGACAGCACCACCAGCAGGCCGTAGCAAAACAAGCCGAACCGCCGCAACGGGGAAACCCGGCGGCGTTTTTTAGGTACCTGGGCCACAGAAAGCGCCCCTTTCTCTATTTTATGTCAACAGTCTCATAGTATAGAGGAAGGGGCGCCGTTTTGCAAGGGGGCAGGGGAAATCTTCACAAAGTCTTTATCTCCCCAGGGGGAACACCGTCCCTCCGGTGAGCAGACGCTCCGCCAGATCGGGCCGGAAGTCCGGGTGGGCGGGGTTGAGGCTGTTGATCACCACCCCGTCGCTGCCCGTCCGGGCGGTGGCGTGGATGTACCGCCCCTCCCCCAGGCAGAGGGCGATGTGGCCGGGAAAGTAGAGCAGATCGGCGGGCTTGCACGCCTCCGGCGGAATGGGCCGGGCGGGATAGCCCTCCACCAGTTTGGCGTCCCGGTAGAGGCACACCCCGCTGAAAAACCAGGCCATAAAGGTGAGGCCCGAGCAGTCGATCCCCGCCGGGGACTTGCCCCCCCACCGGTACTGGGTGCCCAGATAGCTCATTGCCCGGGCAACCACCCGGGCCCGCAGAGCCTCCTCCGGCAGCTGGGGCGGATTTCGGAGCCAGGGGGTTGTGTGGCCCCCCTTCACATAGCCCTCCCGGCCATCCAGGAGGGCCACCCGACGCCAGCCCTCCGGACAGGGGCCGGGCATCGGCTCCGCCAGGCCGCCCCGGGGCAGGGTGGCCAGCAGAGGCAGCTCCACCTCCGGCCCCTCCAGCACGTCGGCAAAGGGGGCGGTGATCATCAGCCGCTCCCCCGCCTCCGCCGGGCCGGGGACCAGCAGGGCCCGCCGGACCCAGCCCTCATAGCCGTAGTGGGTGCGCACCCGCAGCCAGGGGCCCCGCTCCTCCAGGCCGGTCAGGGGCCAGCCGTACAGCACCTCGTCGGCCCGGGGACTGCCGTCCTCCGGGGCCTCATACAGGGGACAGATGGAACCCGCGGCAATATACATGGTAACCCTCGCCTTCTCCGACAAAATGTGGTATAGTACGATTTATAGGACAGTTCCTGTGGTACACTGGACTTAGAGACTGACACAGGAGGACAACGCCATGGCAAAAAGCGCCTGTCAAAAATTGAAGCTGCTCACCCTCTGCCGGATCTTGTGGCAGAACACCGACGAGGACCACCCCATGACGGTGCCTCAGCTCATTGCCGAGCTGGAGCGCCATGGCATCAACGCCGAGCGCAAGAGCATCTACACCGACATGGAGGCCCTGCGGGACTTCGGCCTGGACGTGCAGAGCCGGAAGGGCCGGGCGCCGGGCTGGTTTCTGGGGGAGCGCACCTTCCAGCTGGCCGAGCTCAAGCTGCTGGTGGATGCGGTGCAGTCCTCCCGGTTCATCACTCAGAAGAAGAGCGGCCAGCTCATCCGCAAGCTGGAGGCCCAGGCCAGCGTCCATCAGGCCCGGCAGCTCCAGCGGCAGGTCTATGTGGACCGCCGGGTCAAGACCCTCAACGAAACCATCTACTACAGCGTGGACCGGCTCCATTCCGCCATTACGGCGGGGAAAGCCGTCACCTTTCAATACTTTGAGTATAACGTCCGCAAGGAAAAAGTGTACCGCCACGAGGGCAGGCGGTACACCGTCTCCCCCGCCGGTCTGATCTGGGACAACGAGAACTACTACCTGGCCGGCTACGACCACCACCGGCAGGAGCTGCGCCACTACCGGGTGGACAAGATGGCCGATCTGGCGGTGACCTGCCTGCCCCGGCAGGGGGTGCCCCAGGACTTCGACATGGCAGCATATGCCGCCAAGCACTTCGGTATGTTCTCCGGCCGGGAGGGGCAGCTCACCCTGCGGTGCGTCAACCGGCTGGTGGGGGTGATTCTGGACCGGTTCGGCCTGGACGCCATTCTGGTGCCCGACGGCCCCGACCACTTCACCGTCACCATCGCCGCCGTGGTCAGCCCCCAGTTCTGGGGGTGGCTCTTCGGCCTGGGCGACGGAGTCACCCTGCTGCGCCCCCAGTGGGCGGTGGACCTGCTCACCGCCCGGCTGAAGGAGATTGCCGCCCTGTACGGGGTGTGAGCTACGCCCAGTCCTTCCACACCTCGGGGCAATAGCCCACGGTGGCCTGCTTACCGTTGCGGACGATGGGGGTTTTCAGCAGCTTGGGGTTGTCCAGCAGCTTGTCCACCTTGTCGGCGTCGTAGGCCAGGTAGTTGAGCAGGGCGGCGTCAGGGTGCTTCTGGTCGATGAGGGCCTCCAGCCCCACGGCGCCCAGGACGCTTTTCAGCTCCCCCGGGCTGATGCCATACTTGACCAGGTCGATGGATTGAAACTTGATCCGCCGCTCCTTGAACCAGCGCTCCGCCTTTTTGGTGTCGAAGCACTTGCTCTTGCCGAAAATCTGAATATTCATCAGGTATGCTCCCCTCCTTTTCCCGGCGATTGTACCATATTTTCCGCCCCAGGGCAAACCCGCTTCCGATTTTGCCTAAATTCGCCCCAAAAAAATGGTATACTTTTTCCCATAGCTGTGGTATACTATGTTAACATTATTTTATAATGGCTTTATGTGCGGTTCCGCACTTTTGATAAGGCAGGACACAGGAGCATAGCGGCGCCGGGCGGTGCATGGCCGTCCCCTTTTTCCGGCGAGGCAGGGCCGGAACGAGCGGGACCCCACCGCTTTTCTTGTTGTGCGCAAATGGCTCCCCCGTCCATACATACCACACTGTTTGAAAAGGAGCGTGCCAAGACTTTTATGGCTGAAAAACTGAAAATCATCTCCCTGGGTGGTCTCAACGAGATCGGCAAAAACCTGACCGTCTATGAGTACGGCGGGGACATGATCATCGTGGACGTGGGCATGGGCTTCCCCGACGACGACATGTACGGCATTGACGTGGTCATCCCCGACTTCACCTATCTCATCAAGAACAAGGACAAGATCCGGGGCATCTTCCTCACCCACGGCCACGAGGACCACATCGGGTCCATCCCCTACCTTCTGCGGGACATCAACGTGCCCATCTACGCCACCCGGATGACCGCCGGGCTGGTGAAGCTGAAGCTGGAGGAGCACCGGCTGGCGAACAAGACCAAGCTCATCACCTGCGAGGCGGGGGAGACCGTGAAGGCGGGCAAGTTCTCGGTGGAGTTCATCCATGTGAACCACTCCATCGCCGACGCCTGCGGCTTTGCCATCAAGTGCGCCGTGGGCACCGTGGTCCACACCGGCGACTTCAAGATCGACCCCACCCCCATCCAGGGGGGCATGATCGATCTGGGCCGGCTGGGACAGCTGGGCAAGGAGGGGGTACTGGCCCTGCTGGCCGACTCCACCAACGTGGAGCGCCCCGGCTTCACCAAGAGCGAGCGCAGCGTGGGGGACTCCTTCGATGCCCTCTTCCGGGGCTGCGAGCAGCGCATCATCGTCACCACCTTTGCCTCCAACGTGGACCGTATCCAGCAGATCATCGACGTGGCTGCCCGGTATGGCCGGAAGGTGGCGGTCACCGGCCGGTCCATGGAGAACGCCATGCGGGTGTCCACCGAGCTGGGTTATATGAAGATTCCCGAGGGGGTGCTGGTGGATCTGGCTCACATCAAGAGCCTCCCCAAGAACAAGATCTGCATCATCACCACCGGCAGCCAGGGGGAGACCATGTCCGCCCTCACCCGGATGGCCTTCAACACCCACCGGCAGGTGGACATCCAGGCCGGCGACCGGGTGATTCTCTCCGCCTCCGCCATCCCCGGCAATGAGCACGCCATCGGCAACGTCATCAACGAGCTCTACCGGAAGGACGCCGAGGTCCTCAACGAGCGGGAGCGGGCCCTCCATGTGTCGGGCCACGCCTGCCAGGAGGAGCTGAAGATCATCCACGCCCTGGTGAAGCCCAAGTTCTTCATCCCCGTCCACGGGGAGCAGCGGAT
>CASEOA010000096.1 GCA_949289455.1 uncultured Eubacteriales bacterium
AAAGCACCCCACTTGTTATCCAGTATACCATACTGTCTAACAAATGGGGTGCAGTTCATTTTATACGGCAGGCCTTTTTCAGTAGATTTTTTTGCTTACTTGCCCACAATAGCGGCGGTGTCCATGGCGATCATGAGCTCCTCGTCGGTGGGGATGAGCAGCACCTTCACCTTGGAGTCGGCGGCGGAGATCACGGTCTCCTTGCCCCGGACATTGTTAGCCTCGGGGTCCATCTTCACGCCCATGTACTCCAGGCCGGAGGCGGCGCCCATGCGGGTGTTGCCGTCGTTCTCGCCCACGCCGGCGGTAAAGACGATGGCGTCCACCCCGCCCATGGCGGCGGCGTAAGCGCCGATATACTTCTTCACGCTGTACTGGAAGGCTTCCAGGGCCAGGGCGGCCTGCTGGTTGCCCTCGTGGGCGGCGGTCTCGATGTCACGGAAGTCGGAGGACACACCGGAAATGCCCAGCACGCCGGACTTCTTGTTGAGGACGTTCATCATTTCCTTCATGTCCCAGCCGTACTTGTTCATCAGGTACTCCATGATGCCGGCGTCCAGGTCGCCGGAGCGGGTGCCCATGGGCAGGCCGGCCAGGGGGGTGAAGCCCATGGTGGTGTCCACGCTCTTGCCGCAGTCCACGGCGGCGATGGAGGAACCGTTGCCCAGGTGGCAGGTGATGATCTTCAGCTCCTCGATGGGCTTGCCCAGCATGGCGGCAGCCCGGGCGGACACATAGCGGTGGGAGGTGCCGTGGAAGCCGTAGCGGCGGACCTTGTCCTTCTCATAGTACTCGTAGGGCAGAGCGTAGATATAGCTCTTGGAAGGCATGGTCTGGTGGAAGGCGGTATCGAACACGGCCACCATGGGCACGCCGGGCATAACCTTCTGGCAGGCCTTGATGCCGGTAATGTTGGCGGGGTTGTGGAGGGGGGCCAGGGGGATGCACTCCTCGATAGCGGCCATGACCTCTTCGTCGATAAGCACGGAGGAGGCGAACTTCTCGCCGCCGTGCACCACCCGGTGACCCACCGCGTCGATCTCGGAGGCGCTCTTGATCACGCCGTGCTCGGCGGACAGCAGGGCGTCCAGCACAGCCTGGATGGCCTCGGCGTGGGTGGGCATGGGAATCTCGAACTCATATTTGGCGTCCTTGGCGGGGATCTTGTGAGTCAGGCGGCCGTCGATGCCGATCCGCTCACACAGACCCTTGGCCAGCACTTCACGGGTGGCGGGGTCCATGAGCTGATACTTGAGGGATGAGCTGCCTGCGTTGATGACCAGAACTTTCATGGTTCTATCTCTCCTTACATTCCTAAAACTGTGGCTTGAGCGCCAAGCGTTCCCGTAGTACAATAGGAGCACATACTTGTTTGTATTGTATCCCTTTTTTGTCCAAAGGACAATGCTAAAATTGAACGAAAGAGTAAAAATTTTTAAGTTGTTTCTGGAGGAACCTTTATGACCGCTGCCGGCGTCATCGCGGAATACAATCCATTTCACCTGGGACACGCCTGGCAGCTGGCCCAGACCCGGGCCGTGCTGGGCGAAGATACCGCACTGGTGTGCGTCATGAGCGGACACTGGGTTCAGGGGGCGGACTGCGCCATAGCCGACAAGTGGACCCGGGCGGGTCTGGCCCTCCGGGGGGGCGCCGACCTGGTGCTGGAGCTGCCCACCCCCTGGGCCCTGTCCTCGGCGGAGTCCTTCGCCCGGGGCGGGGTGGGCCTGCTGGAGGCCACCGGGGTGGTGAAGTTTCTCTCCTTCGGCAGCGAATGCGGCAATTTAGACCAGCTGTCTGAAGCCGCCCGCATCCTGGACAACCCTGACTACCGCCTAAAGCTGAAAGAGGCCCTGGCCCGGGGCCTGTCCTTTCCCGCCGCCCGGCAGGAGGCGGCGGGCTGCTCCTGCCTGTCCACCCCAAACAACAACCTGGGGGTGGAGTATCTCCGGGCCCTGAACGCCCTGGGCAGCGCCATCCAGCCCATGACCATCCCCCGCCGGGGGGCGGGCCACGGGGCCTCCTCGGCGGCGGGAGGCTTTGCCTCCGCCACCCAGATCCGCCGCCTGCTGCGGGAGGGACAGGCCGGACAGGCCGCTTTGTGGCTGCCCCGGGGCAGCCTGGAGGCGCTTGGGGCGCCCTCCTCCCTGGCCTGGGCGGAGCGGGCCGTCCTGGCCCGGCTGCGGACCATGACGGCGGCGGACTGGGCACTCCTCCCCGACCACGGCGCGGCGGAGGGCCTGCCCGACCGGCTGCTCTGCGCCGCCCGGCAGGCCCTCTCCCTGGAGGAATTTTATTCCCTTGCCAAGACCAAACGATATACCCACGCCCGGCTGCGGCGGCTGGCCCTCTCCGCCTTCCTGGGGATTGGGGCTGACCGCCCCAACCTCCCGCCCTATGTGCGGGTGCTGGGGCTCAACCGCCGGGGACAGGCCCTGCTGCGGGAGATGAAAACAGCCTGTACCCTCCCCATTCTGACAAAACCCGCCCAGGCCAAGGCCCTCACCGGCCCGGCCCGGCAGGTCTTTGGGGCGGAGTGCCGCTGCACCGACCTGTACGGCCTGTGCTTCCCCACGCCCAGGCCCTGCGGCCTGGAGTGGACCTCCAGCCCAGTGGTGGTACCATAATCGTCCTGACCATAGAAAGCAACATCCGGCAAGAAGGAAAATCCTTCTTGCCGGATGTCTGTTTTTTAGCTTCAGCCCTCCGTCAGGATATCGGACAGATCCATGGGAGTGGCGTCGCTCCACAGCCGCTCCAGATCATAGAACTGCCGGGCCTCTTCGTTAAAGATATGAACCACCACAGAGGAGAAGTCCAGCAGAATCCAGATACCGCCCCGGTGGCCCTCCACATGGTGGGGAGGCTCCCCGGCGTCCTTGAGCATCTTCTCGCACACGTCGGCCAGGGCCTTGATCTGGGTGGTGGAGGTGGCGGAACACAGCACGAAGTAGTCGGCCAGCGTGGTCAGGTGGCCGGTCTCCAGTACCTTGATATCCTGCCCCTTCTTGCTGTCCAGGGCCTTCACGGCGGTAATGGCGATCTCTTTGGGTGTCAGCATTGCGTTCTCTCCTTTACTCCACCGGCTCCATACCGGGGCCGATGTCAGGTTGGGTATCCGGCTGTGAGGTGACAGCCGGCGCGGGAGTGGATACCGGCGTAGGCTCCGGGGTAGACACAGGCTCCGGCGTAGCGGTGGCCGCCGGGGTGGCCGTAGGCTGGGGCGTGGCGCTGGGCGCTGCTGTAGCCACGGGCTTCTGCGTCTCCGCCGGCTTGGGGGTGGCCGTGGGCTTGGGGGTAGCGGTCACCTTGGGGGTGGCGCTGGGTTTGGGGGTGGAGGTCACCGAGGTGCTGGGCTTGGGGGTGGAGGTCACCGAGGCCGTCCCGCTGCTGGAGCTGTCCTTGCTGCTGGAACTATCCTTGGTGCTGGAGGTATTCTTGCTGCTCTGCTGAGACCCGGCGGCGGCGGTATCCTCCACATAGCCGCTGGTGGAGGACAGGGTGCCGTCGTCGTTGACGCTCATCAGGTCCAGCTGATCCAGGGTGATATCCTCTTCAAAGGGGTTGAAGTAGGTGTTGATCATTTCCAGAGTCTCGTCGGGGATGGGCACCACATAGGACTGGTTGTTGCCCACCGTCCGGCTGTAGACGTACACGCCCTCAGCGGGAAGGGTCATAAAGCTGACATTGTCCATGCTCAGCCCGCCCAGGATGGCCTCCTGGGCAAACCAGGCGATGTTGCCCACCGTGAGCGTCCCCCTGGTGTCCACATTGTTCATGAAAATCTGGGCCAGGGCGGGCAGCTTGTCCACACTCAGGCTGGACAGGCATTTGTCGATGACGGCGCTGATAAAGGCTTGCTGGGTCTGGATGCGGCCCAGGTCGCCGTTGACGTAACCGCCGTAGGTCACAAACTGCCCGTTGACGATCTTGTTGTTCTTCCGCCACCGCAGCAGCTGCATGGCCTTGTCGCCGTCGATCTCCTGGACCCCGGCGCTCAGGTGGATGTGGAGATCCTGGGTACCGTCGTCGTAGCTCATGTCATAGGGCACGTCGAACTCCACCGGGCCGATGGCGTCCACCAGCTCTCCCACGGCCTCCCACTCCACCACCACGGTGAAGTCGGGCTGGAAGCCGATGAGGCAGGAGATCTCCTCCTTCAGGAAGTCTACCCCGTCTTTATCATACAAAGACGCATAGTTGTACACCGAGTTGATCTTTTTTACATCCCAGGGCACGTTGACCATGGTATCCCGGGGGAGGTTTAGCACGCTGAGTTTCTGATTGGGGATATCGTAGGACATCACCATCAGAGTGTCGGTGTTGCCGCCGCCGCCGGTATCACGGCCGATGACCAGGAAGGTGAAAAAGTCCTCCTTCCGGTCGCCGTATACCTTGGGCCCGGTGGTCTCAAACTCCTCCCCTTGCTGGACGTCGGGCTGCTCCACCAGGTTGGGGACCTCGGGCCTGACCACCATCAGCTTGTAGGCGATAAACAGGGCCACAATAATGGCGGCAATGACGGTGAGGACAATAAATAAAATACGCAGCGCCTTCTGCTTGGGCGTCCGATTGGAGGGCTTCTTCTGTTTGGGGGCTTTGGGTGTTTTTTCTTTCTTCTGGAGCCGGGCGCCTCCCCGGCCTGTTTTTTTCTCTTCTGGGTTCATCTTACGGTTCCTTTCCGGTGGTTTCCTTCCGCAGCCAATCCCTGGCCCGCAGCGTGTTGGAGTGGACGGGCAGCTTCCGGTCCGCCATCTCCTGGATGCTCATCTCGCATCCCGCCAACACCGCCTGATCCAGATCCTCATACGCCAGCTTCCGCAGCTTCTCCACCCCGGGGAAGTCCCGGTTGGGCTCCATATAGTCGGCAATATAGAGGATCTTTTCCAGCAGGGTCATATCGGCCTTCCCGGTGGTATGCCAGAAGATGGCCCAATAGATGTCGTCACTCACCCCATACACGTCCCGGGCCACACACGCCCCGGTCTTGGAATGGAGCAGCTTCACGGCCTGCTGCTCTAAATCATCCAGTACAATACCATATTTGCGGCATAATTGCAACTGCTCCTCCATCTCCAGGTACTTGGTACAATCGTGGAGGATGGCCGCCCGGCGGGCTTTTTCCTGGTCGGCCCCCCAGCGGGCGGCCAGCCGCACCGCCTCCTCCTCGGTGCCCTGGATGTGGGCGATCCGCTTGGCCCGGATCATGGAGTAGGAGCAGGCCCGCAGCTCCCGGTCGGGCAGGTGCTTCAGATCGGGGTGAAGGCCGTACAGCCCGTGGCGGAGGATGTAACCGTACACCGCCGGAGCCAGGTACTCCTGCCCCTCCCCCCGGGTTAGCATGGCCCGCAGCTGGGTGGAGGATACCTCCACGATCTCAGGCAGCTGGAGCACCCGGGTGCGGGCTCCGAAGGTCTTTTCCAGATACCTGGCCTGGGTCTCCAGCAGCTCCACGCTGTCCGACTGGGTGCGGGCGAAGGTACAAATCCCCGCCAGGCGGGTGATGACCTCCGGCTCCCGCCAGTTTTGCAGGGTGAGGAACATGTCGGTGCCCATCAGCAGCCACAGCTCCGCCTCCGGATACTGCTTGCGGAACTGCGCCAGGGTGTCGGCGGTATAGCTCTTCCCCGGCCGGGCCAGCTCCAGATCGCTGACGCTCACCTGCTTGGGCAGCAGCAAACCGTCCGCCGCCAGCTCGATCATGGCCAGCCGGTCCTGAGGGCTGGGGCTGTCCGCCGGCAGAGTCTTGTGAGGCGGGGTGGCGGCCGGAACAAAGATCAGCTGATCCAGCCCCAAGGCGTCCAGGGCAAACTGGGCCGCCGCCAGATGGCCCAGGTGGGGGGGATTGAAGGTACCGCCATAAATACCGAGCTTCATGATTGTGCCCCCTTATTTTTTCTTCTTATCCGCCACCAGGATGATCTTGTCCTTTTTGTCCTTCTTGTGGGTGGGCCGGTAGAGCACGAATTTGGTGCCGATAACCTGCACCACCTCGCTGCGGGTCTTTTGGGCCAGCTCCTCCGCCGCCTCCCGGCTGGTGAGCAGGCTGTTCTCCAGCACTTTGCCCTTGATGAGCTCCCGGGCCTCCAGGGCGTCGTCGGCCTGCTTCACCAGGTTGTCGCCGATGCCCTCCTTGCCTACATGGAGGATGGTGTCGATGCCGTTGGCCAGCCCCCGCAGCTGGGAGCGCTGCTTACTTGTCAAGTCCATTCAGATACTTCTCCAATTCTGTTTTAAATTGTTTCAGGGCGTTGCCCCGATGGGAAATGGCGTTTTTCTCCTCCGCCGTCAGCTGGGCAAAGGTCTTTTTCAGCCCGGGCAGGAAGAACACCGGGTCGTAGCCGAAGCCGCCCTCCCCCTTGGGGGCATAGGCGATGGTGCCGGGGCACTCTCCCCGGGCCTCCACCTTGTCCCCGTTGGGGAAGCAGCAGCAAATGCAGGAGACAAACTTCCCCCGCCGGTCGATCTGGCCCCGCAGGTTGTCCAGCAGCAGCCTGTACCGGCCCACGTCGTCCAGCTCAGGGCCGCCGTACCGGGCGGAGTACACCCCGGGGGCTCCGTTGAGGGCGTCCACGCACAAGCCGGAGTCGTCGGCAATGGCGGGCAGGCCGGAGGCCTGGCACACCGCGCTGGCCTTGAGAAAGGCGTTCTCCTCAAAGGTGGTCCCGGTCTCCTCCACGTCCACATCCACGCCCACATCGGACTCCAGCACCACGTCCACCCCCAGCTGGGAGAGGATGTCCCTCATCTCCACCAGCTTATGGGCGTTCTTGCTGGCCAATACCATTTTCATGTTCATCCCTCCAGCACACTCTTCTGGATGGCCTGGAGCTGGGCAATTCCCCCGGCGCACAGGTCCACCAGGGCCCGCTGCTCGGCGATGGTGAAGCTCCGGCCCTCGCCGGTGCCCTGGAGCTCCACCAGCTCTCCCCGGCCGGTCATGACGCAGTTCAGATCCACCTGGGCGGAGGAGTCCTCCTCATAGCACAGGTCCAGCAGCAGCTGGTCGTCCACAATCCCGGCGGACACCGCGGCCACCTGGTCCACCAGGGCGTCGGCCGCCCCCACCTTTTTCAAGGCCAGAGCCAGGGCCACATAGCCCCCGGTCACGGAAGCGGTGCGGGTACCGCCGTCCCCCTGGAGCACGTCGCAGTCGATGGTAACCGTGCGCTCCCCCAGTTTTTTCATATCCACGCAGGCGCGGAGGGACCGGCCCACC
Organism: uncultured Eubacteriales bacterium; assembly: GCA_949289455.1. Lineage (GTDB taxonomy): Bacteria > Bacillota > Clostridia > Oscillospirales > Oscillospiraceae > Flavonifractor. Next base: position 7,220 of record CASEOA010000096.1, read on the forward strand.
AGCCGCTGGATCTCCGCCGACCGGGGGGACAGCTTCAGCTTGGACACGTCCCGCTTGGACCGCTCCCGGTTGGCCCGGGGCAGCATGGAATACTCGGCGGTGACCCAGCCCTCCCCCTCGGGGACGTGGGGCGGGGTGCGCTCCTCCACGCTGGCGCAGCACAGCACCTGGGTGTTGCCGCAGCGGATGAGGCAGGAGCCTTCGGCAAATTTGTTAAAATTCGGAATAATCTCCACAGGCCGCAGTTGGTCGCTGGCCCGTCCGTCCATTCTAGCCATGTCAAATAACCTCCATCAGATCAGCGCTTCCACAAAGGCCTGGGCCTCGAAGGGCATCAGGTCGTCAATGCCCTCTCCCACGCCGATATACTTCACCGGCACCTGGAGCTCCTGGGCAATGGCAATGACAATGCCCCCCTTGGCCGAACCGTCCAGCTTGGTGAGGACGATGCCGGTGATGCCGGCGGCTTCCTTGAACTGCTTGGCCTGGATCAGGCCGTTCTGGCCAGTGGTGGCGTCCAGCACCAGCAGGGTCTCCCGGTCGCAGCCGGGCAGCTCCCGATCCACCACCCGGCTGATTTTGTTGAGCTCGTTCATCAGGTTCTGCTTGTTGTGGAGCCGGCCGGCGGTGTCGATGAGGACCACGTCGGCTTTCCGGGCCTTGGCGGCGGAGAGGGCGTCAAAGACCACGGCGGCAGGGTCGGCCCCCTCGTGCTGCCGCACCAGCTCCACCCCCGCCCGCTGGCTCCAGATCTCCAGCTGGTCGGCGGCGGCGGCCCGGAAGGTGTCGCCGGCGGCCATGAGCACCCGCTTGCCTTCCCCTTTCATCTTGGCGGCCAGCTTGCCGATGGTGGTGGTCTTTCCCACCCCGTTCACCCCGATGAACAGAGCCACCGAGGGGGTGGTGGTGAGATGGAGCTCCGGCTCCCCTACCAGCAGCATATCGGTGAGCACCTGCCGCAGGCAGGTGCGGGCAGCCTCCATGTCCTTGATCTTCTCCTCCTTCACCCGGCGGCGGAGCTCCTCCACCGCCTTGAGGGTGGTGTCCACACCCATGTCTCCCAGGATCAGGGTCTCCTCCAGCTCGTCGTAAAAGTCGTCGTTGAGCTCGCCGGCAAAGATCTGCTCGATAGAGTGGCCGATGTTCTCCTTGGTGCGGGTGAGCCCCGCCTTGATTTTCGCGAAAAAGCCCATATGTTCCAAATTCCTTTCTTATTCAATGGGACGGCTGCATTTGGGGCACTTGTCCGTCTTACTGACTCCCAGAAAGGCCCCGCAGTCCGGGCAGCGCCAGTAGACGTGCAAAATGGCGACGGCCACGGCGATGATGACCAGTCCGGCCACAAACAGCCAGATGAATTGAAGCACCAGCGCCAGACAGATCAGCAGAGCCGCCACAATGGACATCCGCTCCATCACTTTGCGGGCCTTATACGCCTGTTCCATGTTCAACGCTCCTTATCTGAGATTGAGTTCCTTTTCCACATCATTTAGATTGATGGTCAGCATCCGGCTGATACCTTGCTCCTGCATGGTGACCCCGTAGAGGACATCCGCTTCTTCCATGGTGCCCCGGCGGTGGGTGATAACGATAAACTGGGTCTTGTCCGCCATCTGGCGCATGTAGTGGGCAAAGCGCACCACGTTGGCGTCATCCAGGGCGGCCTCGATCTCGTCCATCACGCAGAAGGGGGTGGGCCGCACCTTCAGGATGGCAAAGTACAGGGCGATAGCCACAAAGGCTTTCTCCCCGCCGGACAATAGGGAGAGCACCTTCAGGGCCTTCCCCGGGGGCTGCACCTTGATCTCAATGCCGCAGTTGAGGATATCCTCCGGGTCCTCCAGCTCCAGGGTGGCCTTGCCCCCCCGGAAGAGCTCCACAAAGGTCTGCTGAAAGGCCTCGTTGAGAATGGAAAACTGGGTGGAAAAAATGGCCCGCATCTCCTCGGTGATGTCGGCGATAATGCCCTCCAGCTCCGCCTTGGATTTCTGCACATCGTCCCGCTGATCGGTGAGGTAGGTATACCGCTCGTTCACCCGGGCAAACTCGTCGATGGCGTCCAGATTGATGTTGCCCAGGCCGGAGATGGCCTTTTTTAGCTCCCCCACCCGGCGCTGGGCCTTGGGGACGCTCTCCAGCTCCACCCGCTGGGCCATGGCCGCCTGGTGGGACAGCTCGTAGGTCTCCCACAGCTTGTCCAGCAGGTTCTTCTCCTCCAGGGCAGCGGCGGCCTTCTTCTGCTCCAGCACGGAGACCTCCCGCTCCAGGTTGAGCAGGGTTCCGTTTTTATCCCTGGCCTCCCGGTCGGCCTGGTTCCGCCGGGCCTCCAGGTCCAGCTTTTCCCGGTTGAGGCGGCTGATGTCCTCCTGCCGGTCCTGGTTTTCCTGCCGGATGGCCTGGAGCTGCCGTTCCTTCTCCCGGATCTCCTCCTCCAGCCCGGCGTTCTTCTCCTCAAACTGGGCCAGCATGTCCTCCCGCTGGGCCCGGTCGCCGGTCAGGTCCCGGCGCAGCTCCTCCAGCTCGGACAGGGACTGCCGGGTGGCCTGTCGCTCGGCCTCCAGGGCCGCCAGGCGCATGTTCAGCTCGGCAATGGTCTCCCCCAGGGCAGCCGCCTTCTCCTGTGCGTCGCTCTGACCGGCAGCCTTGCCCTGGGCCTCCGCCCGTAGGGCGGCTGCCGCCCCCTCCAGGGACTCCACCCTGGCCCGGGCGGCCCGGGTGTCCGCCTCGATCTGGGCGGCCCTGGCCTGGAGCCCTTCCAGCTCCTTTTTCTGGCCGGCCTGTTCCTGCCCGGCCCGCTCCAGCTGGGCGTCCAGTTGAGCCAGCCGCTCGGCCAGCTTCAAGATTTCGTCCTCGTGCTGGCGCTGCTGGGCCTGGGCGGTCTCCACCTCGTAGGCGGCGGCGGTGGCCTCCCGGCGGGTCTCCTCCATGGTCCTGGCGGCGGCGGCCAGTTGCCGGGCCACGCCCCCCGCCTGCTGGTTAAGCCGCTCCAGCTCGTTGGCCCGGCTGAGGATGCCGGCGCTGCGGGACACCGAGCCGCCGGTCATGGACCCGCCGGGGTTGAGCACCTGGCCGTCCAGGGTAACGATTTTAAAACGGTGGTTGAATTTTCGGGCCATGGCGATGGCCGAATCCATATCCTGGGCCACCACCGTGCGGCCCAGCAGGTTGGAAAATATCTTCTGATATCGGAGGTCAAAGTGGATAAGCCTGTCCCCCATGCCCACAAAGCCGGGCTCCCGCTCCACCCCCTGGTCCCGGAAGTCGGAGGGGCGGATGGAGCTCAGGGGCAGGAAGGTGCTGCGGCCCCCGTCCCGGCGTTTCAGGTACTGGATGGCGGCCTTGCCGTCCTCCTCCCGTTCCACCACGATGTGCTGCATGGCGCCCCCCAGGGCGATCTCGATGGCCACGGTGTAGGCGTCTGGCACCTGGATGAGCCCGGCCACCGGGCCGTGAATTCCCCGGAGCTGGCCTTTCTTGGCCTCCCCCATTACCAGCTTCACCGCCTTGGAGTAGCCCTCGTACAGCTTTTCCATTTCGGAGAGCATGTGGATGCGGGAGCGGATGGCATTTTCCTCCATCTGGAGCTTGACGTGGGCCTCCTCCGCCTCTTTGGCCTTCCGGCGGCGGCTCTCCAGCCGCAGGCTGTAGCCGTTGATGACGTTTTGCAGGGAATCCCGGTCCTCTTTGGCCTGGTCCAGGGCCTGAGCAGTCTGGCTCCGGGCGGTCTGAGCCTCTTTCAGCCGTTCCTCTCCCTCCGCCAGCTCCCGGCGCATGGCCTCGTCCCGGTCCAGCACCTCCTGGGCCGCAGCGGCCAGGGCGGAGATCAGGGCCTTGGCGTCAGCGGCGGAGGCGGTCTCCACCGCCTCCTTCTGCCGAAGGGCCTCCAGCTCCCGGGCGATGGTGCCCACCGACTGGCTGGCCAGCCGGGCCTCCTCCTGGCGGGCCTCCAGGTCGCGCCGCAGCCGGGCGCTGTCTGTCTCGATGAGCTCCAGCCGGGCCTGCCGCTCCGTGATCTGGGCGGCGATGGAGTCCGCCCGGCCCTCCTGCTGCTCCAGCTCCCGCTGGATGCGGTCCCGGTTCTCCAGGTTGTTCTGGATGTTGGTTTGGAGGACGGCGATGGCGTTTTCCAGGCCGTTGGCGTCGGCCTCCCGCTGCATCATCTGGAATCGGACGCCCTCGCTCTCCACGTCCTTGTCCCGCATTTGGGCCGAAAAGTCCTCGACGGCGGCGTACAGTCCCTCCACCGCCTGGCGGACCTCTTCCTTCTGGCGGCAGGCGTTCTCGTAGTCGGACAAGGTCTTGATGGCCCCCGCCCGCAGCTTCTCCAGCTGATCCAGCCACAGGGAGATTTCCAGTCCTCTCAGCTCGTCCCGGAGAATGAGGAATTTTTTGGCCTTCTCGCTCTGGAGCCGCAGGGGCTCCACCTGGAGCTCCAGCTCGTCGATCTTGTCGGTGATGCGCACCAGGTTCTCCTGGGTTCGCTCCAGCTTGCGCTGGGCCTCCTCCTTCCGGTGACGGAACCGGGAGATACCGGCGGCTTCCTCAAAAATTTCCCGGCGGTCGCCGCTTTTCACCGACAGGATCTCGTCGATGCGGCCCTGGCCGATGATGGAGTAGCCCTCCCGGCCCAGGCCGGTGTCCATAAACAGCTCGTTCACATCCTTCAATCGGACGGAGCGGCGGTTGATATAGTATTCGCTTTCTCCGGAGCGGTAGTACCGGCGGGTCACCATAACCTCGCTCTCTTCCAGTGGGAAGATATGGCCGGTATTGTCCAGCACCAGGGAGACCTCGGCAAAGCCCTGCTGCTTGCGCACTGCGGTGCCGCCGAAGATCACATCCTCCATCTTGCCCCCTCGCAGGGCCTTGGTGGACTGCTCCCCCATCACCCAGCGGATGGCGTCGGAGATATTCGATTTTCCGCTGCCATTGGGGCCCACGATGGCGGTGATGTCCTCTCCGAAGGAGAGCACCGTCTTGTCGGGGAAGGACTTGAATCCCTGGATCTCCAATGCTTTTAAATACAAGGCAGGCACCTCGCAACCTTCATACTTCTGAATGTAATATTATATCAAGGACAGCCCGTCATTGCAAACCTTTTTAACCCCCATCCTGCACAAATCAGGACTGCCGACGGCCTTTGTTTTCTTTCGTCCTCCCCTTTGGACGGTACCAGCCGCCCCGCGCCTTTTTCTTTCATATCTTTTGACATTTTCCAGTGCATCCACTATACTGATGGCGTAAAAGGGCGGCGCTTCCACATGGCGCTGTTCTCCGGAACGCGCCGGCTTAAACTGAGATCAAAAGGAGCGATGACACATGCGGCGAAAAATTCTTTCCACCCTGCTGGCATTGACCATGGTCCTACTCCTGATACCGGAGGCGTCCGCTGCCAGTCTGGACAACTTCAGGAAGGTCAACACCTATACCCAGGGACAATTTACCGACGTAGCCGCCAGCGCCTGGTATGCCCAGACCGTCCAGTCCACATGGGAACAGGGGCTGTTTCAGGGCAATTCTGCCAGCACCTTCAATCCCACGGGGGAGATCACTTTGGCGGAGACCATTGCTCTGGCCTGCCGGCTGCACAGCATCTACCACACCGGCGTCTGCAATCTGGGCGGAGGGACGCCCTGGTACCAGGTCTATGTGGACTACGCCGTGGCCAACGGCATCATTTTCCCGGGGCAATACGGCACATATGGCGTGGCCGCCACCCGGGCCCAGTTTGTCTCCATCCTGGTCAGGGCCCTCAACCAGGAGGTCTATCCCGCCATCAACTCCGTGGCCCAGGGCTCCATCCCCGACGTGCCCGCCGCGGCGGATTACGCCGCCGGTGTCTACCTGCTTTACAACGCGGGCGTTCTCACCGGCCGGGACGCCCAGGGCAGCTTCTCGCCCCAGTCCACCATCCAACGGAGTGAAGCCGCCACCATCATCGCCCGCATGGCCAACCCCAGCCTCCGGGTGACCTTCAGCCTGGGCGGCGCCGACTCCGGCCGGGTCCTGGTGTCCCAGGCCATCGAGAAGGACCCCCTGGACTATACGGTGACCCGGGACAGCGTGGTCATTCAGGATCTGCGGGACTTCTGCGGCACCGGCATGACCTACGAGAACGCCAGCGTGGGCAACAACTATACCATCCGCAAATTTGAGGGCACAGCAGAGGACAAGGCCATTCTGGAGGAATATGTGGCGGTCCTCACCGGCGGCGGATACAATCTGGAGCTGGTGGCGGAATACGACCAGACCTACACCACCACCTTTTTCAGCTGGGGGTTGGACTACACCGGCACCGGGGACGTCACCGCCAAAACAGGCGTGACCTTCGCGAACACCTCCGCCAACATCTGTATCTGGGGCACCATCGAGCGCGACAAGCTGGAGGCCACCGTTCAAATTCCCACTCAGATGAAGCAGGTGGATCTGGGCCTGCGGTATGACAGTCCCACCGTCTCCACCGGGATCGCCGGACCCTCCGCCCTGGCCGGGCTCTACCGGAACGGGGACGGCAGCTTTGAGACCTCTGACGGCCGGCTCAAGACCCGGCTTGGCCAGGCCGCCGTTCTGCGGGATGGGGTTGCCTACAGCGCCGGCGCCACCTTCCGAACCGACGAAGGGGACGCCCGGGATGAGCTCTGGGTGGACAGCTACTACCGCAATGAGTCCTTCTTTTTCTGTACCCCCATGGACGCAGTGATGACGGGCGATATCTATACCTTGAAAGACCTTGCGCAGGAGGAATCCTGGATTATCGATTGGGACTTCACCGCCGCCAACCAGTTTGACGACTTCCGCTGGCAGCTTTTCTTCGGCGCCGGACACGACGGAGATTTTATCACTCCCGTGGTGGACTCACGCAACGAATTCCAGGACCTGACGGTGCGGATCATGTACTGGAATCCCGGCGTGGAGGGGGTCTACTATATCTACGCCGAATACGACACCCAGCCCTACGCCGTGGAGGCTCTGGTGGCTGTGGACCTGAGTTCCGCCCCAGCTGATTCGGAATCTCAGGGCTCCACCACCACCCCTTCCGGCAGCGGCAGCTCCTCTTCCTCCGACTCCGATTCCGACAGGCCCGTCCGGATACGCTGTACCTTCGTGGGGTGTTCCGACGGAAAAGTGAGATGCAACGTCTGCGACGGCGAAGGGGGCTGGCAGGTATATGACCACTCCACGCCCCAGTATGACGGCGTGGGCAGTAACACGGATAAATGGGATTGGAAGACCTGCTACAAATGCGACGGCTCGGGTGAGATAGATTGCAGCCGCTGCGGCGGCACCGGCTGGATCGAGCTCAAGTGAGCCTGATCTTGCGCCTGTCCGATCTCCCAAACGAAATATCTGTCAAAACAGCAGAAGGCAGACCGGCTTACCCTTTCAGGTAGGCCGATCTGCCTTTTTACATGATTCAGCCCTTCAGCTTCTCAATGGCGGCCTTGGCGGCATTCTGTTCCGCCACCCAAACCGCACGGCGGTTTGGGAACCCATTGATCTCATCTGCTCGGGCGAACTGAATTCGCCCGGCATCAAGATTTTGCTGCGCAAAATGCTTGGCGCCGCAGGGCGGCGGCGCGCGTGCGCGCGAAAAAGAGGCGGAATACCTCGGCAATCTCTCAGCCCTTCAGCTTCTCAATGGCGGCCTTGGCGGCATTCTGTTCCGCCTCTTTTTTGCTGTGGCCCTTGCCCTGGCCGATGGGAGTGCCGTTCAGGTCCACCTCCACCGAGAAAATCTTGGCGTGGTCGGGGCCCTCGGCGCCGATGAGCTGATAGCCCAGCACCTGGCCGCTCTCCCGCTGCACCAGCTCCTGGAGGGCGGTCTTGTAGTCCCGGCTGGCGCTCTTCTCCTCCTCCCGGTCCAGGATAAACTTCTGGATGATCTTCCGGGCGGAGCCAATGCCCCCGTCCAGGTAGACGGCGGCGATGACCGCCTCCACGGCGTCGGCCACGATGGAGGGCCGCTCCCGGCCGCCGCCGGCGTCCTCCCCCTTGCCCAGCTTCAGGTAGGTGCCCAGGTCCAGCTGCTGGGCCACCTCCACCAGGCTGCCCTCGCACACCAGTGCGGCCCGGGTACGGGTCAGATCCCCCTCGGGCAGGTCGGGGTGGGTGCGGAACAGATAGTCGGCGGTCACCATACCCAGCACCGAATCCCCCAAAAACTCCAGCCGCTCATTGCTCTGGCAGCCCCTGGCCTTGTTCTCATTGGCGTAGGAGCTGTGGGTCAGGGCGTTTTCCAACAGGGCCCGCTGGCTGAAGCGGTAGCCCAGCTTTTCTTCCAAGGCTTCCATCCCGGTCTCTCCCTTCATGACAGGAGCCCCGCCACAGGCGGGGCTCCCCATTGCGCAGATGTTGTCAGTCCTCCAGCTTGGACTTCAGATAGTTGACCAGATCGGCCACGGTGGACAGGCCGGACATATCGTCCTCACCCATGTTCTCCAGGCCGAACTCCTCTTCCACCGCCATGGTCAGCTCCACGATGTCCAGGGAATCGGCCCCCAGATCCTCAAAGGTGGTATCCATGGTGATGCTGTCAGCTTCCACGCCAAACTGCTCGGACAGCAGACCGGTGAGCTTCTCAAAAATCATGTTAATCTACTCCTGTCCCATCCGTCATGTGACGGTTTATTCCGCTTGCACTATGATAATAGGCAAGTTTTGGGCACCTGTCAATAGGTAACACAAATTTTTTATCCCTCGCTGCCGGAGAGCTTCATATATTCGATGTTTTCCACCAGATCGTCGATCATCCCGGAGGCGGCGAAATCCCGGGCCTGCCGGATGGCGTTCTTGATGGCGTAGGCGTTGGAGGAGCCATGGGCCTTGATCACCGGCTTGGAAATGCCGATGAGGGCGGTGCCCCCCACCTCGCTGGAGTCCATCATTTTCTTGAACTCCTTCAGCCCGCCGGACACCATCACCGCCGCCAGCTTGGTGAAGATATTCTTCATGAAGATGGACTTGAGCTGCTTGGAAATGAAGCCGCCGGTGCCCTCCATGGTCTTGAGGAAGATGTTGCCGGAGTAGCCGTCGGACACGATCACGTCCACCTCGCCGTACACCGCCTCCCGGGCCTCCACGTTGCCCACGAAGCGGATGCGCCCCGCCTTGTCGGCGGCGGTGAGCAGGGCGTGGGCCTCCCGCTGGAGGTCGGTGCCCTTGGAGGGCTCCGCGCCGATGTTCAGCAGGCCCACCCGAGGCTCAGGCCGCTTGAGCACCCGCTCGGCGTAGTAGGAGCCCATGAAAGCAAACTGGAGCAGGTACTCCGGAGTGCCCTCGGCGGTGGCGCCGCAGTCGATGAGCACCGCGCCACCCTTGCCGGTGGGCACCACGGGGGCAAGGGCGGCCCGGCGGATGCCCTTCACCCGGTGGATCATCAGGGTGGCGGCGGAGAGCAGGGCGCCGGTGCTGCCGGCGGACACAAAGGCGTCGCCACCGCCGCTTTTCAGGATGTTCAGCCCCACCGTCAGGGAGGAGTCCTTCTTCTCCCGGAAGGCGGTGGCCGGATTGTCGCACATCTCCACCACCTGGCTGGCGTGGGCGATCTCCAGTCCGGGGGGCAGATCACCGATGCCGTCCTCCTTGAGCACCTTCAGGATCTCCTCCCCCTGGCCCACCAGGATCACTTCCACCCCCAGCTCCTTGACCGCAGCCAGAGCGCCCCGCACGTTGGAGGCGGGCGCATTGTCGCCGCCCATGGCGTCTACAATGATCTTCATATTGTTCTCCTCTACTTTCTATGTTCGTTCTCCGGGAAAAGGGGCCGGCGGGCGATTGATCATCACCCCTACGGAAAATCTGGTGCCGTTTGCGTCCTCCCAGTAGGGGCAGGGCTCTGTCCCCGCCCGCCGGGGCGGCACAGAGGCCGCCCCCTACGGCAATGGCGCCGGCATCTGCTGTAGGGGCGGCTATCAGCCGCCCGCCCCCTCGTCTTTCCGCAAGGTTCCGGGCACATCGGTCAGGCCCACTGGCGGGCGATTGGTAATCGCCCCTACGGTAAATCTGGAGCCGTTTGCGTCCTCCCTGTAGGGGCGGGGCTCTGTCCCCGCCCGCCGGGGCGGCGCGGAGGCCGCCCCCTACAGAACGCCCCTCCGCCGTTCCTCAAATCTCCAGGCCGGCCAAAATCTCCAGGGCCCGCTTGGACAGTTCGGCATTCTTATTCCGCTTGCCCTTGACCCGGTAGCCCAGGGACGGGATGATGCCGAAGTTCACGTTCATGGGCTGGAAATCGGTAACGCTCTCGTTGCTGATATAGAGGGCCAGAGCACCGGTGGCGGTCTCCTGGGGGAAGTCCACCGGGGGCTTGCCCTCCAGCCGCCGGGCCAGCTCCACCGCAGCCAAAAAGCCGGAAGCGGTGGACTCCACATAGCCCTCCACCCCGGTGATCTGCCCGGCAAAGCAGATCCGGGGCTCCTTCTTCACCCGGTAATACCGGTCCAGCAGCCGGGGGGAATCCAGGTAGGTATTGCGGTGCATCACCCCGTAGCGGACGAACTCGGCGTGTTTCAGGGCGGGAATCATGGAGAACACCCGCTTCTGCTCTGGCCACTTCAAATGGGTCTGGAAGCCCACCAGATTGTAGATGGTGCCGTCGGCGTTGTCCCGCCGCAGCTGCACCACGGCGAAGGGCTCCTTCCCGGTCTTGGGGTCTTTCAGGCCCCGGGGCTTCAGGGGCCCGTAGCACAGGGTCTGCTTCCCCCGGCGGGCCATCACCTCCACCGGCATACAGCCCTCAAACACGTTCTTGTCCTCGAACCCGTGAACCTCCGCCTCCTGGGCGGCACACAGCTGGGTCCAAAAGGCGTCGTACTCCTCCTCGGTCATGGGGCAGTTGATATAATCGGGGGTGCCCTTATCGTACCGGGAGGCAAAGAAGGCGCTGTCCATGTCCACGCTCTCAAAGGTGACCAGGGGGGCGGCGGCGTCGAAGAAGTTCAGGTAGTGGCTTTCCGGGAAAAAGTCCTTGATGGCATCCGCCAGTACATCGGAGGTCAGGGGCCCGGAGGCCACGATCACATTCCCCTCCGCCGGAAGGGCGGTGACCTCCTCCTCCACCACGGTGATGAGGGGGTGGTTTCTGATTTTTTCCGTGATGGCCTGGGCAAAGCCGTGGCGGTCCACCGCCAGAGCCCCGCCCGCCTCCACCCGGTGCTCATCGGCGCAGGAGAGAATGAGGGAGCCCATCCGCCGCAGCTCCTCTTTCAGCAGCCCCACCGCGTTCTCCAGCTGGTCGGAGCGCAGGGAGTTGGAGCACACCAGCTCCCCAAACCAGGGGGTGTGGTGGGCTGGGGTCATTTTTTCCGGCTTCATTTCTTTCAAGAGCACGGGGATGCCCCGGCGGGCCAGCTGCCAGGCGGCCTCGCTGCCCGCCAGCCCCGCACCGATGACGGTAACAGATTCCATGGGTTCTCCTTTGTGTGGGGGCGGGTGCGCAACGCTCACCCCTACGATTTGGTGGTTTTCTTTTCGGTAGTTTTCTTGGCGGCGGGCTTTTTGGCCGCCGTTGTCTTTTTGGTTGCCGCCTTCTTGGCGGGCTTCTTCTCCTCCTCGGGAGGGGCTCCCTCCGCCGGGGTCTCGGTGGTGGTCTTTTTCTTGTACCCCCGCTGATCCTCAGGCAGGAAGTTGGGGCACTCCGGGTTGATGCAGAAGGGCTTCTTAAAACCCCGGCCCGACTTCTTGAACAGGGTGTGGCCGCACTCCGGGCAGGTCTCTTTCACCGGCACATCCCAGGTCATGAAGTCGCAGCGGCGGGTCTCGTCCTTGTTGCTGTTATTTTCGCAGCCGTAGTAGGCATATCCCCGCTTGGAGGTCTTTTTCAGGATCTTGCCCCCGCACTTGGGACACTTGCCCGGCATCTCGATAACGATGGGCTGGGTGTGGTCGCACTCCGGCCAGCCGGGGCAGGCTAAAAACCGGCCGAACCGCCCCGATTTGTACACCAGGTTCCGGCCGCACTTGGGGCAGATCACGTCGGACACCTCGTCGGGCACCTTGATGCGCTCCCCGTCCAGGTCAGCCTCGGCCTGTTTCATCTCCTGCTCAAAGCCGCCGTAGAACTGGCTCAGCAGGCTCTTCCAGTCCACCTTGCCGGTCTCCACCTGGTCCAGCTGCTCCTCCATGTTGGCGGTGAAGGCGGTGTCCACAATGTCGGTGAACTTATCCTTCATCAGGCCGGTGACTACCTCCCCCAGAGGAGTGGGCCGCAGGTTCTTCCCCTCCTTCACCACATACTCCCGGTCCAGGATGGTGGAGATGGTGGGGGCGTAGGTGGAGGGGCGGCCGATGCCCTTCTCCTCCAGGGCTTTGATGAGGGTAGCCTCGGTGTACCGGCTGGGGGGCTGGGTGAAGTGCTGGTCGGGCTTCAGGCCCTTCAATTCCAGGGGTTCCCCCTCCTTCAGGTCGGGCAGGGGGGACTGGAATGCCTCTTCCTCCTCGTCCTTGCCCTCCACATACACAGCGGTATATCCGGAAAATTTCAGGGCGGAGTGGGTGGCCCGGAAGGTATACCCGGCGGACTTCACCTCGATGGAAACGCTGTCGTAGATGGCAGAGGCCATCTGGCAGGCCAGAAACCGGCTCCAGATCAGCTTGTACAGCTTGAACTGCTCGGCGGTCAGGGATTTTTTCACGTCCTCCGGGGTGAGGTGGACGTTGGAGGGCCGGATGGCCTCGTGGGCGTCCTGGGCCCCCGATTTGGTCTTGTACACCCGGGGCTTGCCGGGGTAGTATTCCGCCCCGTACCGGGAGAGGATGAAGTCCCGAGCAGCGGCGGTGGCCTCGTCGGACAGGCGGAGGGAGTCGGTTCTCATATAGGTGATGAGGCCCACGGTGCCCTCCCCTTCGATGTCCACCCCCTCGTAGAGCTGCTGGGCGATGGACATGGTGCGCCGGGGCGTCATGTTCAGCTTGCGGCTGGCCTCCTGCTGGAGGGTGGAGGTGATGAAGGGAGGCGCCGGGTTGCGCTGCTTGTCCTGCCGCTTCACTCCGGTCACCGAGAAGGGGGCAGTCTGGACCGCCTGGGCCACTTTTTGGACCTCCTCCTCACTGTTCAGCTCCATCTTTTTCTCTCTGCCGTAGAAATTGGCCTTGAATTGCCCCAGATTGGGGGCAATTCGGGCCAGATCGGCCTCCAGGGACCAGTATTCCTGGGGCACGAAGGCCTTAATGTCGGCCTCCCGTTCGCACACCAGCCGGGTGGCCACCGACTGCACCCGCCCCGCAGACAGACCCCGGCGGATTTTTTTCCACAGCAGGGGGGAGATCTGGTAGCCCACGATGCGGTCCAGCACCCGCCGGGCCTGCTGGGCGTTCACCAGATCCATGTCGATGGCCCGGGGGTGGGCGATGGAGTCGTTGACCACCTTTTTGGTGATCTCGTTGAAGGTAACCCGGTAGGTCTTGTCGTCCGGAATGCCCAGCATCTCCTTCAGGTGCCAGGATATAGCCTCTCCCTCCCGGTCCGGGTCGGTGGCCAGAAAAACTTTGTCGCTCTTTTTGGCCGCCTTTTTCAGGTCGTCGATGACCTCTTCCTTGCCCTTGATGGGCTGATAATCCACAGTAAAGTCGTTGTCCACGTCCACGCCCAGCTTGCTCTTGGGCAGGTCCCGGACGTGGCCCATGGAGGCTTTCACCTCATAGCCGGGACCCAGATACTTGCCGATGGTCTTGGCCTTGGCCGGGGACTCCACAATGACCAGATTCGATTTCGCCACAGTTTGACGCTCCTTTATCCTTGATCCTCAAAACGGACGGCGGCGGCAAAACGCCGGCCCGGTAATTCCTTCAAATAGCCCATAGTCTGCATCAGGGTAAGGGCGGTATTCACCCGCCGGGCGGGAATCTCGGTCTCCCCCACCAGATCATCGGCGGTCAGGGCCTTCTCAGCCAGCAGGGCAAAGATCTCCCGCTGCTCTTCTCCCATCTGCTCCAGCTGCGTCCGGGGCAGGACGGGCAGCTCCCCCGCCGCCGCTTTGGGCTCCGGTTTGGGCTCCGGCGGCGGGGTGGGCACTGCCGCCAGACGCTGATCCACTGTTTCCTGCGTTATGAGGCCCGGATGCCGCAGTTTATGGGCAAACCGGCTCTCATATTCCCACAAAATGTCCCAGGCGCCATAGACCAGCCGGGCCTCTCCCCGGCTGATGAGCCGGTTGGCGCCCACGCTCATGGGGCCGTCCACGGGACCGGGGATGGCGTACACCTCCCGGCCCTGGTCCAATGCGTTCCGGGCGGTGATGAGAGCGCCGCTGCGCTCCCCCGCCTCCACCACCAGGGTCCCCAGGGTCAGGCCGCTGAGGATACGGTTTCGAACGGGGAACCGCCAGCCTTCAATGCCGGTGCCCGGCGGGTTCTCCGACAGCAGGGTGCCCTGAGCGGCCACATCTTCGTAAAGCCACTGGTTCTGCCTGGGGTAGACCACGTCCACCCCGCCCGCCAGCACGGACACCGGAGCGCCTCCGCCCTGAAGGGCCCCCTTCAGGGCCGCGGCGTCAATGCCCTGGGCCAGGCCGGACACCACCAGGGCCCCGGCCCTGGCCAGTCCGAAGCCGAACCGCCCCGCCATCTTCACCCCATAGGGGGTGCAGGCTCTGGCCCCAACCACGGCGATGGCCGCCTCCTCGTCAAAGCGGACGGGCCGCCCCCTGCCGTAGAGCACCAGGGGGTAGTCCTCCAGCTGGAGCAGCCGCTCAGGGTAGGTGCTGTCCTGGCAGGTCAACAGAAACAGGCCCAGCCGGTCGCACCGCTCCAAAATGCGCTGCACCCGGTCCAGGGATTTGTCCCCCAGGGCCGCTTTGGCTCGCCCCGAAAGGGAGAAGGGCTCGTAGTCCGGCCCCCTCCCGCAATAGACCCGCTCGGCGGACCCAAAATAGCGCAGCAGCGTCACCTGGCTCCGGGGAGAGAGCCCCGGGCAGGTAGACAGCCACAGCAGATATTGGATCTCCGCCACAACGGGCCCCTCCTTTCTGACACGTTACCGCCAGCCCTCCCACAGCACGATGGAAGCCGCCACCGCGGCGTTGAGGGACTCGCAGCGCTCCCGCATGGGGATTTTCAGGGTTGACTGGCAGGCCGCCAACACCGGGGCGGATACTCCCCGGCCCTCGCTGCCAATGACCACCGCCGCCCGGTGGAGGCAGGCCTGCCGCAGGTCTGCGGTGTCCTCCCGGAGGGCGGTGGCGTACAGGGGCAGATCCGCCCGGTTCAGCAGGGCCACCAGGGTGGGCAGCTCCATCTCCCACACCGGCAACCGGAAGCAGGCCCCCATGGTGGCCCGCACTGTCTTGGGGGCAAAGGGCTCGGCGCAGCCGGGCAGCAGGAGCAGCCCCTCCGCCCCGAAGGCGTCGGCGGTGCGCCACACGGTACCCACGTTCCCCGGATCCTGCACCCCGTCCAGCACCAGGTACCGGCCGGGGGGCAGCTCCTCCGGCGGGGCCAGCCCCGGGGTCTTGCAAACAGCCAGCATCCCCTGGGGGGTCTCCACGGTGGAGGCCGATTTCAGCACGTCGGCGGGAACTTCCACCAGCCGGACGTCCTCCGGCAGACCGGCCGGGGGCGTCACCCCCTCCGCCACCACCAGTACGTCCATTGGCGTATTCCACTTGAGGGCTTCCTCCACCAGCTTGGTCCCCTCGCACAGGAAGGCCCCCTCCGCTCGCCGGGTCTTTTTCTCGGTTCCCAGCTTCCGCAGGCGGACGATCAGCGGATTCTGGCGGCTGGTGATCCGCTCCACGGTCACAGATCCTGGAGGCGGTTCACATCCTCGGTGCGGCCCAGGGCCACCACCGTATCTCCCGCCTCCATCACCGTATTGGGGCCGGGGGTGACGTTAAAGTCCTCCTTCCCCTGCTTGCGGACGGCAATGATGTTTACCTTGTACTTGGCCCGGACGTTGAGCTGGGCCAGACTCTTGCCCAGCCACTCCCGGGGGACGGCGGTCTCCACAATCCCCACGTCGTCGCTGAGCTCAATAAAGTTGAGCACGTTGGAGCTGGACAGGCCCTGGGCCAGCTTGACTCCCATCTCGTACTCGGGGAATACCACCCGGTCGGCCCCAATCTTCTGGAGCACCTTCCGGTGGACGTGGCTCTGGGCCTTGCAGATCACCTGACGCACCCCCAGCTCCTTCAGGTTCAGGGTAATCAGGGCGGAGGTGCCCACGTCGTCCCCCACCGCCACCACAGCACAGTCGTAGTTGCGCACCCCCAGGGCCCGCAGCACGGCGGGGTCCCGGGCGTCGCCGGTAACGGCGTGGGTGACCTGATCGGCCACCTTCAGCACATTTTCTTCGGAATCGTCCAGGGCAAGCACCTCATGGCCCAGGGCACTGAGCTCGGTGGCCACGGCGCTGCCGAATCGGCCCAGGCCGATAACGACAAAGGTTTTCACGTGTGACACGTCCTTCCAACAGGTTGTCTCAGCCGATCATGATATTCATGTCGGGATATTTGATCTTGGCGGCGGCCTTGCCCCGGGTAACCACGGCGATGGAGAAAGAGAGCACACCCACCCGCCCGGTGTACATCAACAGGATGATCAGGCTCTGGGAGAAGGGGCTCAGGGTGGGGGTGATGCCGGTGGTCAGCCCCACGGTGCCCATGGCGGAGGCCACCTCAAAGGCGCAATCCAGGTAGGGCAGATTCTCCACCGTGGAGATCACCATGGACCCCACCAGGAAGAGGAAGAGCATCACCAGGGCCAGGGTCATGGCGTTGAGCACCCGGCGGTAGGGAATGGTGCGGCCCCGGAAGGTAACCTGCTCCCGGCCCGCCAGGCCGGAGCGGAGGGCCAGCAGCAGCACCGCCACCGTGGCGGTCTTGAGGCCGCCGGCGGTGGAGCCGGAGGAGCCGCCGATAAGCATGAGGATGGAGGAAAATGCCTTGCTGGTGTCGGTAAGCCCCCCCTGGCCGATGGCGTCAAACCCGGCGGTGCGGAGCGTCACCGACTGGAACAGGGCGTTGAGCACCTTTTCCCCCACAGGCATGGCCCCCAGGGTGGCCGGATTGGCCCACTCCTCCGCCAGGAAAAAGAGGGCGCCCCCCAGAATGAGGGTCCCGGTGACGATGAGCACCATCTTACTGTACACCGACAGGCGGCGCCAGCTCCGCTTGGCCAGAATATCCTCCCACACGAAGAACCCCAAACCGCCGATGGCGATGAGGGCGGCGGTGGTGCCCAGCACCAGGGGGTCGTCCTGGACCCCCATCAGGCTGGAGAAGGCGCCGTATTTGCCCCCCAGCAGGTCGAATCCCCCGTTGCAGAAGGCGGAGACGGCGTGGAAGATGCCCCTCCAGATCCCTCCCAGCCAGCCGAAGCGGGGCACAAAAGCGATGGAGAGCAGCACCGCCCCCACCCCTTCCATCAGGAAGGTGCCCATCAGGGCGTGGCGCACCAGCCGCACCACCCCGTCCAGGTCGTTGAGGTTGAAGGTGGACACCATGATGAGCCGCTCGGACAGGCCGATGCGGCGGCGCAGGGCAAAGGAGATGAGGGTGATCACCGTCATAAAGCCCAGCCCTCCCAGCTGGAGCATGGCCAAAATCACCAGCTGCCCGAACAGCGACCACTGCACCCAGGTATCCGCCAAAATCAGGCCGGTAACGCAGGTGGAGGAGGTGGCGGTAAACAAGGCGGTAAAAAATCCGGCGCTCTGTCCGTCCCGGGAGGCGACGGGCAGGGTAAGCAGCAACGCCCCAATGAGGATGATGGCGGCAAAGGAGCCCGCCACAATCCGGGTGGGGTTGAGACTCCGGCTGCGGACAAAGGCGTCCCGCAGCCAGAGGGCGCATTTCTTGATCACAGTTCTATCCTCCTGGAGGGTAGGATGGGCAATACCGCCCCAATTTTACGCAGAAAAGCATACCGAAGGAAATTATTTTCCGGTATGCCCTTTTTATCCCCGCGCAAACAGAGGGTACATACAGCCTCACATCTTCCCCCGTGGAATCATACAAAGACAACTATAGCATACCCGGGGTGGATATTCAAGTCAACGATTTTTTATCCAGCAGTCCATATTTTCATACCTTATAGATAAAAAGGCGCAGCAATGCCAGGGATCGGGACTGCAAAATCCACAGCCTACAGGGTCCGGATCTCCACATAGGCGGAGGTGGTGGCGTCCAGCACCGCCATGTAACCGCAACGGAAGGCCATCCAGTCCCCCACGCTCACCTGTCCGGCGCAGTCCTCCACATCTATAATCATGTGGTCGGAGCTGGCCCCGATGAGCTGGGCCCCGGGCAGCAGCGGGGTGAGAGCCCCCCAGGCCACATCCTGCTTGCCGGCGGCCACGATGGCCCGCAGCCGCACCCCCCGGTCGGGATACTCCGGCGTGTCCCCCTTGCCGTCCCGGCCCAGCTCCCCGATGGGCACCGAGGGCTTCCGGCGCAGCTCCACCACCTGAGCCTTGAAGAGAAAGGCGTCCTGGTGATAGCCCTCCAGAAACCGGTTGCCGGTGGTATCCTCCCCGTAGAGCACCGCCTCCCCCGCCCGGAGCTGGTTCACCCCGGCGGGCATCACCCCGTCCTCCAGCAGCTTGAGGGCGCAGGTGCCCCCCGCCGACACCACCGAAATGGAAAAGCCATAGGCGGCATTGAGGTAGTCCCGCAGTTCCACCAGCACGGCGGTGTTTTCCACCGAGGGGAGCACGCTGCCGTAGCAGCCCACATTGGTACCGATGCCCACCAGCTCCACCCCGGCGCAGGCCTTGATCTGGGGGGCAATCTCGTCCAGCTGTTTCCGGCCAAATACCCCCTCCCGCAGATCCCCCACATCCACCATCAGCAGGATGGGGTGGACCTTCCCCTGGCGGAGGGCGGCCTCTGACACCGCCCGGATCACCTCGATCTGGCTCTGGACGCTCCAGTCCGCCCACCGCACCACGTCCTCCGCCTCCGCTATGGCGGGGACGCGGATGAGCAGATAGCGCAGGCCGGGGATGGCCTGCTTGGCGGCCCGGATGTTTTTCAGCCGGCTGTCCGCGAAGGATTCGATCCCTCCCGCCCGGGCCGCCGCGATAACCTGGGGCAGGGCGGAGAAGCCCTTGGTGGCAAAGGTGAGCTCCACCCCGTGGGCTTTACAGAAGGCGTGGAGTTTTCTGGCGTTTTCCGTCACTTTTCGGGTGTGGATCTCCAGGATGGGGGCGTACATGGCGGCTCCTCCCTTTCGACTTGATACCTTCATCATACCTGCTCCACGGCGCTCTGGCAAGAAATTTTCGCTATCCTATTGACAAGCAAGTCTCTCTGTGTTATTACTGTATATGTCAAGTATATACAGTATGACAGCAAGAAGGTGTTCCATGGATATCATCATCAGCAATTCCGGCGGCACGCCCATTTACGACCAGATCACCCGGCAGATGAAGGGCCTCATCCTCCGGGGGGAGCTGCGGGAGGGGGAGGCTCTGCCCTCCATGCGGCTGCTGGCCAGGGAGCTGCGCATTTCGGTTATCACCACCAAGCGGGCCTATGAGGAGCTGGAGCGGGACGGATTCATCACCACCGTGCCGGGGAAGGGGTGCTTTGTGGCCCCCCGGAACCTGGAGCTGGTGCGGGAGGACACCCTCCGCCGGGCGGAGGAGCATCTGTCCCAGGCGGTGGACATCGCCAAGACCGGCGGGATCACCCTGGCCGAGCTCACCGAGACCCTCAGCCTTCTGTATGGGGAGGATTCAGAATGAATGACGCATTGAACGTATCTCATCTCACCAAGGACTACGGCTCTTTCAAGCTGGACGACGTGTCCTTTACCGTGCCCGGTGGCACCATCATGGGCCTCATCGGGGAAAACGGGGCGGGCAAGTCCACCACCATCAAGTGCATCCTCAACCTGATCCACCGGGACGGGGGAGAGATCACCGTGTTTGGCCGGGATGTCATCCGGGACGAACGGGCGGTGAAGGGAGAGGTCGGGGTTGTGCTGGACGAGTCCCTGTTCCACGACGCCCTGACCCCCGCCCAAATCGGAACCATGCTGTCCATGGTTTACCCTCACTGGGACAGGGACTGTTACGGCAGCTACCTGAAAAAATTTGAACTGCCGGAGAAAAAGCCGCTGAAAACTTTCTCCCGTGGCATGAAAATGAAGCTGGCCCTGGCCGCCGCCTTTGCCGTCCGCCCCAGGCTGCTGATCCTGGACGAGGCCACCTCCGGCCTGGACCCGGTGGTACGGGACGAGATCCTGGACGAGTTTCTGGAGTTTATTCAGGACGAGGACCACGCCGTCCTCATCTCCAGCCACATCACCAGCGACCTGGAGAAGGCCGCCGACTACATTACCTACCTTCACAAAGGGAAGGTGATCCTCACCGGAGCCAAGGACGAGCTGCTGGATATCTATGGCAAGCTGGTGTGCAGCCGCTCCGATCTGGAGAGGGTGGACCGATCCCTGCTGGTGGGAAGCCGGGTAGGACAGTTCGGGTGCGAGGCTCTGGTCAAAGACCGCCGCGCCTTTGCCCGCCGCTATCCTCACTTGACTGTGGACCCCATTGTTCTGGAAGATATCATGGTCTTTACCGGAAAGGGGGATCACCAATGATCGGCCTCATTTATAAGGATATCATGGCATTGAAAAAGCAGCTCTCCATCCTGATCGTGTTCATTTTCGTCTATGGCGGACTTTGTCTGGTGGGGGCCTTTGACTTCTCCATTCTGGGGGCCCTCATTGCCGTGTTCGGCCTCACCGTACCCATGTCCTCGGTGACCCTGGATGAGGCCGCTCGGTGGGACCGGTACGCTGCGGCCACTCCCGCAGGCCGCCGGGGGGTGGTAGCGGGAAAGTATCTCTTTACCCTGCTCATCATCTTCCTCAGCTGCGCGGTGGCCCTGGGGCTGATGGTAATACTCTCCCTGGCAGGACTCACCAAAACCCCTCCGCTGGATCTGGTCTGGACCGCGCTGGCCTGCGCCGGCCTCACCCTGACCATAGACGCCGTTATTCTCCCCTTCCTGCTGAAATATGGAGCGGAAAAGGCCCGGATCATCAGCATGATTACCTTTGTTATCATCTTCGGCGGGGCGGTGCTTCTCACCGGTTCGGCTAAGGACAGCATTCCTCTGCCTCAGCCCCCCGCCTGGCTGCTGGCCGCTTTCCCAGCGCTCCTCGCCCTGGTGTGCATCGGCGGGTTTGTGATCTCCTACTTCATTTCCCAGGGCATATATGCCAAAAAAGAATTTTAAACATTGGGGCTGTTGCGTGATGCCGCAACAGCCCCAATGTTTTACTGGATGTGCACGTGGTTGTGGATGTGCTCCGAGCAGTAGCAGTAGTAGCCGTTGCACTTGGAGCAGTACCGGAACTCCTCGTCCGGGTAGTCGGTGTCGGTCTTGCCGCAGACGGCGCACTTGTGAATATAGCCCTTGGTTTGCTGGGCGTGCCTGGTGGCCTGCTTGAAGTTCACCGTCTGGCGGGAGGTCTGGTGGGCAGCCTGCCGCTTCACCCGGCCCAGACTGGCCATCAAATCATCCCAGAAGAAGATCAGGTAGTTGAGGATGGCCACGATGGGGGTCACCACACCTACCAGGGCAATCAGGCCCAGGGTGGGGATCTTGGTCAGGCTGAGAATGATATCAAAGGCAAAGAGGGCCGCGTCCAACCAGGCCAGCCACTTGACCTTGATGGGGATGAAGATGAGCAGAACCTGCATATCTCCGTACAGGGTGGCAAAGGAGAAGAAGAGGGACAGGTTCACATAGTACATAGTGGTGGTGTTGAAGGGGGTAGGGAACACGAAGTAGACCAAAAAGCCCGCCAGGATGTTGAGCACCAGCCCCGCCAGATAGAACACCGTGAACTTTGTGGTTCCCCAGTGCTTCTCCAGCACCGAGCCGATCCAGTAGTAGAAGTAGAGGGAGATGGCCAGGAAAATCAGGCTGTTGGTCTCCGGCACGAAGATAAAGGTCACCAGCCGCCATACCTCCCCCTGCAAAATGAAGTAGGGGGCAAAGCACAGCAGGTTGGACATGGAATAGCTCTGGCTGAACTGGTCCAGCAGCCACACCAGGGCGGTGCCGATGACCACGATGAGCATCAGGTTAGGGATGCCGAACCGGGGATGCTTGTAGCAGAACCGGTCCAGCCAGCGTTGGATCACACTCAAATTCAATTACCTCCCAGGGGGCGGAACCTCCGTCCCAGCCTCAGTGTGCCCCAGTGTATCAGGGTAGGCGGGAAAATTCCCAAACAATTTGTAAACTTTTCCCCATTATTTCAGGATCTTACGGATCATATCCTTCATGCCGGGGGTGAGCATCCTGCCGGCCGCCCGCTTGTACAGGGGAGGCGGGGTGAGGAACTTCTCCTCCACCTTCTCAAAGGGCATGGCGGCAAAGGCGGCAAAGAAGGCGGCACGCTTGGGGTTGTGGTTCAGGGGATGGTGGAGCCGGGGATTGCCCGCCACCGCCTCCGCCAGGGGGCGCTCCACCTGGCCGAAGCGGTTGGCCAGAGCGTCAAAGGCCACCTGGCCCTTGGCGCTGTTCACCAGCACCAGAGAGATCCCCTGTTCCCGCTGGGTGGGCAGCTTCAGCTTGGGGTCCAGGCCCCAGAAGTCTCCCATGGTCAGGTCCGCCGGGCGGCTGGTGGAGGTGTAGCGGCACTTGGAGCAGGCTGGCCGCAGGAAGAGCTGCATCCCAAAGCCCCGGCCATAGGGGCTGCTGTTCAGAGGCTGGCTGAAGGTGGCGCCGTCGGCAAAACGCACCGTCATTTGAGAATGGGTCCAGCCGCCGGCCTTGTCCCGGAACCGGAGTCCGGTCACCGGCGCCCCGTGGTTGAGCCCCAGGTTGCGAATCCAGGCCTGGAGCACCGCCGGGGAGGGCACCCCGTTGCACACCATGTCGCAGGTGAGCAGGTTGTCATAGTCCTTCCCCAGGTATTGCAGCAGGCCGTCCACCTGGCAGGCCAGGCCGGTGAAGAGCACCTGTACTCCCTGGTCCAATAGCTCCTTCACCTGAGGGAATACCCCGGTCAGGTTGCTCTGGACATACTTGGACCCCCGCATGGGGGCCAGCTCCTCCCGGCTGCGGGCGCAGACGTGGCGGACGGTCATGGTATCGTCAAAGGCGGCGCCGAACACCGCGCCTCCCTGGTCCAGCACCTGCCCGGCCAGCAGGGTGAAGAACCCGCCGGAGGTGCTCTCCTGCCGGACGGCGGCGTCCAGGTTCCACAGGGCGTGGGCGCAGCTGGGGGCAGGGCCGCTGGGGGGCTCCTTCAGAGCGGGGCATACCTTCTCACACTTGCGGCAAAGGATGCAGTTCTCCCCCACCGCCGGCCGGAGAAAGCCCTCGTGGTCGGCTTCCATGGTGATGGCCCCCACGGGGCAGACGGCGGCGCAGGCGGTGCAGCCGGTGCAGTCCTCGCTCTTGCACAGGACGGGCCTGTGGGAGACAGGCTTCCCCACCTCCACCGGAGCGGCCTCCGCCTGGGCGGTCCCCTCCAGGGCGGCCTTCAGGTAGGCCATGGAGTCGGCCCGGGCCTCCTCCAGCTTCTGGTACACCGCCTCATAGTCCATCTCACGGTCGATGGGGGCGGTGGTGTCCAGGCCGATGATGCGGTCGGCACAGCCCAGCCGGGACAACAGGCTGTAGATCCGGGAGAAGGTGGGCTCCCTCCGCTCTTTGGGGGACATGGAGGTGAAGAAATTCTTTTTGAATTGCAGGGAGAATGCAGCCCCGTGGAAGGAGTTTGTGACCACCGCGGAGGCGTGCTGGAACAGGCCCAAAAACTCCCTGGGCCCCGCGTCAAAGACCACCTCTCGGGCCCCGTCGATCTTTCGCCGGGCCCCCGCCAGCTGGACGATGGGCCAGCCGGTGCGCTGGGACAGGGCCTGGGCGTAGGGGGCCGCCTCTCCGGGGTCGGAGACAAAATAGCACAGGATATAGGGTTCCTGGACGCCGGGAGGGCTGGCCAGCTTGCCCCAATCCTCCCCGTTGAGCAGCAAAGTGGGGTCCAGCACCACCTTGGCCTGACGGCCGGTGGTCTGGGCCACCAGCATCTGCCCCCGCTTCTCCCGGACAGAGAGGGCGGAATAGGGCTCCAGATAGGCTTTCAATTCCCTCCCCTTGTCCTCAGGCAGCTGGGGTACCCCCAGGCTGGGGGCGTAGGCGATCCGCCGCCCCTCCCGGACAAAGTCCAGCAGGAAGGCCGGGTCAAACTGCTTATCCTCGAAAATGAAGGGATTCCAGATCTGATCGCTGCCCGATACGTACACGTCATAGGCGGGCGGGTCCTGCCGCAGCTGGTCGATGGAGGTATACCGCCGGGGAGAGAGGGCCATCTCCTCGGCCACAAAGGCCTCAAACCGGTCAAAGCGGCGCTTGAAATCGGCATAATGGAGGGCGGTATGGGCGTCGGCCGCCATATCCCGCACCGCCAGGTGCTTTTTGAACAGCTGGCTGGAGCGGGTGGTATGGGGCAGGCGGTAGTCGATGATCTCGCAGGTATGGCCCAGGCTCTGGATGGCCTTCATGGTGGCCAGGGCCTGGAGCTGGGCGCCATAATGGTGGGCAAAATGAAATGTAATGAGTCCGGTGTGCATAGGCTCACTCCTCGTATCTGGTAAAAGTGACATGACTTGATGTATTGATTTAGTATACCACACTCTCCCCCGGTTGTATATCGGCAGGGCGGGATTTTTGTCTCAACCCCTGTAAACTATACAGCTTCCGATATTTGTCTATAGCATGCCGGAGCTCCAGGCGGTATGATAGGGAAAATGTCATTGCACTCACGGAAGGAGGCATGCGCGCCATGGGCATACCGAACCGGCTGAAAGCCTTCGGCATCGCCAGGGCCATGGACTACCTGGAGCAGGACCCGGACGCCAATCTGCCCAAGCTGATGGATTGGTTGGACAAGCACGCCGGCGCCCACCTATCCCCCGCTTATCAGCACCTGTTCCATCAGGCCATGACCGATCCGGACAACAACTGGAACCAGTTGATCCGGAGTATGTATACCGACATCCACCCCCGGGTATTGAAAAAGATATTTGAAAACTTCATCCTCCACGCCGGACTGCTGGACTGGCCCGCCCGGAAAGCCGCCTGTCCGGAGGGACAGTGGGAAGCGCCCTGGTCGGTGATCTTCCCCCCTTCCTTCCCCTGCGCTATGGACTGTAACGGCTGCGGCGCCTCCATCTACGGCGTGCGCCCCTCTATGGAGTTTGACAGCCTGGACCAGGAGCTGGAGGCCCGGAAAGCCGGCGGGTGTCATCTCTTTATCTTCAACGGCGGCGACCCCCTCTCCCACCAGGAGGAGATCATCGCCCTGTGCAACAAATACGCCGACTGCGTCTTTGCCGCCTTCACTCCGCCCCAGGCCATCACCCCCGGGCTGTGTGCCGACCTGCTGCGGGTGGGCAACCTCTTCCCTGCTATCCAGGTGGATGCGGACCCGGCGGACGCCGCCCGGGCCTGCGCCCTGCTTCGCTCCCACAAGCTGCCCTTCGGCGTGGCCTGCCGGTGCACGGAGGACAACTGGCAGCGGATCGCCACCGAGGAGTACTACGCCCGGCTGATCGGAGAGGGCGCCAAGTTCTGCTGGTTCTTTACCTGCCCCGCCTACGGCGCTCCCGCCGCCCCTACCCGGGCACAGATGCTGGACATCCACAACCGGATCAAAGCATTCCGCAAGACCATGCCCCTGCTTACTTTAGATTTCTGGGACGGGCCCAGCCCTTCGGCCGCCCCCCAAGGAGGTAACCTATGAGTATTGTAAAAGACCCTTCCCTCGCCCCCTCCGGCCGGCGCAAAATCAGCTGGGTGCGGGACTTTATGCCCGCCCTGGGAGGCATTGAGGCCCGCTTTGAAAAAGAGCAGCCCTTTGCCGGGCTGCGGGTGGCAGTATCCGTCCACCTGGAGGCCAAAACCGCCAACCTGGGCTATGTGCTCGCCAAGGGAGGCGCCCAGGTGCGGCTCACCGGCTCCAATCCCCTGTCCACTCAGGACGATGTGGCCGCCGGCCTGGCCGACCTGGGGGTGGAGACCTTCGGCATCCATGGCGCCTCCGCCGAGGAATACGAGAGCCACCTTATCGAGACCTTGAAGTTCAAACCCCACCTGGTGGTGGACGACGGCGGCGACCTGATCCACCTGTTGGGGGGCAAGTGCGCCGATCTGGGGGAGCACCTCATCGGCGGCTGTGAGGAGACCACCACCGGCATCCTCCGCCTGAAGGCCCGGGAACGGGAGGGTATCCTGCCCTGCGCCATGATGGCAGTGAACGACGCCAAGGCCAAGCACTACTACGACAACAAGTACGGCACCGGCCAGTCCGTTTGGGACGCCATCATGCACACCTCCAACCTGGTGGTGGCGGGCAAGACGGTGGTGGTGGCCGGCTACGGCTGGTGCGGCAAGGGGGTGGCCATGCGGGCCTCCGGCATGGGGGCCAACGTGATCGTCACCGAGATCGACCCCTTCAAGGCTCTGGACGCCACCATGAACGGCTTCCGGGTCATGCCTATGGACGAGGCCGCCAGATACGGCGACATTTTCGTCACCGTCACCGGCTGCAAGGACGTCATCACTCCCCGGCACTTCGCGGTAATGAAGCACAACGCCATTCTCACCAACGCCGGCCATTTCGACTGCGAGGTGGACGTAAAGGGTTTGGCCGAGATGGCGGTACGCCGGGAACTCCGCCGGGACAACATCGAGGGCTTCACCCTGCCCGACGGGCGGGTGCTCAACGTCATCGGGGAGGGCCGGCTGGTAAACCTGGCCGCCGGCAACGGCCACCCGGCGGAGATCATGGACATGTCCTTCTCCGTGCAGGCCCTGGCCCTGGAGTGGCTGGTGCGCCACCGGGACAGCCTGGAAAAGAAGGTATACCAGGTACCCGCCGAGATCGACGATGAAATCGGCCGGGTGAAGCTGGCCGCCATGGGCCTGGCCATCGACACCCTCACCCCCGATCAGCAGGCTTACCTCAACGGTTGGAAGGCCTGACAGAACAGGACCGCCGGGCCTATACACTTTCGTCCATTTGTCTATTGAAATAGTAGGGAAAAGCCGTTAGAATAGCCACAGTCAACTGAATAGCCTTATCGAGAGTGGTGGAGGGAACGGCCCGATGAAGCCCGGCAACCTGCAATGGCAAGGTGCCAAATCCGGCGAGGAAATCGAAAGATGAGGATGGAAGAGCCCAACGCGCTCCGCCGTCCGGCGGAGCGCGTTTTTGCTCCAGCTCAGAAAGGAAGGTATCATTATGGCAAACCGTCTGTTTACCTCGGAGTCCGTCACCGAGGGGCACCCCGACAAAGTATGCGACCAGATCTCCGACGCTGTCCTGGATGACATCCTGGCCGCTGACCCCACCGCCCATGTGGCCTGCGAAACCTTTACCACCACCGGCATCGTCACCGTCATGGGTGAGATCACCACCAGCCATTACACCGACATCCCCTCCATCGTCCGCCGCACCGTGGAGCGCATCGGCTACACCGACCCCGCCTACGGCTTCGACTACCGCTCCTGCGCCGTCATGACCGCCATCGACGAGCAGTCCCCCGACATTGCCATGGGCGTCAACCAGTCTTTTGAGCACCAGGAGGGCGGCACCGACGCCGCCGACCTCATCGGCGCCGGCGACCAGGGCATGATGTTCGGCTACGCCTGCGACGAGACGGCCGAGCTCATGCCCGCCCCCATCTCCCTGGCCCACAAGCTGTCCCGCCAGCTGGCCGACGTGCGCAAGGCCGGCAAGCTGAAGTGGCTCCGCCCCGACGGCAAGAGCCAGGTCACCGTGGAGTACGACGGGGACGGCAAGGTGCTCTCCTGCCCCGCCATCGTGGTATCCACCCAGCACGATCCTGACATTGCCCTGAAGGATCTGCGGGAGGCGGTGGTGGAGGAGATTATCAAGCCCATCATCCCCGCCCAGTACATCACCAAGGACACCAAGTTCTTCGTCAATCCCACCGGCCGCTTCGTGGTGGGCGGCCCCGTGGGCGACACCGGCCTCACCGGACGGAAGATCATTGTGGACACCTATGGCGGTTCCGCCGCCCACGGCGGCGGCTGCTTCTCCGGCAAGGACCCCACCAAGGTGGACCGCTCCGCCGCCTACATGGCCCGGTACATTGCCAAGAACCTGGTGGCCGCCGGTCTGTGCCGCAAGTGCCAGATCGAGCTGGCCTACGCCATCGGCGTGGCCCACCCCGTGTCCGTGCTGGTGGACGCCTACGGCACCGCCGTGGTCAGCGAGGAAAAGCTGTCCCAGATCGTCAACCAGTGCTTCGACATGCGCCCCGCCAAGATCATCGAGAAGCTGGACCTCCGCCGTCCCATCTACGAGCAGACCGCTTCCTACGGCCACTTTGGCCGCACCGACATCGACCTGCCCTGGGAGCACACCGACATGGTGGAGCAGCTGAAGAGCTGCCTGTAAGCCCATCGCTCGGAAAAACTCCGCCCCGGAATGATCCGGGGCGGAGTTTTTCACATCGTTGTCTGTCACACCGTCTGGGTGCCGCAATCGGGGCAGAACTTCCCCTGGACCATTTTCCGGCAGGTGGGGCAAAACCGATCCCCGGCGGGCTGAGCGGCCTGGGGCATGGGTGCGCCGCACTGGGGGCAGAATTTGGAGGGGATGGGGCTGTGGAAGCCGCAGGCGGCGCACACCGGCCCGGCGGCCTGGGGGTCGGGCGCGGGCTGCCGCTGTTTCATGCTGTCCATCATCTGGCTGGCCATCTGCATCCCCACCACCATGCCCATGGCGGAGGCGGCGTTGTTCCCGGAGCCCCCGGGAACGTCCATGCTGTCGGCCATGCTGACGGCGGTGTACTTGTTCAGATCGCTGATAAAGGACTGGGCGGCCACCTTCTCCGCCATCTGCTGTACCTCGGGGGGATAGTTGAAGGCCAGGATGTTCACATCGGCCACTCCCAGGCCGAACTCGCCCAGCTCCTTGTCCAGCTCGGCCTGGATGGCCTTGCCCAGACGGCGGCTGTTCTGCTGGAGGGCGATGAGGGCGTTGAGGCCCATCTGCCGCTCGCCTCCCAGGATGGCCTCGGCCACCACCGGGTTGAGCTCCCCCATGATCCGCTCGGACACGTCCTCCAGGGAGTAGGTCTCCCGCACCCCGGCCACCCGGTTGATGAAGGTCTGGTAGTCCCGGAACTCCAGGATCAGGTTGCCGTTGCACCCCACCGGTATCCCCGTGGGTACCTCGGGGGTGGGGATCATAATGCGTTGCCGGGTGCCCCAGGGGAGGGTAAGCTCTTTGGCGTTGACAAAGTAGACCTCCGCCCGCATCCCGCTGTCCCCCCGGAGGGAAATCCACCCCTTCAGGGTGGAGAAAAAGGGCACGATGTCGGTGTAGATATCAAAGTTGCCCGGGTTTTCAAAGACAGCCCCCACCACCCCATCGGAGTAGAAGATGGCCTTCTGCCCCGGCCGGAGGATCAGCCGGGAACCCCGCTTGATCTCCTTGGCGGACCACTTGTAAAAGAGCACGTCGTCCCGAAATTCTTCCCACTCAATGGTGTCTTTCCCCTGACCAAACCATGCCATGACTGATCCATCCTTTCTAATTCAAGGTCTCGTCCCAGGCCTGCCAGGCAAATTCCCCTTGGCAGACCACGGCTTCTTGCTGGGACGCTTCCCCCACGGGCCTGGGCGCCGGCTCGCCGGAGAGCAGCAGCACCGCCGCCGCGAAGGCGGCCGCCGCCACCCCCACCGCGGCCAGGATCTTGGGTACGCTGTAGGGCCGCTGGCCTCCCACCTTGCCGCTCTCGCCGTTGATGATGTACATATACCGCTTTCCCTTGTAGGAGAACGCGGAGGTCCAGGCGGGCAGCAGCACGTGCTTGTAGGTGAGCCGGTGGTAGCAGACCTCCACCCGGTCCACCCGGGCCAGGCTGTACCCCCTGCTCAGGATCTCCCCCTCGGCCCGGCTCTCCTGGTCAGCCTGGATCTGCGCCTGGGCGCTGTCCACCGCCTGAGTGGCGGGAATGGCATACCGCTCAGCCAGGAAACCGGAGAGATAGCTGGGGGAAAAGGGTGTGGTGTTCTCCACCGTATTGTAGGGCAGCACCTTTTCCACCACCTGGCTGGCGGAGTTCTGGGCGGCGCACACCTGGAGATCATCGTAGCTGCCCCCCACCTGGCCGCTGACCGGGCGCCAGCGGACCTCCGTCCGGGTTTTCCCGTCCCGATCCCTTACATGGTGCTGTGTCCCGCCGGACCCCCAGTAGCGGCTGGTGACCTCCGCGTCAAAGGTCCAGAAGGGCAGGTACATCCCCTGGAGCTTGCCGGCCTGGTAAGCCTGCTTCAGCCGGTTGGGGGCAAACCAGCGGCTTTTCACCCACTTGGAAAAGTTCTGCTGGGCGGTCTCCCGGTCGATGCGGAAGGGCACCACCCCGTCGGGGGGCACGCCCGCCTCCTGCCGGGCCTCCAGCAGCTGGGTGGAACCGCACATGGGACAGACGGTGGCGGTGGTGTGCGCATCCACCGCGATCTGTGCCCCGCAGCCCTCGCAGGCAATAATCGTGGTCTCCGGGAAGGAGACCCGTTCCCCCTCCCGGCGGGTATAGTCCGCAAACTCATGCTCCTCCACCTTGTCCACGGTGGTCTCCGCCTGGTAGGGCGTCCGGCAGGAGGCACACTCCAGCCGCTGTTTGGCAATATTCCACTTGATGGTGCCGCCGCAGTTGGCGCAGAGCTGGCGGTCAATCTGTTCTCTGTATTGGGTATCCATACCGCACCTCATTTTCTGACGGTCTCATTAGATTGTACCGTAAAAGCCTCGCCAAAACAATGGCAAATCCTCAACTTGCCCCAGTTTGCTGGCCTCATACTTTGGACTGATGTCAGCCAGGGCAGGGTTTGATATAATACATCCAAGCAATACCGGTCCATCCCCCGGTATTTCCCTTTGTAAACGGCAGCATGGACTGGAGGCGCTTTCCCATGGCAGTAAATCTTACATCGGCGGGCCTTCCCGCGTCGGATGGTTCCCATAAATATGTGGAGGTACTGGCCAACCGGCTGCGGACCCGGGTGGATCTGGATCGGCTGCTGTGGGTGGATATGCACCACAATGCCGTGCAGCTCCATACGGACTCCGGTGTACTGCGCACCTACATCCCCTTCGACACCTTTATGAACGCCCTGGACGGTGAGACCCAGTTTCTCTCCTGTTATAAGCGCTGTGTGGCCAATATGAACCGCATTTCCGCCGTGGAGAGCGACGGCTTTCTGATGGACAACGGCGACCGGGTACCCATCCGGAAAAAGGACAGCAGCCATATCAAGCAGGCCTATATCCAATTTATTTGCGGCAGTAAAGCATAAAAAAGGACTCGCTTACGCGAGTCCATTTTTTATGCGGATGTTACATGAGGCGGACGGTGTAATATACCGCCTGGATGAGCAGCCAGGCCGCCAGCACACCGTAGAGCACCATCAGCCCGCCCAGGATCACGGCACAGATGGCCACCGCAGCCACCAGCACACAGGTGACATACAGCATCACATAGTTGGCCGACTTGGGCAGCAGCTTATACTCCTTGCTCCCCAGGGCCAGCACACCGCCGTGGGTCTGCATCACCCGGAAAGCCACCGCAGCTGCCAGCAGCACCACGGCCAATAGCACCAGATAGCCGTAGCCCAGCATGGGCTGGCTGGCCACGCCGGCAGCCATGCGGACGCCCAGCAGGCCCAGGGCGCTGAGGGTTGCGGAAAAGAAAAACTCCCGCTGGTAGAGATAGAAAATCAGGGCCAGCACCGCCACGGTAGGTACCGCCACCGTCAGCAGGCTGATACCCTTATCATAGAACTTCCAGATGATCACGGTGCAAACCGTCAGAATCAGGGCGATCCCGGCAAAAACGGCGGGGAGAAGATAGCCCTTCCCCCGCTTGTAGGCCGCCACAGCCCAAATCAGCAGGACCACAAAGATAGCAGGCATCACATAGATCAACACGTTGAACATGCTCTGGAGCGCCACGGCGATCTCGACCTGATCCACCGTAAAATTGACATAGAATTTATTCAGCAGAAGGAGCAGCGTCTCCAGCACCACCGCGCCCAGGATCCACCACAAGACCTTGGTCAGGATAATATCCTCTTCCCGGGCACGCTGGGCTCTCTGTTCTTTCTTGTTCATGTATCCATCTCCTGTGACGGGGCGGCTCAACTCCGGCGGCCCCGAATCATCAATCTCTTACAGTTTATCAGAATACAGCCTGCTTTGCAAGTCCTCTTTCCTTTTCTCTTTTCAATTCGGGCAAACTATGCTAAAATATTGTACGTTGGATGGGGTGTAATATGTGTTAGTTTTCCCGAAAATGATACCATCCCCAGATCGGAGAACCCTATGAAGCGGATCTGCTTTTTTTTGCTCATGCTAGGCCTCCTTTCCGGCTGCGCCGCTCCCGCCGCCCAGTCGGAACCGGCTCAGGCCCAGTTCTTTTCCATGGACACGGTCATGTCCGTCCGGGTGTACGACGGGCCTAAGGAGGACGCCGTCCAGGCCGCCCGGCAGGCTGTGGAGGAATTGGACGGTCTGCTCTCCCGCACCAACCCGGACAGCCAGCTCTCCGCCCTCAACGCCCACGCCGGGGACGGCTCCCCCGTGGCCCTGGACGGCCGGGTGAGCGAACTGCTCACCTTTGCCAAGTCGATCTCCCAGCTGCTCCCCGGAGATTTTGACATCACCATCGCCCCGGTCATGGACGCCTGGGGTTTCACCACCGACCAGCGGCAGGTGCCCGACCCCCAGACTCTGGCCGGCGCCCTTGCTCTGGTGGACAGCGACAAACTGAACATGGACGAGACGGCCTCCACCGCCCGGCTGGAGGCCGCCGGCATGGAGGTGGACCTGGGGGCGGTAGCCAAGGGCTACGCCGCCGGACAGGCGGCCGCCGCCATCCGGGAAACCGGAGCCACCTCCGCCCTGCTGGACCTGGGGGGCAACGTCACCGCCCTGGGCCGGAAGGCGGACGGGTCGGCCTGGCAGGTGGGGGTCAAGGACCCCCAGGATACCGCCCAGACTCTGTGCATCCTCTCCATGGAGGACCAGACCGCCTCCACCTCCGGGGGATATGAACGGTACTTTGAGGAGGACGGGGTGGTATACCACCACATCATTGACCCGGAGACCGGCTATCCGGCGGATTCCGGCCTGCTGTCGGTGACGGTGGTATCCGCCGACCACACCCTGGCCGACGCTCTTTCCACCGCCCTCTTTGTGGCGGGGGAGGAGGAGGCCCTGGACTTCTGGCGGAGCCGGACAGATTTTGAGTTGGTGCTGTGCACTTCCGATGGCCGGGTGGTGGTCACCCAGGGTCTGGAGGAGGGCATGCGCCCTACCGGCGAGGATCGGGGGTATACCTATGAGATTGTCCGCCGCTGACCGCCGCCGGCCCACCCTGGGAGACGGGCTGGTGGTTCTGGTGGTGGCCGCAGCCGCTCTGCTGCTGCTGGCCGCCCTGCGGCCGAAGGGGACGGACAGCCTCACTGCCACAATTACCCTGGACGGCCAGGTGGTGGCCCAATACCAGCTGGCGGAGCTCTCCCAGCCCGTATCCCTGACCCTGGAGCAGGCCCCCTATCCCCTCACCATCCAAATTGAGGCGGACGGAGTTTCCATCCTCCACAGCGCCTGCCCCAGCCAGGACTGCGTCCGCACCGGCAGGATCACCCAGACGGGCCAGCAGATCATCTGTCTGCCCAACAGGCTGGTGGTCTCCCTCACCGGCGCGGGGGACTTAGAGTTTGACGCCGTCACCGGCTAAAAAGTTCCCGTCTGCGTAACCAAAATAAAGGAGATGAATGCCGTGGCCCACGGGCTTCAGCGGCTTACCCGCGCGGCGGTGCTCACCGCCCTGGCCCTGGCTCTGTCAGTGGCTGAGGGCCTGGCCCCCCTCACCATCCTCTTCCCTCTGCCCGGCCTGCGGCTGGGGCTGGCCAATCTGGTCACCGTCTACGCCCTGTGCCGCCTGTCCGGCCGGGAGGCCCTGCTCATTCTGGTGGCCCGGTGTCTGCTGGGCTCCCTGCTGGGGGGCAACCTGATGGCCCTGGCCTTCTCCCTTACCGGCGGGCTGCTGGCCCTGGCTGTCATGGCCCTGCTGCTCCGTGTGCCCGGCCTGTCCCTCTTCGGGGTGTCCATCGCCGGGGCCGCCGCCCACAACACCGGCCAGATCCTGGCCGCCATGGTGGTGCTGGGAGGCCGTGCCCCCCTGGTGTACCTGCCCCCCCTGCTGCTGTGCTCCCTGGTCACCGGGGCGGTGACCGGCGGGGTCTCCATCCTGCTGGTACAGCGCATCCCCGCCCCCGGCAGGCCCTGAATCCAAACCCTATCCCACAGGAGGTATCCTATGACTGACCGCGAACTGGTGGACCTGGCCTTTACCATGCTGAACCGGTCCTATGTCCCCTATTCCCACTTCCCCGTGGGGGCCGCCCTGGTCTGTACCGACGGGACGGTCTTTACCGGCTGCAATGTGGAAAATGCGGCCTACGGCTCCACCCTCTGCGCCGAGCGCACCGCCCTGGTGAAGGCGGTGAGCGAGGGCCGCCGGGACGGCTTTGACCGACTGGCCGTGGTGGGCAACTCCGCCGATTACTGCTGGCCCTGCGGGGCCTGCCGCCAGATGCTCTATGAGTTTGCCCCCGAACTCAAGCTGCTGGTGGCCCGGTCTGACCGGCAGTTTGTCACCCTCACCCTGACCGAGCTGCTCCCCCACGGCTTCGGCCCCAGGAGCCTGGACTGATGGCGTACCAGGTATACGCCGTCCCCTGCCCCGACTATGGCGGCGCGGAGCAGGCCATCCGGGAGACTGTGGCGGCCATGGGGGGCATGGAGCGCTTTGTCCGCCCGGGGGAGCGGATCTTGCTCAAGGTCAACCTGCTGCGGCCCGCCCCGCCGGAGTCCGCCATCTGCACCCATCCGGCGGTGGCAGCAGCCATCGCCAAGCTGGTCAAGGAGGCGGGGGGCGCCGCCGTCATTGGGGACAGCCCCGGCGGAGCCCTGCAAAAGGAGTCGGTTCTTCGGGGCCTATATGAAAAGACCGGCATGGCCCAGGCGGCGGAAGCGGTCGGGGCGGAGCTGGCCCTGGACCCCACCGCCCGGCTGGTGGACCTGCCGGCGGGCCAGGTGCTGCGGCAGGCCGAGATTATCGCCCCGGTACTGGACACCGACGGAGCCTTTGACCTGTGCAAAATGAAAACCCACGTCTTTATGAGCATGACCGGGGCGGTGAAAAACAGTTTTGGCATCATTCCCGGCCTGGCAAAGGTGGGGTTCCACGGTTCCCACCACAGCCATGAGCAGTTCGCCCAGGTGCTGCTGGATCTGGTGGGCTTCCTGAACCCCCGGCTGTGCGTCATGGACGCCGTGCTGGCCATGGAGGGGGAGGGGCCCGGCTCCTCCGGCACCCCCCGACAGGTGGGGCTGCTGCTGCTGTCGGACAGTCCCCTGGCCCTGGACGTCATCGCCGGGGAGATCATCGGCCTGCCTCGGGACCGCAACCCGGTTCTGCTGGCCGCCGCGGCCCGGGGGCTCTCCCCCACCCGTCCCGAAGAGATTCAGCTGGTGGGGGCAGATCTGGCGGAGCTGCGCATCCCGGACTACCGACTGCCCAAGTTCGTATGGGAGGACCTGATGGGCTTCTTGGGGCCCCTCACCCGGGCCGCCCACCGGCTGACCAAGGGTCTTCTCACCCAGACCCCCCACATCATGGAGGACCGGTGCGTAGGCTGCGCCATCTGCAAAAACGCCTGCCCCGGCAAGGCCATCACCATGACGGGCAAGGGGGGCAAGGCCAAGGTCCACCCCCGGTCCTGCATCCACTGCTACTGCTGCCATGAGCTCTGCCCCCAGAAGGCGGTGGAGCTCCGCCGAGGCTGGCTGGGCCGGCGGCTGGGCGGCTGAACTGTATTTTTTGAATAACGTCCGGAAAATCGGATATGCTAACTGCGGCAATTCAATTTGGAGGAGGCAGCATATCCTATGTTCCTGGACAAGATCGCCCTGATCCTAGCCATTATCGGCGGGCTCAACTGGGGCAGCATCGGCATTTTCCAATTTGACCTGGTGGCCTTTCTCTTTGGCGGTCAGGCCAGCACCTTCAGCCGCATCGTCTACACCCTGGTGGGCCTGGCGGCCATCTGGTGCATCACCCTGCTCTTCCGGGACCTGCGGGACAGAGACCATACCTGAGCGCAGTCCAGCGGCCTTTCCAAAGGCCCATCCCCGGAATAAGAACCGGCAGAATAGAAGCAGACCGCCGCGGACGGCATCGTCCCGCGGCGGTCTCTTTTTGCCTTGCCCTCAGTGCTGGGGAACCACGGCCAGGAAGATCAAATCCTCCGTCCCGTCGTTGATGAGCGTGTGGGCGTGGCCCTCGGGGCAGTAGTGGCAGTCCCCCGGCCCCAGCTTCTCCTCCGCGCCGTCATAAATAGCCTTGCCGGCGCCGCTGAGGATGTACACCACCTCGCTGCTCCCCGTGTGGGTGTGCAGGCCGATGGAGGCCCCCGGCGTCAGCCGCCCCCGCATGATCCGGTTGTGCTCGTCCACATGGAGCTTGCCGTAAGTGGTCAGTTCGCCCCCCTTGAAATTGGGCATGGCGCTCTCTTCCATCTGGGTAAAATCCAGCTTCATAGTTATGACCATTCCTTTCCGCTGCGCTTCAAGGCACCAAAGGAAAATGAAACACAGGTGTCTCTAACGCAGCAAGTCGTAATTTGTTAGAATAGGCTTGAGGAAGCAGGCACACTACAGAGCACGTGGAGGTGAGT
>CASEOA010000097.1 GCA_949289455.1 uncultured Eubacteriales bacterium
AATCTGCTTCTGGCTGACAGGCCCTGCCTGGCGGCTTGAATCCGT
The DNA here is from genome assembly GCA_949289455.1 of uncultured Eubacteriales bacterium. Lineage (GTDB taxonomy): Bacteria > Bacillota > Clostridia > Oscillospirales > Oscillospiraceae > Flavonifractor. The sequence goes on from CASEOA010000097.1 coordinate 46, forward strand.
ATGCCTTCTGCGAGAATTTTAAGCGCAAACCGTTCTGCCAAAAGCGACGTGCTGGCAGGACGGTTCTTTTTGCCCTATTATGCGGTGTTGCCTTAGTTTTCTCTCTTGTGATACTCCTCCCACGCATACAGTGCCGCTCCACAGGCGCCGATGATCTGTGGGCTCTCTGGAAGCAGAATAGTCTGCCCCAACTCTGCGGCAAGCGCGCGCACAACACCGCTATTTACCGCCACGCCGCCGCTCATGGCTACAGCCGGAGTGAGACCGACCCGGTAGACCAGGCCCGCCACACGCCGAGCAACAGCCTGGTGGATTCCCCCCAAAATATTTGGAATAGGCGCACCCGCTGCCAGCTTGGAAATGACCTCGGATTCAGCGAACACCGTGCAGGTATTGCTGATGGGAAGCCGCTCGGTGGCCTTGGCATCCATATCACCCAGCTCATTCAACGGCAAATTGAGCAGGCGGGCCATCACATCCAGGAAGCGCCCGGTACCGGCGGCACACTTATCGTTCATGGCAAATTGGTTGATCCGCCCGGTGGAATCCATACTGATCACTTTTGTATCCTGCCCTCCAATGTCAATCAGGGTCCTTACTTCAGGCAGACAGAAATGCACGCCCTTCGCATGGCAGGAGATCTCACTGATTTGCTTATCTGCGCCCTTGTAGGTAAGGCGGCCGTAGCCCGTCGCCACAGAGAATTCCGCCTCATCCACAGAGAGCCCGCTCGTCTCCTTCAGTTGCTCAACAGCCAGTTTGATACCGTCTGTTCCGGTCCCAAGCGGGGCAACCGCCGAACCTACCAACCGCTTGTCCTCATCCATCGCACAGATCTTAGTCGCGGTGGACCCAATATCAATTCCAATAAAAAACATAAAGCCGATTTCCTCCCTGTTTGACTGTCTGTCGCAGCTTATACTCTGCAGATTCGGTGCCAGAAACAGCCCCACTTTTGAATCAGGCTGCCTCTATTTTAGAATCAGATGAACCAAATTAGGTTCAAACCTTCTCCGCCCCCAGTGTTTCCCTGTATTGCCTCGCTAAAGTGCGATTCAAAAATGACTCAAAGAGACCTGAACATACAAACGGCATCTCCTCGCGGCCAGAAATTTCTGTCCGGCGAGGGGATGCCGTTTGAGTTATATTTGACTCAATATTTAGCTGCAAGTTTTTGCAGGCCATGTAATTGCTAGGTTTTTTCCACTTTTCTAGGTGAACCAAATTTGGAGCTTTGAACCATTATATTCTGTTTTTCTCCGCGCAAAATTGGCACAACTCTTGCAAATAACAGGGGCATGCATGCAGGGAGCTTCCCATTACCTGCTGACACAAATTGCGGAAGGAGATATGTTGATGATGGATGAGAGCACAAACAAGATGAGTTCAAAGGAATTGCTTGGAATGCTTCAGACGCAATATTATGCCGACCTGGCGGTAGCCAGGGAACAGGGCCGAAAGGTTGCCTGGGCCTCCTCTATTGTGCCTCAGGAGATCCTTGAGACTATGGATGTGGCCGTTTGCTATCCAGAAAACCATGCGGCGGCCATTGCTGCGAAAGGCGCCGCGATGCCCTACATTGACAGGGCTGAGGCGCTTGGTTACTCCAACGACATCTGTTCTTATGCGCGTATCAACCTGGCCTATGCGGACATTTTGAAGAACGACACGAAAAATGAGGTTGTCAACATCCCCAGGCCGGATTTTGTGGTGTGCGTCAACAACATCTGCAGTGTCCTGATCAAGTGGTACGAGTGTTTGGCAAAGTTTTGGAATGTGCCGTACATTCTCATCGACGTGCCTTACAACTATGATGGCGCGGTCACCCAGGACCGGGTGGACTATATCAAGGAGCAGCTGAAGGATTTCATCCGGCAGCTGGAGGAGATCTGCGGCAAGAAATTTGATTATGACAAATTTACCCGGGTTATGAAAATTTCTAACCGTACTGCCCACGCCTGGTCCAGGGCCATGGCATATGCGGCCATGAAGCCGTCTCCCATGGATGGCTTCAATATGTTCAACTACATGTCCATGATGGTCTGCCTCCGGGGCAAGGAGTCTTCGTATCATCTCTATGAGGCCATTGAACGCGAGATGGAAGCGTTTGTGGCCCAGAACAAGAGCCAGTATCGGGGTGAGCAGAAATACCGTTTGATGTGGGACGGCATTGCATGCTGGCCCTATCTGAGGCACAACTATAAGACCTTGTACAAAAACGGTATCATCATGGTTGCATCCAACTATCCGAAGACCTGGGCGCTAACTTACGACGTCAACGATATGGATGATATGGCCCGGGTATACGCTGGAATCGGAAACAACTGCTGCGTGGAGACCCAGGCCAAGAATCGCAAGGAGATTTTGCTGGAAAACAAAGTGGACGGAATTGTGTACCACATCAATCGCAGCTGCAAGATTATGGATTTCGCCCAGCCGGAAGTGCGCAGAAAGGTGTATGAGGACACCCATATCCCATATATCACATTTGACGGCGACCAGTCTGATCCCAAGAACTTCTCCGAAGCCCAGTTTGAAACGAGAGTACAGGGCCTGGTGGAAAACATGGATCAGCTGAACGGTTAAGGAGGGCTGGAACGTATTATGAGCACAAAACAGGAACTGCTGGATATGATGAACGGCGCCATCAACAATGTGGGAGACAATATTCGAAAGCGCCGTGCAGATGGTCAAAAAATTGTGGGAATTCTTCCGGTTTATGTGCCGGAGGAACTGGTGTATGCAGCTGGAATGTTTCCCGTTGGATGCTGGGGCGGGTCCGCTTCCATTTCAAAGGCGGCAAAGTACTTCCCCCCCTTTGCTTGTTCCATCATGCAGATTGTAATGGAATTTGCCGAAAATGGCGTGTACAAGGATTTGAGCGCCTTTTTGCTGTCCGCTCCCTGCGACACGCTGAAGTGTGTCAATCAAGATCTTCTGACGGCCTGTCCCGATCAGAAGGTTATTCCCATCATCTATCCGCAAAACAGCAAGCCGGAATACAGCGTTCGTTACACCATGTCTGAATTGGCCAAGGTAAAGGCAAAGCTGGAGGAGATTGCGGGAGAAAAAATTACTGCTGAGAAGATTAACGATGCCATTCAGGTGTATAACGAGAACCGTCTGGCCATGCAGGAATTTTACCAGGTGGCAGCGGAAAAACCGGGCTGCATTACCGCCAGGCAGCGGCATATCGTTGCCAAGTCAAGCTATTTTATGGACAAGGCCGAACATGCCCGCGCTGTCCGGGAACTGAGCCAGAGGCTCAGGGAGGAGCCCGCGGCCGCCTGGACCGGGAGAAAGGTCATGTTGGCCGGCATCATCTCTGAGCCTGCCGGCGTACTGGATATTCTGGATGAACTGAATATGTACGTTGTGGCAGACGAGCTGGCGCATGAGGCCCGCCAGTTCCGTACTCTGGTTCCGGAAGGGATTGATCAGATGGAGCGCCTGGCCCGACACTACCAGAATATGGATTCTTGCTCGTTGATCTACGATCCTCACAAGAGCCGCGCCGATCTGATCGCCGAGCACGCAAAGCGAAATGGGGCTGACGGCGTTATCTATTATCAGATGAAGTTCTGCGATCCCGAGGAATTTGACTACCCCTGGATTAAAAAGGCCTGTGATGAGGTCAATATCCCCATCCTGAATATCGAGGTGGATCAGACGACCCTTTCTCTCGAGCAGGTCCGTACCAGAATGCAGGCGTTTGACGAGACATTTTCCTGAGCATTGACCCCTTTCGGATATTTTGTGTAATTGCCAAACCAGATAAAAAAGGAGAGTATTTATGGAATCAATTTGGACCCGGGAATACCAGAGCAAGCTCACCTCCGCTCAGAACGCCGTCAAGGTGGTCAACGACGGAGATTGGGTGGCCTATCCTGCCTTTGCAATGCAGGCTCCGCTGCTCGACCAGGCCCTTGCTGACCGAAAAGACGAGCTTCAGGACGTTACCTGTTTGTTTGCTACGCTTACCTACATCCCAGCTGTGGTGAAGGCAGATCCCGAGGCAAAGAGCTTTAACTTTATCGACGGCTCCTTCAGCGCCGCGACACGAAAAATCCGTGCCTCCGGCACCCCTATCTACTGTGCTCCTGGCTTGCTGCATGAAAACCCCCGTGCTTATGAGGTGGGCCTGAAAAATATCGACGTCATCTTCCTTTCTGTCACCCCTATGGACAAGAACGGCTATTTCCGGTTCAGCCTTGCCGCCGCCGGACAGATCGCAATGCTGCGCAGCAAGGGCGGATTCAAGAAAAACATGAAGATCATAGTCGAGGTTAATCCCAAGATGCCCTATGTCCAGGGTGATAACTTTGTCCACATCAGCGATGTATCCTATGTAATCGAGGAGACTGAAAGCCGTCCTCCCCAGGCAATCCCCTCTGTAACCGGGACAGAAATGGATGAGAAGATTGCAAAGCTGGTGGTAAGCCAGATCCCTGACGGCGCCTGCCTCCAGCTCGGCATCGGCGGCCTGCCCAATACCATCGGAAAGCTGATTGCTCAGAGCGACCTCCATGACCTGGGGTGCCATACAGAAATGTTTGTAAACGCCTATATGGATTTGTTCAACGCCGGAAAGTTGACCAACAAGCGCAAGAACATCCATTATGGAAAGAGCGTATTTACCTTTGCCATGGGCTCTGCCGAGCTATATGACTTCCTGGACGGGAACCCCGCTGTGGAGTGCCTGGACGTTACCTACGTAAATGATCCCCATGTAATCGCGCAGAACGACCGGATGATCTCTATCTGCTCCTGCCTGTCCGTGGACATCTTCGGCAATGTCTCCTCTGAATCCGACGGCTATCGCCAGATTTCCGGTACCGGCGGTGCTCTGGACTATCATTTTGGCGCCTATCACTCCAGAGGCGGGCGCGCCTTCATGTGTATGCCGTCCACAAGTACGGACCGAAAGACCGGCGCCATCACTTCCAATGTGGTGATGAACTTCCGTACAGGCACTCAGATCACGGTTCCCGGCAACATGACAAACACTGTTGTAACGGAATACGGCATTGCCGAACTGAAGAGCAAGAGCACTTGGGCGAAGGTGGACGCCTTGGTTTCCGTTGCCCATCCGGATTTCCGCGAAGGTTTGATCAAGGGGGCTGAAGAAGCCGGTATTTGGAGAAGAAGCAACAAGCGGTAAGTCTCCTCCGGCACCTCAGATGGCTCCGATAAAATTTACTTAATATGTGGAGGGAACGCAATGCAATTAATTAGCTTTATTGGTATTGTTGTAGCCATTGCTCTGTTTATACTTTTTGCCATAAAAGGTATCAACATCATCCTTGCCGGAATTGTCGCCTCCCTTATCATGATCTTTACCTCCGGAATGGACATCATGGGGCTGATTACACAGACATGGGCCTCCGGTTTTTCGGGCTTTATGAACAACTACTTCATTATTTTTGCTCTCTCGGCCATTTTCGGAAAGCTGCTGGGTGACAGCGGCGCGGCTAAGCAGATTGCCTGGCAGATCAGCGGCTTTATCTGCCGCCTGAGCAAAAAGCACGAGCGGACGCTGGCCGTGTTGACCATTCCCATCCTTTACACCATCATGAGCTATGTCGGTATGAGCGCATGGGTCATTGTCTTTACCATTTTGGACATTGGCTGGTATCTGCTTAAACGTTTGAACGTTCCCTGGCGCCTGTACTGCTATGGCGGAAGCGGTGGATTCATCGCTCTGGTCATTCCCGGTTCCCTGCTGCTGGGCAACGTCCAGGCCACCTCCATCGCCGGGGTACAGACCACGGCTGCGCCTGTGCTGGGTATTTGCTCCATGGCCGTATTCTTCGTGGTGCTGATTCTCTTTATCAACTATGAGCTGAAAAAAGCAGACAAGCTTGGCGAGGGATTTGACGATACTGGTGCCGCCTATGCCCAGGCCAACAGCGGAATCGGACAGGCCTCTTCGGATGAAAATCTCCCCCATCCTGTGCTGGCTGTCATCCCCCTTGTCGTTGTAATAGTAACTTCCGCGGTCCTGCAGTGGCCGGTTATGGTCGCCATGGCTCTGGGCGTGCTTTCCTGCATCATCTTTCTGTGGAAGCATCTCCCCAATCCCCTGACCAGCGTCACTTCCGGACTGGTGTCCAGCTTTTCTCCTGTCATCATGATCGCTGCCACCACTGCATTGGCCTCCGTACTCCGTGCGGTCCCCGGCTTCAGCCTGATCACCGGCACGCTCAACACCCTTCCCAACTTGTTTGGCGGTGTTCTGTTCGGTGTTGTGGCCACCCTGCTGATCTCTACTCCCGCTTCCGCTATCTCCGCTTTTGGCGCTGACATTATGGCCAAGTTTACCAGCACAGGACTGAGTGCGGCTACCGGCGCGCGGCTGCTGACGATCAGCTGCTCGGTCGGTATGACGCCCCAGAGCTCCGGCCTGGCAAACCTCGTGGCCTTGAGCAAGGTTTCCTATAAGAGCGCGCTCAAGTGCTACCTTCAGGGACTGGTTGCGCTGTTTGCGTGTATCGTTGTTAGCGTTATTCTGGTGGCCTGTGGGCTGTTTACCTGAGCAATCACGAACCGAAATCTGTTCCTCGCTCTCCGCGCGTTCCGCGGAGAGCGAGAACACTTATTTTGAATCCAAAAACGGCTGCTTTCAGCGCCGCATTTTTAAAGAAAGGCGAATTTTTATGAGAAATGCTGTCATTGTGGCCTATGGCCGCGCCCCTGTGGGCCGTGCCCGCAAGGGAGGACTAGTCGGTACCCATCCCGTGGAGTATGCCGCCCAGGTTTTGCGCAAGGTTCTGGATCGAGTGCCTGAGCTTCCCCGGGAAGAGATTGACGATTTGGTGGTGGGCTGTGCAAAGCCCGAGGGTGTTCAGGGTTCTAATATGGCCCGTGTAATTGGCCTGCGCGCCGGGCTGCCCTTCAGCGTTCCGGGGCAAACCATCAATCGGTTTTGTTCCTCCGGGCTGCAGGCAATCGCCACATCGGCCAACGCGATTATGGTTGGAGAGGCTGATGTCATCGTGGCGGGAGGTGTGGAGGATATGACCGATATCCCAATGGCTGCGCCCGATGAAGTAAAGGATCCATGGATGCTTACCCATTCCGATGTCTACATGCCCATGGGGATTACCGCGGAAAACGTTGCCCAGCAGTATGGTCTGACCCGTGAGGAGTTAGATGCGTTTGCGGTAAAAAGCCATCAAAAGGCTGCTGCCGCACAGGACGCAGGATATTTTAAGGATCAGATCATACCGGTGGAGGTAGTTGGCGCTGATGGGGAGAAGCGTGTTTTATCCCAGGATGAGGGAATCCGCAAGAACTGTTCCGCTGAGTCTCTGGCCGAGTTGAAACCTGTGTTTAAAGAAGACGGCGTTGTAACCGCGGCTACTTCCTCCCCGCTCAGCGACGGTGCTGCCTTTGTTGTCATGATGTCGGAGGAAAAGGCCAATGCACTCAAAATTAAGCCCATTGCCAGATTCCTTTCTTTTGCCGTGGCCGGTGTAGATCCTAGCGTTATGGGTTTAGGGCCCATCAAGGCGGTTCCTAAGGCCTTGAAAAAAGCTGGATTGACCCCGGATGACCTGAGTGTAATCGAACTCAACGAGGCCTTTGCCGCCCAGTCTATTCCATGTATCCGAGAACTGGGCTTTGACACAGACAAGGTGAATCCGAACGGCGGCGCCATTGCCATGGGGCATCCGCTGGGCGCGACAGGCGCCATTTTGACCTGCAAACTGCTTTCTGAACTCCAGCGCATGGATGGCCGGTTTGGCCTGGTGACCATGTGCATCGGCGGCGGCATGGGCGCTGCCGGCGTGTTTGAATACCTCAAATTACAGTAGAGAGGCAGGATCATATGATGGAACCAATCCTTCTGGAACGTCTCTCCCCGGCCAGGTCCTATACAGACTCCGACCTATATGATCTGGGAGATGGAATTTGCTGCTTTACCTTTCGCTCCAAGGGAAACAGCATTACTCCCACCATCAAGACGGCCCTGACACAGTTGCTGGATCAGAATTTGCTGGGGTATGACGGTATGGTAATCGGAGCGCAGGCAAAGTTTTTTTCTGCCGGCGCGGACCTGGCCAGTATGCTGGACCGAATTGAACGCAAACAGTATGACGTATTGCAGGAAAATATCAATATTTACCAGCAGATGACATTGCGTCTGAAGTACTATCACAAGCCTGTTGTGACAGCCCCCTACCATATGACGTTAGGGGGCGGACTGGAACTGGTACTCCACTCCCACAAGCGGATACCCCAGGACAATGTACATATGGGTTTGGTGGAAAGCGGCGTCGGCCTGCTGCCGGGCGGCGGCGGAAGCAAGGAGATTGCGCTCCGAATGGCGCACCTGTCAATCCAGGACGAACTGCCCGTCATCCTCTCCATGTATGAGGCCTTGCTTCTGGGCAAGACATCCAGAAATGCGCAGGACGCAAGAGCAATGCATTACCTCCGGCCGGAAGAAGCCGCTGTTGGTGCGGAAGAGCAGCTCGCACAAGCAAAGCGGGCCTGCCTCTCCCTGTGCAGGACCGGTTTCACTGGAAACGCCTGCGGGCAGGAGCGGGTGGTACTGGGCGGAGCAAAGCTTTACCAAATTCTTACTGATCATGCCGCCGCACTGCTGGACGCCGGAACGATTTCCCCTTACGATTTGGAAATCGGCAAAAAAATTGCCCTGATTATGTCGGGAAGCGAGACCGAAACACAGCCCTGCCTTACGGAACAGCAGATTCTCGACCTGGAGCGTTCCTGCTTCCTTGCCCTAACCCAAGATCCTAGAACGGCCCAGCGCATCTCACACTTCTTGACAATGAAGGAAAAGCTCAAAAACTAAACCCTATCGCGGCGGGCCGCCGGCGGCAGGAGCGCCGGCGTATGCCCGGGCGGTAAGCAGTTTTGATTGACGAAAGGATCGTGTCATTATGTCTATGGAAAAGATCAAAAAGGTATGTGTGGTCGGCGGCGGGCAGATGGGCCGACAAATTGCGCTCAATGCGGCAATGAACGGTTTTTCCACCCGAATTACGGATACTTTCCCCAGTGTCATTGAGGCTCTGCAGCCATGGGCCCGGGAGTACCTTCAGGGCCGTGTAAACAAGAACAAGATTACGGAAGAGGCCATGAAAAATGCCCTGAACAATTTCCGCACGGCAGACACCTTGGAATCCGCCGCAGAGGGCGCGGACCTTGTGATTGAGGCTATTGTGGAAGATAAGGCAACCAAAGAGGCTCTGTTTACGCAGCTTAACGGGATTGTCAGTGAAACGTGTATTCTGGCCACCAATTCCAGCTTTATGGTTGCATCCATGTTTACCCACTGCATCAGCCATCCCGAAAGAATCGCAAACCTGCATTATTTTAATCCCGCCCTCGTCATGAAGCTTGTAGAGGTGGTACAGGGTCCTCATTGCAGCGACGAAACTGCCCAGACCCTGCTGGAATTCGCGCGTGCCAACGGGAAAACTCCCGTGCTCGTCAAGGAGGAAATCGAGGGATTTCTGGCCAACCGGATTGCCAAGGCGGTGGGTACCGAAGCCCTTTATCTGGCGGAGCGCGGCGTTGCCACTCCCCAAGACATTGACACCGCAGTGGAAAACGGTCTGAATTATCCTATGGGCCCCTTTAGACTGCAAGATTTTTCCGGCATTGATATCGCTTTTTCTGCCCGCAAGCGCGAATATGAGCAGACCGGAATAAAGCCTGTGGGGTACGATCTCTTGGAGGCCAAGGTCAAATCCGGCGAACTGGGACGCAAAACCGGCAAAGGCTGGTACGAATATAGTAAGTAAGGACCCTCCGTCTGGCTCCACACCGTATATTTTGTAAAGAGGGGAAGTGAACTATGGAGCTAAAACGATTATTTGAACCGCTGCAAGTCCAAAACATAGTCCTAAAAAACCGCATCATCATGCCTGCCATACACCACCATTATACTCCGGATGGGTATGCCACGGATAGGTTTAACCGGTACTACTGGAGGCGTGCCGAGGGTGGCGCCGCGTTGATTATCGTGGGCGGATGTCGGTTTGATGACTATGGGGGCGCCATTGGAATGATGAGCCTCCAAGATGACTCATATATTGACGGCTACCGCGCCTTTACAGATGGCATGCATGCAAGAGGGGCGCTGGTCGGCGTTCAGCTCTACCATGCCGGTGCATATGCGCCCAGAGGAGCAATTAAAAACGGAGCGCCGGCGCTCTCTCCATCTGCGGGCATTTCACAATTTACCAAGGCTCCTGTACAAGAAATTTCCGTGGCGGAAATCCACCATCTGGTACAGCTGTGGGCGAATGCTGCGGTCCGTGCCCAGCGCGCCGGATTTGACATGGTGGAAATCAGTGCTTCAGCGGGTTATCTGATCAGCCAATTTCTGTCCCCCCTCAAGAATAAACGGACAGACATATATGGGGGAAGTTGGGAAAACAGAACCCGACTTGCCCGGGAAGTGGTCAGCGCCATCCGGTCGGCCGTTGGCCCACAGTATCCAATCGGCATGAGGGTCTCTGGAGACGCCTTTGTCCCGGGCGCTGTCTCCGACTCAGAAACTGTGCTTTTCTGCAAGCAGATGGAGGAGTACGGTGTGGATATCCTCAATGTGACCGGGGGCTGGCATGAATCCAAAGTCCCCCAAATCACCGGGGATGTTCCCTGCGGCGGTTTTGCCTATCTGGCGGCGGCGGTGCGCGATGCGGTACATATCCCTGTAGCGGTCAGCAATCGAATCAACGACCCCGGGACGGCCGAGCGGCTGCTGTCCACCGGCGCCGGGGATGCGGTCAGCGTTGGCCGGGCCCTGATTGCAGATCCAGATTGGGTAAAGAAGGCGCAAGCCGGCACCCTGGAAGAGATCCGCCGCTGTGTTGCATGCAATCAGGGTTGTCTGGGAAAGGCATTTTTTGCCCAACCTGTAGAATGTGCCATCAATGCGGAGGCTGGACACGAACTGGAGTGGGAAAGAATCAAACGCCGCACCGGTATCCGTATTTTAGTTGTGGGTGGAGGGCCCGCAGGCTGTACATTTGCGCTGTATGCTGCTCGGCTTGGGCACAAAGTTACACTGTGGGAGCGTACTGGCTCCCTGGGCGGACAACTGCCTATTGTTGCACAACCGCCAGGCAAACAGGAATATAGACACCTGATTCCATACTATGAGGCCACTTTGTCAAAACTTGGAGTATCCGTAGAAAAAAGCCGCACTGCGGAAGCCAGAGAGATCCTCGCCGCCGGCTATGATGCGGTTGTACTGGCTACCGGCGCAGAGGTCTCTCATCCCAAATTGCCCGGCGACAATTCTGTGCCTGTGGTGACGGCAAATGACATTCTTAGCAGAAAGGCCATCGCAGGTTCACATGTGCTGGTGGTGGGCGGCGGCTCGGTCGGATGTGAAACAGCACAATATCTGGCCAGAGAGAGCGCATTGACGCCGGAAGAATCTTACTTCCTTTTGTCCAAACGGGCTGTGGGGTCTTCGGAGGTGCTTCGTCTTATGGATTTGTCCCGGCGGAGCATTGGAATCGTGGACATTGCTGCCATCGGAAAGGGTTTTTCTCCAGGTACTGGATGGCCGGTTATGCAAGAACTTGATCGCCTGGGAGTTCAGCAATACCCGCAGCACAGAGTTGAGGACATCTCACGCGGAGTCGTGATTCTTGCTCCGGCGGAGAACGGACAAGAGACGGTAAGAGTGCCTTGCGATACTATTGTGACCGCCGTAGGGTCGGTCCCAAATGACGCGCTAGCCCGGGCTTTGGAAGCGCAGGGTATGATTGTGTATCGTCTGGGCGATGCGAATCATGTAGGCACCATATTTTCTGCCGTACATCAAGCATTTGAGCTGGCCGCAACGATATAAAACGGCTGTATGGCTTGTCTAAGGGCCCTAATTTCTGGACTGGAAGGAGATCTCCGTCGTCGAGATCTCCCGTCACTGCAAGGGGCTGTTGCGGTATTTGCAACAGCCCCTTATTGTAAATGTCGAATACGGATTTTACGAAAAACGGCCGCCCAACGGGCGGCCGTTTTTTTCGCAATGACATGTCTTGTATGCGCTTTTCGCAGTTTACGGACAGGCTGTATGATTCCTTGCAGCCTTTGGAATGTCCAATTTTTGCTTCCCGTTGGTGGTTATGTACAGTGAAACTATGGGGGAACCCGGCTCACAGCCCCAGGCTGGCGCTGATCTGGCCGCTTGTCTCCAGCAGGGCCGATACATACCGGTCCAGCGTAGAAGGTTTGATATGACTTGTGGGGCCCGATATACCCAGGCTGTAATTAACGCTGCCGCGATAGTTAAAAATCGGCGCCGCAAGACATCTGACGCCCAAAGTAAGCTCTTCGTCATCAATGGCATAGCCCTGTTCCCGGATGACGGCCAGGTGCTTCATAAAATCGCTGAAATTGGTAATTGTTTTGGGGGTATAGGCTGTGAATTCATAGTTTTTCAACAGTTCGGCAACCAAAGCCGGAGGTTTGAACGCCAAAATACATTTGCCCACGGAGGAACTGTGCAGCGACTCCGCCATCCCTACGTTGGCAGCCAGGTTATACACACACTTGGAGCGCACCTGATCCACCACATATACGGTACCGTTGTTGAATGCACACAGGTGTACGCTTTCGTTGAACTCCTCGCACAGCTTTGACAAAAAAGGGCGGGCGGTGGCAATCACGTTGATGTTGCGCTTAATCCCCTCGCCCAGATACAGGATGCGGAAGCCCAGGCGATATTTCTTTGTGGCCGGATCTATCTGAACCATCTCATGTTTTTTCAGGGTGTCCAGCAATCGTGACGCGGTACTCTTATTGACACCAAGCTCCTCAGCGATCTCCGTGACGCCGGCATTTCCTTTCTGTTCCAGAATGGATAGGATGAGCAGACCCCGATCCAAAGACTGCACCATTCCCGCCACCTCTTTCTTTCTCTATGGTTGCCGTTACCCTCCACGACAAGTGTATCATCTGCTTATTTCCATTGCAAGCAAAATACAGGATGCGGAAGAAAAAATAGCCAAGATGTGGGTTGGGGCCACATACCTGGCATCGCAATACGCAGCCCAGTCAAATATGCCTTATGTGATCTGCATAAACAAAGGCAAAAGGATTTGGACAATTTATATATATTGCACTTGCGTTGCGTTATTCGCAACGTCGTTGTGTAATTCGCATTGACTTAGATGGCGGACCCACTATAATGAAAGCTATAGAAGGATTACAGCCCCGTCATCACCGCAGGCAGTGTGGCTGGGAAGTCCCAACATCAGCAGAAAGGTAAGGAGTTAGCTATGCGTATTGCAGTCATCAATGAGGTAAGTGCCCAACAAAAAAACAGCGATATCATAAAAGCGTTGGAGGGGCGGGGGCACGAGATCCTGAATCTGGGTATGACCGGTGCGCCCGATCAGCCGGAACTGACCTATATCCATACGGGACTGATGACGGCCATCCTGCTCAACACCGGCGCGGTGGATTTTGTGGTAGGCGGGTGCGGCACCGGCCAGGGCTACCTGAATGCAGCCATGCAGTATCCCGGCGTATTCTGCGGCCTGATTACCTCCCCGCTGGACGCATGGTTGTTTACCCAAATCAACGGAGGCAACTGCATCTCTCTCCCCTTGAACCAGGGCTATGGCTGGGCGGCAGACGTAAACCTGCAGTTTGTGTTTGACCGGATCTTCAGCGTGGAGCGGGGATGCGGTTATCCTGAGTCCCGCAAAGAGTCCCAGCAGGCTTCCAGAAAGATTCTGGACGAGCTCTCCAGGATCGCCCACCGTCCCCTTTTTGAGACGCTGGAGGATATCCCCCGCCAGATTGTGGAGCGGGTGGTCAATTATCCGGGCTTTCTACAGGTACTGGACCCGCAGAGCCAGGACAAGCTGTGCAAGTATCTCAAGGCCTGATAACCGGAACAGAAAGGATGGCTAAGATCATGAGTGAAATGATTGAGGCAAGAAGAAAGCGCGCCCAAGCCCTTCGGACCTACGGCACCCTGCAAAAGGCGATCGCCGCCGGCAGTCTGCCGCAATTTCAGGATATCAGCCTCAGCGAGGCCATTGTGCTGGGTCTGCTGAACCAGGGGGTCAGGACCTTTATCGGCATTTTCGGTCACGGCATGACCGACGTAGGCGAGGCGCTGCGGATTTACGAAGAGGCCGGCGCCGTCCGGGTGATCAATGTACGCAACGAGATTGAGGCCTCCCACGCGGCGGCCATGCTCCGCTGGAAGTATGACGAGGTCCCCGCAGTCTTTACCTCCATCGGTCCAGGCGCACTGCAGGCGGCGGCGGGCTCACTGGTCTCTCTGTCCAACGGGTTGGGGGTCTATTACCTGATGGGTGACGAGACCAGCCACAGCGAAGGCCCCAATATGCAGCAGATCCCCAAGCGGGAGCAGGAGCTTTTCCTCCGGCTGCTGTCCACTCTGGGCCACGCCTACTCCCTGCATACCCCGGAAGCTGTGTTTACCGCGCTCAAACGGGGCGACGCCATCGTCAACGGAGATATGAAGCGCTCCCCCTTCTATATGCTGCTGCCCATGAACATCCAGCCTAAAATCATGGAGGGCTGCAACCTGCTGGAGTTCCCCCAGCGTTCGGAACCATCCCGCATCATCAGCGCCGATCAGAGCCTGTTCAAACGGGCGGCGGAGCTCATCCAGCGTACGGCAAGGATTACGGTGAAGGCCGGCGGAGGTGCGGCCCGGGTGTCCGGCCAGGTGCTGGAGGAATTTCTGGAGTTGGCCGACGCAGTGTATGTCCATGGTCCCCAGGTCCCCGGACTGTACCCCAGCTCCATGCCCCGCAACATGGGCGTGGGCGGCTCCAAGGGGTCCATCTCCGGCAATTTTGCCATGAATGAGTGCGAGCTGATGATTGTGATCGGCGCCCGCGGGGTGTGCCAGTGGGACTGCTCGGGCACGGCGTTCCGCAAAACCAAGGCCATCCTCAATATCAACTGTGAATACGAAGATCTGGGCCAGTACAACAACAGCCTTCGCATTCAGGGCGACGCGGAAAGCGTTCTCATCAAGCTGATCCAGGAGCTGAAGCAGCTGCCCGGCAAGGCCCATGACCCCGCCTGGTTGGCTCAGTGCGGCGAAAAGCGCGCCCAGTGGGCCGCCTTCAAACAGGCGCGGTACGACAACCCTGTACAGATGGACCCCAAGTGGGGCAAGCCTCTGCTGACCCAACCCGCTGTCATTAAGGCGGCGGTGGATTTTGCCGACCACCATGGCTGCGTCAAGATCTTTGACGCAGGCGACGTACAGGCCAACGGCTTCCAAATCGTCACCGATGAAAAGCCGGGCCAGACCATCACGGACAGCGGCTCTTCCTATATGGGCTTTGCGGTATCCTCCATGCTGGCCTTCGCCCTGAAGGGCAACCGGGATTATCCCATTGCGTTCACCGGAGACGGCAGCTTCATGATGAATCCTCAGATCCTCATTGACGCGGTGCAATACGGGCTCAAGGGCATGATTGTCCTGCTGGATAACCGGCGCATGGGCGCTATCACCAGTTTACAGCACGCCCAGTATGCCAAGGAGTTCAAGACCGACGACCAGGTGGTGGTGGATTACCTTCAGTTGGCCCAGTCTGTCAAGGGGGTCAAGGGGTTCTATGGCGGCCACACGGTAAATGAACTGGAAGCGGCCCTCCAGCAGGCCTATGAGCATGACGGCCTGTCCCTGGTGCATGTTCCCGTCTATTACGGCGAGGACGACATGGCCGGTCTGGGCTCCTTTGGCGACTGGAATGTAGGCAACTGGTGCCAGCAGGTGCAGCAGCTCAAGCATACCCTGGGCTTCTGATCAGCCTGCGCCCCCAAGAAGTAGATTCCCACGGTCCGTTTATAGGGGTCAGTTCCCTTGATAAACTGAAATCTATTTTAAAGGAGAAAGATTATGAGCTACCAGGTACCGGAGAAAATGAAGGCTTGGGTTTTGGGAAATCCCGGCGAGCTTACCCTGCAGGAAAAGCCCGTTCCCCAGCCCGGCAAGGCTGAAGTCCTCGTGCGGGTGGATGCGGTCGCCATCTGCGCTACTGACCTGGAGATCATCGAGCGGGGTCTGCCTGCCATGATTCAGGGCGGCGCCCCCTTCAACAAGGGCTTTATCCCCGGCCACGAATACATGGGCACCATCGTCAAACTGGGCCCCGGCGTGGATGAGTATAAGGTGGGCGACCGGGTGGCTGTGGAGATCCACGCCGGCTGCAACAGCTGTGAGCGCTGCCGGGAAGGCATGTACACCTCCTGTCTGAATTACGGCAAGAACTACGAGGGCAACGACAAGGGGCACCGCGCCAACGGTTTCACTACAGACGGAGGCTTTGCCGAGTATGCCGTCAACAGCGTTAAGACTCTCACCCACATCGGCGACAACGTCTCCGACGAGGAGGCCACCCTGATCGTCACCGCCGGCACCGCCATGTACGGCCTGGATACGCTGGGCGGCCTGGTGGCCGGCCAGTCCGTGGTGGTCTCCGGTCCCGGCCCCATCGGCCTGATGGCTGTGGCCGTGGCCAAGTCCCTGGGCGCCAACCCAGTGATCCTCACCGGCACCAGAGACAACCGTCTGGAGCTGGGCAAGAAGCTGGGCGCCGACTACACCATCAACGTCCGCAACCAGGATGTGGTAGAGGCGGTGAAAGAGATCACCCACGGCGAAGGCGTGCACTATGTCATGGAGTGCTCCGGCGCCCCCAATGCGGTGAACGAGGCCTCCAGCATGGTCAAGCGGGGCGGCAAGATCTGCCTGTGCGCCTTCCCCTCCAAGCCGGTGGAGGTAGATGTGGCCGCGCTGGTACGCAACAACATTTCTCTGCTGGGCATCCGGGGCGAGGGCCGCAGCGCCGTACACCGGGCCGCATCCCTGATTACGGAGAAGCGTTTTGACGCGTCGCTGATCCACACCCATACCTTCCCCTTTGAGCAGCTGCCCACCGCGCTGAAGTATTCCAAGGAACGCATCGAGGACGCCATCAAGGTGGTGGTGAAAATCCCCGGGTAAGGATAGCAAAGGCTGTCCGCTCCGGTTCTGCCAGAGCGGACAGCCAAACCGATATGGTCACGGAGCGAGGAGAATGGCGCCATGCTTCAATATAAAAAATACTATATGCCCCAGTCCCTTGAGGAGCTGTTTCGCTTTCTGGACAACTTTCAGGGCACTTTTGACATCATTGCGGGAGGCACCGACCGTTTTGCCGGGGAAAAGGACCCTTCCAAAAAAGCGGAGCTTGGGGTAGACATCAGCAATATTGCCTTTTTCTCCAGAACGGACGTGGAAGAGGACCGCCTGCTTATGGGGGCAAATACCAGAATCCAGGATTTTCTGACCAACCGCACACTGGTGGACTGCGCGCCCATTCTGCGCCACAGCGCCATTTACTTTGCCGACCAGCAGATCCGGGAAATGGCAACGTTGGGCGGAAATTTAGCCAACGCATCCCCCACGGGAGATATGATCCCCCCACTGCTGGCGCTGGACGGGACGGTGCACACCGTCATGTGGGACGGAAACGGCGTCCAGGGCAGAGAGATCCCCATGGGCCAGTTTATCAAAGGGGTGGGCAAAACCATGCTTCAGCGGGGCGAATTGATTTCCTTTGTCTCCTGCCCCATCCTGAAAGGATATGGCTGCGCCTTCAAGAAGGTAGGCCAGCGCCGCTCCCTGTGTATCTCCACGGTAAACTCTGCTTTTCTGGTAAAAACCGATCCAGCCGGTAAACGCTTTGAGGATGTGCGTATTGCCTTTGGCGGGGTAGCGCCTGTTCCGGTACGGGTAACGGAGGTGGAAGATGCCCTGCACGGCGCCCCCATCACTCGCCAGGCCATTTTTGACGCCCTGGAGCGCATTCCTCAGGAGATGGTCCAGTCCCGAAGCAGGCGGGAGTACAGAAAACGCGTGATCCGGAACTTTATATTGGCCGGCCTGTACGAATCTTTGGCCGAGTTGGGGGTGCAGCCCCAGTGACGCAGGCGGGACAACACATCCGATCCGATGAGGAGCATGTTATGAGCTTGGAACTTGTAAAAGTCGAACTGAAGGTCAACGGCAAACATATCTGCAAACATGTGGCTCCATCCATGCGCCTGGCCGACTTTCTGAGGGATGAACTCCATCTGATCGGGACCAAAAAGGGCTGCAACGCGGGAGAATGCGGAACATGCTCCGTGCTGATCAATGGCGTATTGAAAAAGAGCTGTCTGATCCCGGTCATCAAGGCTGATCACTGCGAAGTCATGACCATCGAGGGGATCGGGCTCGACGGGCTGAGCGTCATTCAGAAGAGCTTTATGAAGGTAGGCGCGGTTCAGTGCGGCTATTGTACCCCCGGGATGATCATGGCCGCCACAGCTATTTTGAAGGCCAACCGCAACCCTGACCGGGTGGAAATCCGAAGGGGTCTGGGGGGAAACATCTGCCGATGCACCGGTTATGCCAAGATCGTGGAGGCCATTGAACTGGCCCGGGATGTGCTGAACCGGAAAAAAAGCCCCGACTGTCTGGAGCCCGCTGTCCCCGCGGATACCAGCAAGATCATCGGCTCGTGTACGGAGCGGGTGGACGCCAGGGGAAAGGTTACCGGCGCGCTGGAATATGCCGCCGATATGGTGATGCCCAGGATGCTCCACATCCATCTGATCCGCAGCAAGACGGCGCACGCGGAGATCCTCAGCATCGACTATGCCAGAGCGCTGGAGCAGCCCGGGGTGGAGGCCGTGCTTACCAGCCGCGACGTACCCGGCCAGGACGGCATAGGGGTGTATTACCACGATCAGCCGGTACTTGCCAAGGATAAGGTCCGGTTCTATGGCGAGCCGGTGGCTGCCATTGTGGCCGAAACCCTGGAGGAGGCCCAGGAAGCCGCCGCGTTTGTGGAGATCACCTATCAAGAGCTGCCGGTGGTCTCCAGTGTGGCGGAAGCCATGGCCGGAAAGGCTGTGGTCCACGAGGATCATCCGGATAACCTGGTGTGCAGCACCAGTATTGTAAAAGGCGATGTGGAAGAGGGGTTTCGCAACAGCCACGTCATCATCGAGCAGGATTACGCCACCCAGTGCGTAGAGCACGCCTATCTGGAAACCGAGGCCGGCCTGGCTTATCTGGACCCGGACGGCGTCCTGGTGGTGAAATCCTGTGACCAGGACATTACCCACCACCGCATTCTCCTCTCGAAGATCCTGAATCTGCCCATTAACAAGATCAGAGTCATCATGACCCCGGTGGGCGGCGGCTTCGGCGGCAAGGAGGATATGATCTATCAGGGAATTCTGGCCATCGCCGCCCTGAAAACAAAGCGTCCGGTAAAACTGGTGTTCTCCAGGGAGGACTCCATGGTGGGCAATGCCAAACGGCATCCGGTACTGATTCACCATAAGATCGGTCTGAGCCAGGACGGCAGAATCCAGGCTATTGAGATCACCATGGACGCCGACGGAGGGGCCTACTGCTTCTCCACCAAGGGCACCGTGGCCAAAGCGGCCATTCTGGGCGCAGGGCCCTATGAGATCGAGCATGTCCGCGTACGCTCCAGAGGGCACTATACCAACAACACCCCATCCGGGGCCATGCGTACCTTCGGCGTTCTCCAACCCACCTTTGCCATCGAGTCCACCATGGATATCTGTTCAGAACGCCTGGGGATCGACCCCATCGAACTGCGTTTGCGCAATGCCGTCAGGGACGGCAGCCTGACTCATACCCAACAGGTTCTGGGCCGGGTAAGCTACAGCCGGACATTGCAGGAATGCGCCAGGCTGTCCGGCTGGGAGCGCGGACCTTCCCGGGTGCGGGGGTCGGAACGCAAGGACGTGAGAGGAGATGAGATCGCCAAGCCATACATTCCCGGCAGCGAATTCAAGGCCCCGGAGGCTCTGGCACTGTGTAACGCGCGGTTCCGCTACGGCCGGGGCGTGGGCACAGGGTGGTACGGCATCGGCCGCTGCGCTACGGTGGACAAGGCGGGCGCCTTCGTGGAGCTGGACGACGGCGGAACCGCCATGGTACTCACCGGCGTGACCGAGATCGGCGAGGGCATCCTGACCGTACTGACGCAGATCGTGGCAGACGAGCTGGGGATCTACCCGGGAGACGTTACCATTGGCGACAATGATACCGCTCGGGTCCCCGAGGCCGCCCATGCCGGAGCCAGCCGTCAGTCCTATATGATCGGCAACGCGGTCATGAATGCCTGCCGGGACGTAAAAGCCAAATTCATTCGGGAGATTGCCGACTACTGGAATGTAGATCCATCCTCCATCCGCATGCGCAACCGGCGGATCTACGTGGAGGGACACGCCTACCGAGCTGGCCTGCGCCACCCCCTTTATTTCTCAGGGCAGCGCCTCTCTGCAGGTAACCACCGGATTTGATACCGCCTCTTACCGGGTGCCGCTGGGCGTAGTGGCCGGCATCGTGCCGTTCAACTTCCCGGCCATGATCCCCTGGGGCTGGATGGTGCCTCTGGCCATCGCCACCGGCAACACCGTGGTGCTGAAGGCCGCGTCCTTCACCCCCCTCACCTCCATGCGCATCATGGAGCTGTTCTATGAGGAAGGCGGCTTCCCCAAGGGCGTGGTCAACCTGGTCACCTGCAGCCGCAACGAGTCGGAAGTGCTGCTGACCGATCCCCGGGTCAAGGCGGTGACCTTCGTCGGCACCACCGAAGTGGGCAAACACATCTACTCCATCGCCGCCGCCCACGGCAAGCGGGTCCAGGCTCAGTGCGAGGCCAAAAACCACGCCCTGGTGCTGGAGGACTGCGACCTTGAGAGCACCGTGAACGCCATCATCAACTCCACCTATGGCTGCGCCGGTATGCGGTGCATGGCGCTCCCCGTTGTGGTGGTGCAGGAATCCATCGCGGATACCTTCGTAGCCAAGCTGAAGGAAAAGGCCATGGCCATGAAGGTGGGCTGCGCCTATGATCCTGAAACCAACCTGGGTCCCGTGGTGAACGAGAAGCATAAACAGTCCATTTGCAACTGGATCCAGAAGGGTGTGGACGAGGGCGCCGAGCTGGTGCTGGACGGCCGTGACATCGTGGTTCCCGGCTACGAGAACGGCTTCTTCGTGGGACCCACGATCCTGGATCATGTAACCGACGAGATGAGTGTGGGCACCCGGGAGATCTTTGGGCCGGTCACCGTCATCAAGCGCGTCAAGAATTTTGAAGAGGGCCTGGCCGTGATGAACGCCAACCCCTTCGCCAACGGCTCCGTTATCTTTACGCAGAACGGCTACTATGCCCGTCAGTTTGAGCTGCTGACTGACGGCGGCATGGTAGGAATCAACGTAGGCATTCCGGTGCCCTCCGCCTACTTCCCCTTCTCCGGCAACAAGGATTCCTTCTACGGCGACCAGCACGTACTGGGTCTGGACGGCGTGCGCTTCTACACCAGGGCCAAGACCGTAACCAAGCACTGGTACGACGAACACTCTCACAAGAAATCCATGGATACCTGGGAAGGCACGGTTGAACGCATCTGACCCAGCGCCATTCTGAGGAAGGCGTCAACCGATTGGCCTACTGCACTCCTGCCGCCTCAACGCTTACATTCCCCCAAAACCTTTTTAAATCAGAAGATCTCCCCAGGTCAGCGCGATCCCCCTGCGCGCAGCAAACGGGGCTGTTGCGGCATAGCGCAACAGCCCCGTTTCTGTCATCCTGAGCCTCAAGGTTCCGATGCAAAATACCCCAATATGAGGATGTCGGCCATCTCGGCCCGGCAGGCGCTGCCCTTGGAGGATGCCCTTGCCCACCGCCCAGCTCACGGCGTCTAGTGTTGGCACGCTGTCGCGGTTTCCCACATATAGGATTGGCAAAAGAGCTCCCGCAGCTTTGTTTTCGTCACCCAGCAGCGGCTTGAAGCTGTTTGGGACGTGGACAGCCTGGACTGGAAGGAAATCTCCGCCGGCGAGATCACCCAGCGGGTGACCTCCAAGGTGTGCCCGGGTTCCATTGTCCTCTTCCACAACGCCGCCCTCCACACCCCGGAGGCTCTGCCGGATATCCTCCAGTGCCTGCTCCAGGAGGGCTACACCTTCGTGCCCATCTCCCAGCTCATCCTGTCCGGCAGCTGCGGTACCGACTACACCATCGACCACACCGGCCGGCAATGTCCCAGCCAATGATCAAGTCGGAATCGGTCCACTATTTTACTATTTGGGCATTGTCAGCTCACAGTGCGGCAGGATATTTGCCCCATTGTGAACATCCGTTTTGCCCCAAGCGTAAAGTTGTCCGGCGGATTGTCAGGATACTATACTGTTTATAGACCGGAAAGCGCCTCTCTGATGCGGCTCAGCAGCCGCCGCATCAGAGAGGCGCTTTGTCATGACCTCCGCCGTTTTGGCGCAAAGAACACAGGCCCCGTGGAACATTCCCCGCGGCAAGAGACGCAGCAGTCCAATCGAAAAAACAGCAGGTCTATTTTTGCGCAGAAGGCAGTCGCGTCTGGCATATTCCCTGGTTTTGGTGGAGAAATTCTCGCCTGAGCTGCTCTACAATGCTGCGAATGGTGAGCTGCTGTCTCTCCGTCAAATCGTCCAGGTAAAGATAGTAGCGGTTTTCTATTCCCATAATGTAATCCAGAGATGCGTTATAGAGAAGCGCCAGACTAACCAGCTGCTCCAGACTGGGCCGGATGATATTGCATTCGTACCCGCTGATTGTGGAACGCGTTACATTGAGCCGCGCGGCCACGTCGGCCTGCGACAAATGTTTCGCTTTTCGGAGGGCTTTCAGACGCAATCCAAAATCATAAATCACAGTTCATCATCTCCTATTACTGGTTTATTTTACTAAGAGAAGAGATTTTATTACTTGATATATTCAATATTAAAGGTCATTTAAAATTGACATCCAAATAACGAAAAACCTATAATGATGAAATGAGCATAACCCGAGCGCCGCCGCGCTTTGTAAGACTCAACAACTGAAAGCAAGTTCTTTCTAACTTTATGAGATGAATTCACCAAAAGCGATATGCTACACTGAATTTGCGGAAACGGTAAGGCTGGACAAATGGTTTATAAGAATTGCCAGGTGAGGTAAGGATGGATGAAATGAAAAACAAATCCACGGGCGTCATTTTTGATGTTCAGAGGTTTTCAATCCACGACGGGCCTGGGATCCGAACCCTGATTTTTATGAAGGGCTGCCCGCTGCGCTGCCGTTGGTGCTCCAATCCGGAGGGATTGGAGGGGCGTGTGGATATCTTCTCTGAACCTCAGAAATGCATTGGCTGCGGAAACTGTGTGACGGCGTGCCGGTTGGGCGCGGTTCAACTGGACCCCCAGCGAGGATTCCGGATTGACCGGGAGCGCTGTCTGCGCTGCGGCGCCTGTGCCGAGGCATGTCCCTCCGGGTCAAAAACTGTAGTAGGAAGAAGAATAACGGTAGAGGAAGCTGTAAAGATCGCTGCACGGGAGAGCGCATTTTATAAGGGCTCCGGCGGCGGCTTAACCATGGGCGGAGGGGAAATCCTCACGCAGGGAGAATTTGTCTATGAAGTACTGAAGCGCTGCCGGGAGCAGGGCATCAATACCGCAATCGAGACCTGTGGCTATGGAGAGTGGAGGTGGTTAGAGAACATTATAACCGTGACAGATACGATACATATGGACCTGAAGGCCGCCATAGACAAAACACATCGTGCTATCACCGGGGTAAGCAACCAGTTGATTTTGGACAATCTGAGAAAAACAAACGCACTGTTGGAGGCAGGTACAAATCCGGAGGCCTCCTTTATTATCCGTATGCCCATAATCCCAGGTATGAACGATACGCCGGCCGATGCCCGTGCCGCGGCGGATTTCCTTCGGGACCTGCACCGGTGCAACTGGGTAGAACTGCTTCCATTCCACAATTTTGGCGAGCGGAAATACGAAAAGCTGGATCGAACTTACGAGTTCTCCGGCCTGCCCAACAGCACCGCGGAAATGCTGGAGCCCTTCCGGCGCATCGTGGCCGAAAGCGGCCGCTCGGTCAAAATCGGAAAGATCTAGCAGATAGAGCGTGTAACGCACGTTTCCCTGTGAAACTGCAAATAAATTCAAAAAGGAGGAAGCATTATGAAATACTACGGACCCACGGAACGGGTTAAGCGCCTGAGAGAGCGGTTCCTCACCTATAAGCCTAACGTGGACATTGAGCGTGCCGTCGTGTACACAAGAATGTTCAAAGAGTCGGACGAGTTGAAGGGCTATCCTCAGATTCTCGCTGGAGCGATGGCGTTTTCCCAGTTCCTGAAGGAGCGGACTATTTACATCGAAGATGATCAGCTGTTTGCAGGTTCTTTCGGCCGCAAGCCCAGAGCATTCCCCATCTATCCCGAAACCCAGGGCGACGACATGGTGGGCGAGCTGCGCAAGCTTCCCACCCGGCCCATTGACCCCTTCGACTATTCCCCGGAGGACCAGGCGATTCTGGAGGAAAAGCTGCACAAGTGGCACGGAACCGGCATGCGTTCCTTCGTGTTCGGCGATATGCCCATGGAGGACAAGCGCTTCTTCCTCAGCGATCCGGAGCACAACATCGTAGGCGGCACTTACATCTTCTCCCTGGATGTGCCTCTGAACGGGCCCGCCGGCCACATCAATCCGGACTATCAGACAATTATGGAAATCGGCTTCCAGGGGATCAAGGCCCGGGCTGAGGCCCGGCTGGAGGAGGCCATCGCCCAGAAGGACGAGGAGGGCATCAACTTCCTGAAGGCGTCCATCATCTGCTGCGACGCCATTACTGATTTTGGTCACCGCTATGCCGCCCTGGCCCGGGATATGGCAGCCAAGGAGGAGAACGAAAAGCGCAAGAAGGAGCTGCTCACCATCGCTGAGGCCTGCGACCGCGTCCCCGGTCTGCCTCCCAGAACCTTCCAGGAGTGCCTGCAGGCGCTGTGGCTGACCTATGTGGGCATTCAGATGGAAGCTTATGAGCGCTGTTTCGGGTGCAGCCGCCTGGATCAGTACGGCTACCCCTACCTGAAGGCCGACCTGGACGCCGGCCGCATTACCGAGGCCGAGACTCAGGAGATGCTGGACTGCCTGTGGATGAAATTCCCCGAGACCAACTACATCAACTCCGAGCATCAGAGCTACGTGGTTTCCGGCTTCCCCTCCCAGCAGCAGATCATCGTGGGCGGCCAGACGCCCGACGGCAAGGACGCCACCAACCTGCTCAGCTACATGGCGCTGCAAGCGTCCATCAATACGGGCCTGCACCAGCCCAGCATTTCCATTCGCTACTTTGAGGGTACGCCCGACTCCTTCCTTGAGCAGGCGTGCCGCCTGGCGCGGGAGGGCAACGGCCACCCCTCCTTCTTCAACGATCTGCGCTGCGTACCCGCGCTGGTCTATAAGGGCATCGCCCTGGAGGACGCCAGAGATTACTGCTCCGTGGGCTGCGCCAGCATTCAGCCCACCCGCAAGGACAAGGGTACCCATAACTGCGGCTATCTGAATGTGGCATCCGCCCTGGAATTTGCCCTGCATGACGGCTTCTGGAAGAAGGGCAACAAGCAAATCAGCATCCACACCGGAAATGCAGCAAACTTCAAGAGCTTTGACGAGATGATGGATGCCTTTAAGGCCCAGATGGCCTACATGATCGGCGTCTACTCCCGCTGCGCAGTGAAGGTGGAGCAGGCTCATAAGGCGGTCTGCCCCACGCCCTACATCTCCAGCTTTGTTCAGGGCTGCATTGAACACGCCCGGGACAAGAGCGCCGGCGGCGCCATGATCAACTCGGGCCCCACCCCCCGCGGCATTGGCCTGGCGGATGTGGCCGACTCCCTCACCGCCCTGAAGAAATGGGTGTTTGAGGAGAAGAAGTACACCATGCAGGAAGTTTTGGATGCGATGGACAAGAACTTCGAGGGTTTTGAAGAGATGCGGCAGACCCTGGCCAACAAGACGCCCCGCTACGGCAACGATGATGACTACGCGGACGAGATCGCGGAAGAGGTTGTGCGCATCTACGGTGAGGAGACGGACAAGTATTTCAGCCTGTTTGGCGGCCGCTTCCACCCTGGTTTCAGCTCCGTGTCCGCCAACGTACCCTATGGCTGGTCGGTCTGCGCGCTGCCTGACGGCCGCAAGGAGTATACCCCCCTCTCCGACGGCAACTCCCCCTGCCACGGCGCCGATCTCAACGGTCCTACTGCGGCGGCAATCTCCTGCGGCAAGCTGCGCCATGAGCTGATGAGCGGCGGCTCCATCCTGAACGTGAAGTTCAATCCGTCCACCTTGGAAGGGGACGAGGGCCTGCATCGCTTTGTGGAGTATGTCAAGGGCGCCATGAACGCCGGCGTGTGGCATGTACAGTTCAACGTGGTGGACGCGGAGACCCTGAAGGATGCCCAGGTTCATCCCGAGGACCACAAGGATCTCATTGTCCGCGTGGCGGGCTACAGCGCATTCTTCACCGGCCTGAGCGATATCCTCCAGGAGGACATCATCGGGCGCACCGAGCATGTGATTGCCCGGTAAGAAAAGACTTGGCCTGTCTCACGCCGGCGCGCCGGCGTGAGACAGGCCGGGACAAAACAAGCGTCTATAGCGCGCGGCCTTAGGCAGGAGAGAGCAAATATGGATGGATATACTGAAATTCTGTTCCAAGTGGAACAATATGTGGCCACCATTACCCTGAACCGCCCCGAGGCGTACAATGCCCTGTCCGACGTGATGCGGGATGACCTGCGCAGGGCGATTGAGTATATCAATCACCACCCGGAAGAGATTCGGATCGTAGTGGTGACCGGCGCGGGAAAGGCCTTCTGCGCCGGCGGCGACATCAAGCTGATGAAAAAACGCATTGAGGACGGCACCACCTATCAGCAGCGGTTGGATACCTATAAAAAAGATGTGGCTGACATGGTATTGCGCTTTAGAAGCATTCGCCAACCCATGATCGCGGCCCTGAACGGCGCGACCTATGGCGCGGGATGCAGCATCGCAATGCTGTGTGATATTCGAGTGGCGTCGGAAAAGGCAAAGTTCGGCCTGCCGTTTGGACGGCGCGGGCTGATTCCGGACTGGGGCGCCACCTATTTCCTGCCGCGTGTGGTCGGTACCGCCAAGGCCATTGAACTGGCCTCCACCGGCGCATCCTTTGATGCGGAAACCGCCCGGCAGATTGGCCTCGTAGACCGGATCACCCCCGCCGATACCCTGATCGAGCAGGTACGGCAGCTGTGCGATGAGATGCTGCTGTCCAGCCCCGGTTCTCTGGTCATGAGCAAGCAGGCGATCTATGACAGCATGGCCATGGAGCTGGAAAAGGCGCTGGAGGCCGAGGGAATCGCCCAGAGCCTCTGCTTCACCTCCCAGGATCACCGGGAGGGCGTAGACTGCTTCCTGGAGAAGCGTCCCCCCGTCTTTACCGGCAGATAGGGCGTTCAGGCCCACTTCGCCCCTACGGATAGGGCATTTCTTTGCATTATAATACTAAAATTATACATTTATTAAATAAATTGGTATTTTGCGGCATCCCCCCAGCCGTAAATTTATCGCGTGAGGGATTTACATATGAGCAATAGACAAGTGGTAATTACCCACGGCGTAAGAACCGCGATAGGAAAGATCGGCAAGTCGCTGAAGGATGTATGCGACACCGATCTGGCGGCCCTTGTGCTAAACGAGCTGCTGAACAATCGGGCCCAGATTGACCTGAAGGCAATCGATCAGGTTATTCTGGGCGAAGTGAAGCAGAAGGCGTCCCCGGCCAATGTGGCCCGCGTCGCCGCACTGGCGGCGGGAATTCCGGAGGAGACGCCCGGCTATACCGTTAACCGGCAGTGCGGTTCCGGCTTGCAGGCGATTATTGACGGCTACGAGATGATTCTCACCGGCGAAGCCGAAGTGGTGGCAGCCGGAGGCGTGGAGAACATGAGCCAGTCGGTGTACTTTATGCGCAACGCCCGCCACGGGCTGGGTAACGGTGCATACTCCATTGAAGATTCACTGACAGATGGCGGTCCCGGGGCTATCCCCAGGGAGCAGTACGGTTATCACCCCATGGGGATCACCGCAGAAAAACTGGCTGAAGTTTATGGCATTACCCGCACGCAGCAGGATGAGTTTTCCATGAACAGTCAGGTAAAAATGGACGAGGCCCAGAAGGCCGGCTATTTTGAGGAGCAAATTGTCCCGGTTCCCGTGGGAGACGGTGAACACGCCCGGCTCTTTGCAGTGGACGAGCACCCCTACCTCTCCTCTATGGAGAAGCTGGCTGCGCTCAAGCCCGCGTTCAAAAAGGACGGCACGGTAACCGCCGGCAACTCTTCCGGGCGAAACGACGGCGCCTCCGCCGTGCTTCTCATGTCGGAGGAAACCCAGAAGGCCATGGGGTACCAGCCTATGGCAAAGATTATCGGCGTGGGCAGCAGCGGCTGCGATCCTACCATGATGGGTCTGGGCCCTGTGGAGAGTTCCAGACTGGCGCTGAGCCGGGCGGGCATTACCTTGCGCGACCTGGATGTCATTGAGCTGAACGAGGCGTTTGCCGCTCAGTCCCTGGCAGTAATAGAGGAATGGAAAAAGCAAGGAATTGATGAGGCGGAGCTTCTGCTCAAAATCAATCCCAATGGCGGCGCCATTGCCCACGGGCATCCTCTGGGGTGCACCGGCGCCGCACTGACGGTTAAGTGCATGTATGAGCTGCGCCGCCGCCCGGAGGCAAAATACGGCATGATTACGCTGTGCTGCGCAGGCGGACTGGGTGTTGCCGTGGTAATTGAGAAATGTTAAGGAGGATGGCCATGGAAAGAGTATTGATTGCGGGCTCCTCCCGTACCCCGGTAGGGATCTACGACGGCAAGCTCAAAGATCTGAAGGAAGAAAAGCTGGCGGTACTGGCGGTGCGGGATTTGCTGGATAAAACGCGGCTGGCAGGCGCACATGTGGATGAGCTGATTGTGGGGATTGCCAAACAGACCAGCTCCCCGTCCAATGCAGCCCGCTATATCGGCCTGGCGGCAGGGCTGCCGGAGGCGGTTCCGGCATATACAGTGCAGCGGCAGGGTGCTTCCGGCTTGCAGGCAGTGGCAAACGGCTTTGTCAAGATCCGGGCTGGCAGCGCCGGAGTGATTCTGGCGGGCGGTGCGGAGAGCATGTCCCAAATCCCATATGAGATCCAGGACGCCCGCTATGCGTTTTCCCCGGACAAGATCGTGATGGACCCCATACCTGCCATGGTGGCAGGCGGACAGCCTGAAAAGCAGTACGGAACGCTTACCATCCAGGGGATGAACCAGGCCATTGCCGCGGCATGGGGCATTTCCCCGGAAGCGCAGGAGGCCTATGCGGCGGAAAGCATGGCCAAGGCCAGGAGGGCCGCGGCGGAACAGGCGCTGACCCCTGTGGAGATCAAGGTGAAAAAGGCCAGGGAACTGGTTACGGCGGACGAGCTTTATGCCCGGCCAGCGGTAATCGCAGGCGCCGCAGACGCCGCCGCCATGTGCCTTCTGGTAAGCGAAACTGCCGCTGACCAGCTGGGGACGCCGGTGCTGGCCGAGATGGTCTCCATAGGCGTATCCGCCGGCTCTCCCGCAGGCCCGGGCATGGTGGGCGCCGCCGCCATCCAAAAGGCGCTGGAAAAGGCGGGGAAAACCCCTGCCGAAATGGACCTGATCGCCATCAACGAGGCTTGTGCCGCCCAGGCATTGGCAGCGATCAACGCCATGGGACTTTCGCCCCAGGAAGCAGGAGAAAAGATCAATCCCTATGGCGGCGCGCTGGCTACCGGAAATCCGTGGGGAGCAGCCGGCTGCGTGGAGCTGCACAAGCTGCTCTGTGCGTTGAAGGCCCAGAATGGACAGTGGGGTCTGGTCGTGTGCGGCGGCGAAGGCGGACAGGCTATGGCCGCGGTCATAAAAATGTGTTCGTAGGAGGAAGCAGTCATGGCAGTAAAGAAAATGGCCGTTATCGGCGAGGGCAGAATGGGTTCCGGCATTGTGCAACACATTGCCTCCTGCGGCATTGCGGTTGTCATGGACGGAATCTCCGACCAGAGCGTGGCAAAAGCCCTGGATGGTATCCGGGCCAGCTACGCCAGAAATGTGGATAAGGGCCGGATGACCCAAGCGCAGATGGACCAGGCTCTGGCCAACATCACCACCACCAGCAAGCTGGAGGATGCGGCTGACAGCGAATTTATCATTGAGTGCGTCTTTGAGGACGCTGAACTGAAAACCGGGATTTTTGCCCAGCTCAATAAAATATGCCCGGAGACCACCATTTTTGCCAGCAACACTTCGGCCATTCCCATCAGCACTCTGGCTAACGGCTGCGGCCGCCCCGACCGGCTGGTGGGCACCCATTTTTTCAATCCGGCCCATGTGATGAAGCTGGTAGAAATTGTGCGCGGCTTTAAGACCTCTGACCAGACCCTGGATGCCGCCAAGCAGCTGATTGCCCAGCTGGGCAAGGTGGGCGTTGTGGTGTCGGATACCCCCGGCTTCCTGGTAAACCGTCTGATGCACGCATTCCGGAATGAGGCCATGATATGCCTCCAGGAGGGCGTCGCCACCATGGAGGATATTGATACGGCCGTGGAGCTGGGCCTGGGCCACCCGATGGGCCCCTTCGCCCTCAACGATTTTTCCGGGCTGGATATCGGCCTTTCTGCCGCCACCACGCTGTACGAAAACTTCAAGGACCCCAAATGGCGGCCCAACCTGATGGTCAAGAAGCTGGTGGAGGCGGGGGATCTGGGCCGCAAGACCGGAAAGGGCTGGTACGACTACACCTCCGGCAAGAAGGAACTGCGCAAGGACATTCATTTCTAATCTAAAAAACGGCCCTGCATATGGAAAAGCGGTGGAGCCAAGGTTCTCTGTGAGGAGATGAACAAATGGACTATCTGAGCAAACAGTACAACACCATGCAGGTGGAGCTGGGGGAAAACGGAATTGCCCTGGTACGTTTTAACCGGCCGCAGGCCATGAACGCGGCCAACGTGGAGATGAGCCTGGAGCGGGTGGAACTCTATTCCGGTCTGGCATACGACCAGCGGGTGCGGGTGGTAATTATTACCGGCAACGAAAAGGCCTATTGCGCCGGCGGTGATCTGGCCGCTTTCTCCCAGTTTGATCCGGCACAGGCCAAAGACTTCGCCATGCGGGGGCTCAACTATCAAAAAATTCTTATGGACATGCCCAAGCCCACCATTGCAGCCATCTCCGGCTATGCGTTTGGAGGCGGGATGGAAAACGTACTGCTGTGCGATCTGCGCGTGGCTGCGGAAAACGCGAAATTTGCCCTTCCCGAGATCAAGGTGGGCATCTTCCCAGGCGGCGGCGGAACCCAGCGATTGGTGCAAAACACCTCCATCTGCAAGGCAAAAGAGATGATCTTCCTGGGAGAACCCATCGGGGCGGAGGAGGCGCTGCGCCTGGGAATTGTAAACAAAGTGGTTCCCAACGGAGAACATATCAACGCAGCCATGGAGTGGGCGGAAAAGCTGTGCCGCCGCCCGCCCCTGGCGCTGCGGGAGGCCAAGCGTGCCGTCAACGCAGCCTGGGGCCTGGACATTTATGCAGGCATGGAGCAGGAAATCGAAGCGTGGTCCGGGCTTTATGCCACGGAGGACCAAAAAGAAGGCATGCATGCCTTCCTGGAAAAACGAAAGCCGCACTTTACCGGTAAGTAAGGATTAGAGAGAACAGGAGGAACACTATGAACGGTATTAGCGTTTCCATCATCATTGGTATTGTGATCGCCTTCGTCGCCGTTATGATCCTGTGTGTAGCGGCAGTGCGCAAGGTCAAGAACTCAGAAGATTTCGTCATTGCCGGCAAAAAAGCCTCTCCCGTTATGGTTGCCGGTACCATCGTGGGCGCCTGCGTGGGCTCAGGCGGTACCATCGGCACCGCAGAAACCGCCTTTACCTATGGCCTGACCGGTTGGTGGCAAACACTGGGCATCTCCATCGGCTGCGTCATCCTGGGCGTTTGTATGTCGCAGTTTATCTATAAGCTGACAAAGGCCCAGACCATCTCCCAGGTTATGTCCTCCACTTACGGGCAGAAGATCGTCCGGGTCACCGCCATCTTCAGCTCCATCGCCATTTTCTTCTCCATTCTGTCCCAGACCAAGGGTTTTATCCCTCTGATGACCTCCATCACCAATGTGAGCGAAGCCACCGCCGCTGTGGTTTGTTTTGTTCTGGTGTGCGCCTTCGTGGTATTCGGCGGCATCTTTGCCAACAGCACCGGCGGCATTTCCAAAATGGCCATCATCTACGCAGGCGTGGTAATCAGCGCAATTATCGCTCTGATCAGCACAGATGGATTCGGCGGAATTACCGACCAGCTGGGCACCGAGGTTTGGAGCCTCTTCAGCCGGAGCACCGGAGCAAACGGGAAGTTCTATGACCTGGGCGTTGGCGTAGGCTTCATCCTGGGCGTGCTGGTCACTCAGACCTATGTGCAGGCGGTTCTGTCCGCAAAGGACGCCAAGGCCGCCCGAAACGGCTGTATCCTGGGTGGTCTGCTGACCCTCCCCGTTGGCTTCCTGTGCGCCATCATCGGCATGGTAATGAAGATCAAGTCCCCCGACATCTCCCCCAGCCAGGCGCTGCCCCTCTTCATGGTCAATCACTTCCCGGGCGTGGTGGCCGGTATTTTCATCGGCGGACTGATGCTGGCGGCCCTTACCTCCAACGCCGGCCTGTCCCTGAGCGTTGCCACTCAGATTCAGCGAGACGTTCTCCCCAAGTCCAAGGATATGAACGATAAGACCACTCTGCTTGTGATTCGTATATTCGTGGTCATCATCGTGGCCCTGAGCTGCATTTTCTCCGTCACCACGCTGGGCACCTATATCCAGACCTTTATCTTCCTGTCCTACGGCATGCGCACCACCGTGTTCCTGGTTCCCATGCTGGCCGCCTTCTATTTCAAGGGCAAGCTGACGAAAAGCGCCGGTATTGCCGCTGCCATCGCCGGACCTGTGATGGATATTATTGCGTATTTCTTCATGGGCGCCAGCGGAACCCACGTATTCTGGGGCCTGGGCGCTTCCCTGATTGTGTTTATCCTGGTTGACCTTGTGGCCAAGGATCGGGTTGAGAAGGTAGAGCTGTAACTGTACGGTTTCAACGAGAGGGATCACGTGGCATCCGAATGTATCGGGATGCCATGTGGTCCCCCTCTCCTCCGGGAAGCTGAAATCCACCGGCCAAGGGGCAATTCCCCCGCGCTGTCGGAAAGCCGCCCTTTGGCGGCGGGAGTGGCCGCTGGCCTGTGAGTAAAACATTAAGGAGATTGATTTTTGTGGCATATCCACTTGAAGGTGTACGAGTATTTGAACTGACCCATGTAATCTCCGGTTCCGTAGCCGGCATGCTTCTGGGCGATCTGGGCGCAGACGTCATCAAGGCAGAGCGCCCGGGTGTAGGAGAATTTTACCGGGAAGAAGCGTTAAAAAATGAAAATGGGGTCAGCATTGTCTATCCGTCCTATAACCGCAACAAGAAAGGCATTACCCTGAATTTGAAGGCGCCTGATGCAAAAGAGATTATCCACAAGCTGGTGTCCCAGTCAGACATTATGGTGGAAAACTACCGGCCGGGCGTGCTGGCAAAAATGGGCTTTGGGTATGAGGATCTCAAGCAGATCAACCCCAAGCTGATTATGGTCTCCATCTCCGGCTTCGGGCAGAGCGGGCCCTATGTGTCCATGCCCGCCTACGATATGACCATTTCCGCCATCAGCGGCTTTATGTCCATGAACGGCCCTCCAGGCCAGCCCACCAAAAACGGGCCGGCGGTATCCGACTTTCTTTCCGGCATCTACGGCTGTCTGGGTGCGCTGGCAGCGCTGCGGTACCGGGATCTTACCGGTGAGGGCCAGCACATTGACGTATCTATGATGGATTGCGGCATGTCTTTGCTGGATGCGTTTTTTGCGCAGTACCGCTTTACCGGCGTGGAGCCCAAATGTGCGGGAAACCGGCGGGACAACTACGCGCCCGTCAACGCCTATCCTTCGTCCGACGGCTATATCTACATTGCAGCCACCTTGAATAAGCATTGGAAGGCGCTGACCCAGGTGATGGGGCGGCCGGAGCTGGCGGAAGATCCCGCCAACGCTTTGGGCACGTTGCGCAAGGAACATGAGGAAGAGCTGGAAAACATTGTGGCCGCCTGGGCCAGGGAGCATTCCACCGCTGAACTGGTCAAGATTTTGGATGACGCGGGCATTCCCTGCGCACCCGTCCACGGCATTGCCCAAGTTATGGAGGACCCCCAGGTGGCGGCGCGGCATTCCATTCTGGAGTTTGACTATCCCGGGTTGGGCCGGTATCCCGTCACAGCGTTTGTACCCAAGTTCTCCTCCATCCAGGTTCCGGAAAAGCGGGCGCCGCTGCTGGGCGAAAACAATAAAACGATTTATTGTGACCTGCTGGGATATACCGAGGCACAGTTTGAAAAAATGAAACAGGACGGAACGATCTAAAGCCCAGGCGGACACTTGCCTGTAGTTCCTGAGGAGGGCGACACCGCTTCTTGAACCGGTAAGAAGCGGAGAAAGCGGGTGCTCATTTGGAAATCACACTCAGAAAATTTTTGCAGGACTATCGGAACAAAGGCCTTATTTTGGTGGCAGGCAGCGAGGGAATCGATTGCCTGGTATCCCGCGTCACGGTATTGGATGCGCCGGATGGCCCCAGTTGGCTTAGAGGCGGAGAGTTTGTGCTCACCTCCACCTTCCAGTTTAACAACGACTCCAACCGGCTGTGTGCATTTTGCGAACAGCTCATCAATTTCAAAGCGTCTGGCTTCGGGCTGAAAATGGGGCGTTATCTGACCAAGGTGCCGCAATTCCTCATTGATCTCTGTGATCGGAATAACTTTCCGCTGGTTATCATTCCCTACTCCCTGGTCTGGACCGACGTGATCTCGGTATTTTACGAGCTGAGCTACAATCTGGAGCGGGAAGAAAAGTACAGCACGCTGAAATCCAAGCTGGTCGGTCAGATCCGCGTCAGTTCCATGCAGGGGCTGGAGTGGGTGGGAAAAAAGATTTACTCCTTTTTCGATGCGCCTATGCTGTTTCTGGACCAGAGCTGGAAGCAAATTATCTGCTTCGGCACCAAAATGGAGCAGGAAAACATGCAGAAGGCCATCCCGGAGTTTATGAAAAACGGGCCCGACTCACGCAACCGAAAACTTTTTGACGGGAAATATTATATCTGCTGTCACTGCCTTCTGGAACGGTTTGGCGCAAAATATGTGCTGTTCTCCTCCGATTCCATGAACATTCTGGGAGAGCTCCGGGACATTTTGATCGACGCCGACGTGGTAAAAGAAGAGGACAAGCTGACGCTGGACTCGGAAGACGACCTGATCAGCCAGGCGCTTCCCATTCTGGCCACAGGGGGGCAGATTACACTCAAACGGTTTGAAGATCTGGAGCAGCGGATCCGGCAGACGGGCGGCTATTACTGCGTGCTCTATATTGGAAACTGC
Organism: uncultured Eubacteriales bacterium; assembly: GCA_949289455.1. Taxonomy (GTDB): domain Bacteria; phylum Bacillota; class Clostridia; order Oscillospirales; family Oscillospiraceae; genus Flavonifractor. The sequence goes on from CASEOA010000097.1 coordinate 35,508, forward strand.
CGAACACAGCATATTGTCGAGGAACTGAAAGACACCATCCGCGGGCTGGAATTCGATATCAGAACTTTTGCGGTGTACAATCTGGATCAGAAAATGGCGCTGGTTTTGCTGCGTTTTCGGAAAGAACAAAAGCACTACCGGGCCACCATGGAACTGCGCCAGATTATGTCCCGCATCTCCGAGTACCTTTCGGATGTTGAAATCACAGAAAGCCTGTTTGTAAGCAACATCTATGACAGTTACAAAAAAATTGAGCAGTCCTATATGGAAGCCAAGCTTACGTCGCAGTATAGCCGCTATATGTGGCCCTCGAGACGGCTGTGCTATTTTGAGGAAATTTTCCCCTATTACCTTATGATGAACAGCGACATATCCCCCACCTATTTGGACGGGCTTCAAAAATTGGAAAGCGAAGCGGAAAACTCCAATTTTGACTGTATCCAAACGCTGGAGGCCTACTTGCGGTTCGGAAACTTCAAACAGGCGGCTCAGGAGCTTTTTATCCATGAAAACACGCTGCGATACCGCATCAAGAAAATCGGAGAAATGATCTACGAGGACTTTGATGACATTGCCACACGGCAGAACTATGTGGTGCGGATGAACCTATGGAAATTAAGCCGGGGCCTGCACAATCAAAACGGAAAGATATGGGACTAAATAGCAATCTATCAAGTGAGAAAACATATCGCATTTGTCCGGTAGGCGCAATCCCCGGCGGGGAGGCATACCTGCTGCTCACTCCAGGCAGACAGGCTCTGATCGACACGGGATATTCGTTCTGCGCCCCGGAACTGGCACGGAATATTAGAACGCAGCTGGGGAATCAGCGGCTGGACTATATTATCCTGACCCACTCCCATTACGACCATGCCTCCGGCTGTCCCGTCTGCTGCCGCCAATTTCCCGAGGCGGTGGTTATCGCAGGGAAGAAAGCAGCCCAGGTGTTTGCCAAGCCCTCCGCGCGAGCTGCCATGGCACGCATGAATGCTCACGCAGCCGCCCGGCTGGGGCTGGAGCCCGACGGCGACAGGCTGGAGGGGCTGCGGGTGGACCGGATTGTGGAGGAAGGCGACCGGATTGATTTTGGGGACTTTTCCTTGGCGGTATATGAAACTCCGGGACACACCAAATGCAGCCTTGCATTTTTCAGTCCCGAAAACGGTCTGCTGATTTCTTCAGAGACCCTGGGGCTACCCATGGGAAAGGGGCTCAATAAGCCGGGTTACCTCATCGGGTATCAAATGACCATAGATTCCATCCGCAAAATCCAGGCCCTTCAGCCGGAGGAACTGCTCATTCCCCACAACGGCCTGTATCAGGAAGAGGAGCCGGGCGCCTTTTTGGAGCAGTCCCTTTTTTGGGCGGAACGGATCAAGGACATGGTGGTGGAGCGATATCAGCAGGGCGCTTCCCAGGAGGATATTGTCCGGTCATTCCAAGACATCTATTTTTATCAGAAAATCGGACGGGTGCAAATTGAGGAGGCCTTTTTGTTGAACGCCTCCATTATGGTCCGAATGCTGCTCAAAGAGTGCCTTGGCGTGACGCTTGATTCAAAACCAGCGTTTTAACTAGAAAGGCGGGAAAGTGATGGCGCAGGGCAACATGCTGGGGACAGGCCTGATTGACGACCAGGCGCTGGCGCTGGCTCAGAAGGAATGGCGGCTATTTCAACGGGTACGCAATTACGGAGGGCCTGCCGCCTGCCAGTTTCATCAGGATACGTTTCTGGCCATGCGGTGCAGCCAATTTATGGCGTGGCCTCCTGTGGTCAGAGAGCGTTATGAGCGGGATCTGGACCAGGCTGCGGCGGAGGGCCGCAATCTGGTGGCGGAAAAATACGCCTACATGATGCGGGATACCTTCCCCAAGGAATACGCCGCGCTGGCAGACAGATTACCGGCTGTGTCTCCCCAAAAGGAGGAATTGGTCCGGCGGATCTTGTCTTATGTCATGGCGTGGTCAGAGGAAATGGAGAAAAAGTACCCCTGGCTGATGGCGGTTTCCCGTCCAGTGCACGCCGGTCAGGATGCCTTGGGCACCTCCATCGAGACCTATACCCGGGGCGAGTTGGAAACTTTTAGTATGCAGACGTTGGCCTTGCTGCTGGAGCATTATCAGGAGATGTCCGCCCGAAGAATTAACATCCATGAGGTTACAGTGGGTATTACCGTGCGTCTCTATGGATTTCAGTCTCTGGAGGATGCGGAGAGACTGGTGGAACAGCGCATGGGTAAACGTCTGTCTTGAATGCGTATGAAAGACTTTTTGGAATCCCTAGACCGCCTATATCGTGCAGGTGACAGGGAAACGGCGGAACGCGTGCTCCTCCATGCCCTGGAACACGCCGCCGGCAGAGAGAAAGCTGCGCTGCTCAATGAATTGGGCGGGTTCTACCGTGGCATCAGCCGGTATGAGGAGTCCGCCGGCGCTTTTCGTGGGGCGCTGTCCTGCCTGGAAGCGCTGGGCCAGGACCAGGGAGCGGAGTACGCCACAGTACTTCTGAATTTGGGCGGCGCCTGCCGTCTGGCGGGAAAACAAACGGAGGCGGAACAGCTTTTAAAGCAGGCACTGTGCCTGCTCACCCCTGAGGAGTCCGCTTACGTCGGTGCCCAGAACGCTTTGGCGCTGGTGTATCGGGAAGAAGGTTTGCTGGAAGAAGCAATCCAGCTGGAACAGGAGGCTCTGGCATGGCTGGAGCGGCATGGGGCCTCTGACCAAGAGCGGGCAACAGCCCTGAACAATTTGGCCTCTCTCCACCTGGCGCTGGGACAAACAGCGCAAGCGGCTTGTCTCATTGAGCAATCTTTGTCGCTCTTTGGGGCCATGACGCAGCCAGATCCCCACTATGCCGCCGCTCTATCCACCAGGGGCGCGATCTGCTTTCGCCTGGGGAAAACAGACCAGGCGGAATTGGCGTACCGGGAGGCGATGGAGCTGACGGAACACTATTTTGGCCGCAACCAGGAGTACCAGTCAGCCCGGGCGGCTCTGGAGACGGTGCGGCAATCGCGCCGGAACGCAAGATGAGGCTCCTGCCCCAGGCCAGGGCGTATTGGAAGGAGACGGCGGAACCGGATCTGCGGCAAAAATTCCCCCGCCTTTTCCCCAGGATCGCAGCCGGCCTGGTGGGCAACGGTTCGGAATGCTTCGGGTATGACGACAGGTATTCTCAGGACCATGACTGGGGCATTGATTTTTTCCTGTGGGTGGAAGAGGCCGACCGGGAATCCATTCCGGAACTGTCCAGATGGAAGGAAGCGCTGTTTGTCCACAGCCCGCCCCCTGTTCTCCGGCGGCCGTCGCCCTACGGCATACCCCCTGAAATTATGACGGTGGGAGACTTTTACCGTTCCCTCATCGGTTGCGCCGGCGTTCCGGAAACCATACGGCAATGGCGCCTTGCCCCGGAGGTATACTACGCCATGGCCACCAATGGCGCGGTGTTTTGGGACGGGAGCGGACACTTCTCCGCGGTGCGTTCCGGGCTTCAGGCCTACTACCCTGAGGACCTCCGGCGGAAAAAGATTGCCGCCCGGTGCATGGCTTTGGCCCAGACAGGACAGTACAACCTTTCTCGCACCGTTGATCGGGAGGATTGGGTGACCGTCCGTATCATTCTGGCGGAGTTTTCCCGGGAGGCAATGGGGCTGGTGTACCATCTTAACCGGGTTTACCGGCCTTATTATAAATGGATGTGGCGAGGTTTGACAGACCTTCCCATTCTCGGGATGCAATGCGCAGCCTTGCTCCGTGATCTGGCCCGGACAGAGGGAATGGATACGGACGCATGCAGATACCGTCAAGAGATTATAAATCGGCTTTGCCGCCTGCTGGTGCTGGAACTGCGCCGGCAGGGACTGAGCGCCAAACAGGACTGGTTTTTGGCGGAGCATGGCCGGGCGGTACAGCAGACAATATGGGATCGGACGCTGCGCCGGATGCCTCCTCAGTTTGAGTGAGGGAGGACAACATGAGACATATCCTAGTGCTGGGCGGGAGTTACTTTGTGGGCCGGGTATTTGCCATGTATGCGGCCATGGAAAGTGATATCCGTCTCCATGTGGTAAACCGGGGACACTATCCCCTGCATTTAGCGCATGTAAGGGAATACCGCTGCGACAGGCATAATACGGCGCAGCTGCTTTGCCAATTACCCAACCGGGAATTTGACGCGGTGGTAGATTTCTGCGCCTATCAGCCGGGAGATATTTCCCGCATTTTGAATTGCCTGAGCGGGCGGGTACACCGCTATCTCTACTTTTCCACGGCCAGCCTGTACCGGGAAGATCTTGTTTTTCCCAACGAAACCGCCCCTTTAACGGAGCGCTTCCCCCCTGGCCAGGTCGGAGACTATCTCCGCGGGAAACAGGCGCTGGAAGCAGAGCTGGCCGGCTTTGGGCAAACGCTTTCCTGGGACATCCTGCGCCCCGCCTACATTTATGGTCCCTACAACTACGCCCCCCGGGAAAGTTGGCTGATCCGGCAGATTCTTCAAGGGCGTCCCGTTCCCTTCCCTGTGGATGCCACAGGCCGGTGGAGCTTTGTCTATGTAGATGATATTTCCAGATTTCTGCTGGGACTGCTGGCGCAGGGCCGCAAGCCGGGGCAACGGATCTACAACCTGGCAGCGCCGGAGCAGGTAAGCTACCCATTGCTGTTTCGCACCCTGGAGCTTGGCTGCGGGGGCGCTTTCCCCATACGTCAGGTAACCTGTGAGCAGGTTTCCTCAGATGCAATCCCCCTGGCTTTTCCCCTCCACGGCGCGCTGTGCTACGATGGATCGAACATCAGCGTCGAGCTGGGGATTGGCTATACTCCCCTGGAAACGGGAATGTCCCATACCATTCATGCGCTCCGCCCGGTGATCCCGGGAGGGCGGAGCCGTGCATCCGGTGTGGATGCCGCCGGCGCAAAAATATGATAAGAGAGAAGGGTGGATGATGGCCCCAGAACAGATCAGTATCATAATTCTTGTGGTTGTAATGGTTCTCTATGCTACCGAAGTCATCCCGCTGGCTGTTACCGCGCTGGGCTCCTGTGCCGCAATGGCTATACTGGGCCTGGCCACCTCTGATGTGGTCTGGTCTGGACTGGCCGCCGACACCACGCTGGTGGTCGGGGGCATGGTAGTGGTGGGCAATACGCTGATCGAAACCGGTGTGGCAGAAAGCCTGGGCAGATGGATTCTGCGCAAAACCGGAGGCCGGCCGGTTATTTCCTGTACCTGCCTTATTATTGTCGCCATGATTCTCTCCGGCTTTATGAATAATTCCGCCGCCATTGCTACCATGATGCCAGTCATGATCGGCGTAGCCGCCACCGCTAAAGATCGCATCCATGAAAAGCAGTGGCTTCTCCCCATGGCGGTGGCTACAAATGCAGGCGGAATGCTCTCCCTGATTGGAACGACCTCCCAGATGATTGTTCAGTCAGCGCTCCAGGAGCAGGGATATCCGGTGTTTGCCTTTTTTGACTTCGCCTGGCTGGGCATCCCCTTGAGCCTGCTCTTTCTGCTCTATATGGGAACCATCGGCAGGTGGCTGGGAAAGCGCATGTGGCCGGACAACATGCCGCACACCCAGAGCGTGATGGATTTTAACCCCGACGCGGCGGTACACGAGCATGCGCAGGGACAGAACCGCAAACAGAAGCAGATTATAGCAGTCGTCATCATGTTGACCGCCATTGCGCTTATGGTGATGAATGTGGGGATCTCCAACGGTACCATCGCCATGACAGCCGCCGGTATGTGCATCATTACCCGCTGCGTCTCTATCAAGCAGGTTTTCCGGCAGTTTGACTGGACCACCATCTTTGTTCTTGCCGGCGGAATTGGCTTTGCAAACGGGCTGGACTATTGCGGCGGCGGACAGCTGATTGCGGAATGGCTGATGGGCCTGTTTCACAATTCGCTGACGCCTGTGACGGTCTTTATCATGTTTGTGGTTGTGGGCAGCATCCTGACCCAATTTATGTCCAACACCGCGGTGGCAGCCATGCTTACGCCCATTGCCCTGCCATTTGTCACCCAGGTGGGCGTCAATCCCCTGGCCCTGCTTATGGGCATCTGTGCTGCGACAAACCTCTCTTTTTCTACGCCCATCGCAACGCCGTCCATGACACTGGTGCTGGGTCCCGGAGAGTACCGATTTATGGACTACGTCAAATGGTGTACCATATTCAACATCATCTGCACAGCGGCAATTATCATCATCATCCCCATGGTCTGGCCGCTGGAGCTAACCCAGATGCTTCCGTAACGCCGGCCTACAGCGCAGCGGAATGCTGCGCGCATGGTGAAACCACCACTTCATCTCTCCTTCATATGTACAAAGTAACGCAGGATACCGGGGCGGCAATCGCCCCGGTATCCTGCGTTTTTCATCGCTTACGCGAAAATCAACCTGTACGTCCCGTTACGACTGCTCCTGGAAGGTCAGGTTTTTCATCATGGGAATACCGAACCCATCAGCCAAGAACACCTTCACCGTGGCGGTCTGGCCATACGCCTCATCAAACTGCATGGAGGCCGACCAACTGCCGGATTCCGAATACACTTCCGCCAAGGCGATGTCCAACAGCGCCCCATTCTCATCATAGATGGCGGCCGCCGCCAGCAGCCGCATATTCTTGATCCCCACCAGCGTGAGGTGCAGAGGCTCGCCGCGCTGGATATCCTCCAGGATGCTCTGGCTATCGCTGCCCGAGGCGGTATAGGCCGCCGCCGCGCCGGGCTGGACGTCCGTTACGCCGTTGGCTGTCACCTGCTCCACGGCAAAGCCATAATAGGCATGCATGCCCTGAGAAATTGTCTCCAGCTCCACCGTAAGGGTGTCCCCTGTTACCCTAATGGTCTCTCCCGCCAGGTCGTAGGGGTTATACCTGGTGCCGTTCACCTTCACAAAGCAGTCTGTGCGGCTGGAGAAGGTCACCTCCAACGATGTGGCGCCGGGACAGGTATAGGTGTAGGTGGCCGCCTGGTCCAGCCCTGTAAAGCCATGATCGCTTTGCAGCACATAGTCCTCCGCCCCATCGTCCCACAGGATGGGCGTAAAGTCCACCTGGTTGGTACCGGAATAGGGGACATAGTAGGTGTATGCCTCCTCCGCAGAGGACACCACCGTACCGTCGGAATTGACATAATGCGAGCCGGTATCCACCACGTCGCTGACGTCATTGGAGTAGTAACTCAGCCAATAGCCGCTTCCGGAGACCAGGTCGCTGTTGCCCAGGGAGTAGGTGGAGTACCACCGGCCATTCTCGTCCTGCTGGCCGATCCCGGGACCGATGGTAACTTCCCGCACCGAATCCGTCACGTCAAAGGCGGAGACGCCGCTGGCCGGCATCGTGTCCACCATGAGCGTGATGGGAGCGGTCAGTTCCTCCGGACAATAGATCTTGCCGGTGGCGATGGGCAGGATGGTCAAGGGGGTAAACTCGTGAACACAGGGCTCGGCCAGGGAGAAAATTCCCCGCTGGGAATAGTCATTGGTCATGGACCCGTCCTGCGCCATGTAGAAGGTACCGTTGGCCAACCCATTCGTATTGTAGGTACTGTAAGAGAAGGAATAGGTTTGGGAGGCATCCGACTCCGGGATCACCAGGCTAAATGCGGCGCTGTTCTTGTTATAGCTCATACTGACGTTGGTGTGGTAATATCCGCCCTCTGCCGTATCAACATAGACGGAGAGATTGAAATACTGATCGCTTGCCATCTCATCCGGCCGGTATACCGTACCGGTGATGGTACTTCTCCCCTTCTCCAGGGTGAAGTCCAGCCCGCTCACGTCGCCGGAAACCTCGACGCCGGTAAGCTTCTGCTCCCCGCTCAGATAGACATTGGTCGTCACTCCATCGGGAATAGAACTTGTCCCATTCAACCTGATCGTATAGGTTCCGCTCTCCTTGGGCACCGTGATGGAGTAGCTGCCGCCGGACGCACCCACAGTTCCGTCGCCGCGATAAGAACTGCTCTCACCTTCGGCCCAGAGGGTCATGTCCACCTCTCCGCCGGTAACATAGCCTCCCGCGGGCAGCTTGAGCTGTCCGGACAGTACCCAGCCGGTCTCCACATACAGCTTCACCCCGGTGACATCTTCCGCCCCGATGGTGAGGAAACCGGCATCGCTCTCGCTGGTGGCCACACCGGCCTGCGCGTAATAATAGTTCTGATCTCCAATGATATTGGTGCCGCCGCCAGAGCTGATGTAGGTGTGAAGCCTGAACTGACCGGACAGGCTTGGGCTGACCGTCATGGACCAGTTCCCCTGGTCGTCAATGGTGACGGTATCGCTCACGGACTGCCCATCCTCGGACTTCAGGTACATCCACAAGGTTCCCTCACGATCCCAGGTCACGGCTCCGCCGTCCGCAGAAACCAGGCTGCCGCTGATGATCTTTCCCTTGGGAATGGTGAGATCTACCTGAGCTCCATCCGCGCCGATGGTAATGGGGGTGGCGGCGGCTTTGTCGCTGGTCATACCATTTACGGAATAGTAGCTGTATTCGTAGGGGATGATGCCCGGCCCTCCATAGGGATAGATGCAGAGATAATACTGCTGCCCCACCGCCGCCTGGGACAGGGGTATCTTGTAGTTATAGGAAATGCCTTCGAAGTCAAAATATTCCTCTTCCGCCTGTCCGCCATTCACCGGCTCCAGATAGATGCGGCCGGAATATGCCCCGGCTTCCAGTCCCGGGCTCAGAGACAGGGTTCCGGACACAAACAGCCCCTTGGACAGAGGGATGTCCAGTTCCAGATCCTCAGTCAACGAGACGTCCAGCGTCTGATACCCATTTGCAAAGGTCTTTAAATCCGGCTGAAGGTACATGCTTTGGGTATTGAGTGCATCCTGGGTATCCGCCGATACCTCGACATACAGGCGGGAGAGCAGCATGTCCGTCGGCAGGTTCAGACGATAGGGCACGCTCACCGTTCCTTTGGGCAGGCCCACATTAAAGCTGATATACTCGCTGTTTGTGTCCGATCCCATTTGGGCCATGATCTGAACCACTGCTACACCGTCCCGGCAGTCCTCCGGCACAGTCACATTGCCGGACACCGTAACGGCTTTGGAGAAGGTCAGATCGGCCTGGGTCAGCTGAGCCTGACTGTAGCTTTCCTTGACTGTTTGGTATACACCGTCCACGCTGCCCACAAGGCTGGCCCAAACCGTGACGCCGCCTGTCTCAGGGCCGCTCAGCGCATACTGGAAGCTGCTCTGTCCGGCAGGCAGATAGTAGGTGGCATACTGAGTCTGCTGATACTCCTCCTGCAGGCCCACCTCCACCACCAGGCCATCCTTCGGTGCGGTCACACCCTGGGGCAGGGAGATGGTGCCAAAAATGTTGGCCTCCTGCTCCGGCAGGGCCAGGTTCTTCACCATAGCTCCGGTAAACGTTAAGGTGTCGATGACTGTTTCACTTTCGCTGTTCACCTGATTGCTCACGCCGCCTCCGGCCGGCGCCACAGAGAGGGTGAACGTATTCCCCTTCTGGCTCTGGGGAACATAGATGGTATAGGAAGCCTGGCTCTCTTCCGAGCCAAATACCACCCGGCTTGCATAGGCCTCGCCATCTCCAAACCGCGCCGTCACATAGGCCGCCTGCTGCGGCAGCACGCCCCCGCTGCGGCTCAGGGTGCCGCTGATCGTATCGCAGGCAGGCTCAGTAATGGTCACCTGCGTATCGATACCGCCCGTAAAGACCTTGGCCTTGGATACCAGCGTCGTCACGCCGTTTTCAGCGGCAAATCGGATGCCTGCGGATTCGACATAACGGGTGCCGCAGTCTGTGACGTCGCTGTAACCGACCTTGAATTGATTTCCTCCCTGAACACCACTGACTTCCAGGGTAAAGGACTGCGTGCCCTCCTTTAGATCTATAGAGGACATATTTGAGAAATACTCACTATACTCAGTCACGTTCACCAGGGATACTGCAAATTCCCGTTCCTCGGTCAGGGGCTCCGGCAACATCACGGTTACCTCCACCTGAGACCCAGTTTCCCCTTCTTCTCCGCCTGTGAGCAGATTGGTAGCATTGATGTTCAGGTCGGTCACCGGCCCCTCCAAAGTGGTGTAGGCCATACGGTCGGAATAGTTGTTGCTCACTGTGCCGTAGACATCGCTGTACTTGTAATTCCAGTTTATTGTATCGGACAGCTGCAGGGAATACGACCCCTGACCCACTCCGATGGAGAATTCCGCCTGGGTCTGACCCTTCTGAATGGTAGTCATGCTGGTATAGCTGCCAGACATACTGTCGTCATAGCAGCTCAACCGGATGCCGGTGTCCTCGGCCACGGGGCTGTCTACCGTCACGGTGCCGCTGATCCAACGCTCGGCCAGCGGCAGGGTCAGATTCACACTGCTGCCGGAAGACACCGCCAGCTTGGTGGCGGCATACATGTTGCCGACGTAGGTGCCGTCAGCGGAAAAATACAAGTCTCCGCCCAACAGGCGGTCACCGGCCAGATAGGAGTAAACCCGCAGCACATAGTCCCCCGGCTCCAGCCCGGTGATGGTATAGGAGCCGGAACTCTGGCCCTTGGAAAAGTTCACCCGGCAGCTCCTCACAGGGTCGGCCTCCACCAGCACCTTGCCGGTGGCTTCATCCAGCACAGGGGGATTGCATGCGTACACATACAGGTAGCTGTCCGCCAGCACGGAGGCGCCCGCCGGCAGGGACACCGTCCCGCTGATTTGGGCGGCGCCGGCAGCCAGGGTTTCCACTTCCCCGTCAAACCGCTCCGGCTCCATCCAGATCTCCTGGACCGGATTGGGCTGCTCCGCAGCCGGAGCCTCCTCCGAAGGCTGCTGAAGCTCCGTCGTCTGCTGTTCCGTCGCGGTCTGCGTCTCCGCTCCCAGGGCTGTCCCCGGCAGCATGGTCAGCATCAGGCATAGCGTTACAAACAGGCTGAACCATCGTTTCATCGTCATCTTCCTCCCATCACAATATGTCGTCGCCCGGCCAGTTCCCCCAGGCCTGTTTCTGTCATCACTTCCATGCATTTCTATCCACTAATATACCATATTCCTACGTTCCCCGCAATAAAATTTCGTCAAATACTCCAAGAATCACGTTGCTGCGGCTAACCCGCCTCAATCCGGGCCGCCACAGTGTTCAGCACCTCCTGGTGGGTCTGGTCAAAGATATGGGTGTACACCCGCCCGGTAATGGACACATCCTTGTGTCCCAGGACCTTGCCGATGTCCACCAGCGGGATATGGGCGCTGTTGGCCAGGCTGGCAAAGGTATGCCGCAGGCCGTGGACCGTGATGGGAGGCAGGCCGTGGGCCAGCACAAAGACCCGGAAATCCCAGGTCACCGTGTTGGGATGTCTGGGGTGCCCCCGCTGGTCGGTAAGCACATAGCCGGTATCCTCATAGTTTTTTTGCTGGGCCGCCTTCCGCAGCTGCTCCTCCCGAATGTGATGGAGCAAACGGTTCAGATCCTCCAGTCCGGCGATGCCCAGGGTGCGGATTGAGCTTCTGGTCTTGGGTTCCTTCTCCACCACCCGGTGTCCGGCGGTGGTGCGGGTGACCCGGATGCGGATCACGCTGTGCTCAAAATCAATGTCCGACCACCGCAGTCCGCAGATCTCCCCCCGCCGCAGACCCAGATAGGCCCCCAGTTTGACCACCAGCTCCAGCCAGTGCCCTTCCACCGCCCGGAAGAGCTCCCGCAGCTGCTCCGGCGTGTAATAAAACTGGCGGGTGGGGTGCTCCCGAGGCGGTTCCACCCGGGCCACCGGATTTTCCCGCAAAATCCCCTGGCGAAAGGCAAATTGCAAGGCGGTATGGAGCAAAATGTGGTGCTTGTGGACGCTGTTGGAATCCAGATTGCCTTCCCGCAGTTTCTGGGCGTAATATGTTTGGATGTGCCAGGGCTCCAGGTGGTTGAGCCTGATCTGGCCCATAGCAGGATTGAGGTGGTTTTTGATCATGGACTGGTAGCCGTAGTAAGTCGTATAGGCCCGGTTGGGGGCGATGACCTCCTCCAGCCAGTATTCCAGCCATTCGGCCAGGGTCAACCGGCCGGCATCACAGGGCAAACGCCCTCCCCTGCCGCTCTGGAACTGCTCCAGGGCCATCTCCGCCTCCGCCAGATCCGTAAACGTGCGTACCCGCCGGTCCCGCCGTCCGTTGGCATCAGTGCCGTAGTTGAAGCTGACATAATACAGCTTTTTTTGGTCGTCATACGCCAGATTTCTCTTGATTGCCTTTCTTGCCACTGTAATCCCTCCTAATATGTATAGCTAAATTTGTAAAAAAGTTTATATATCACATATTCTGGCAGTATTTTCCCGTTCCGTCAATTACCCCGGATAAGATAGGCAGCCTGGCCGCCCCTTATCCGGCCCTTTGGGCCGCCTTCTCCCCTGGGGAGGAAAGGCCAAAATACAAAGGAGGAAGAGAGATGGCAACGTACACACCCAACCTCGGGCTCCACCAGCGGGCCGCAACGGACAGTTTCCTGCGAACGGACTATAATACCGGCCTGAACAAGATTGACACGGCTGTTTTAGCTGGGTTAACGCCAACGCATCCGCCTTTATTAACGCCTACGCCGTTCCGCGTTTAAAAACAAGCGCTCCAGGGGCGTAGGATAAAACAAAGGGCCTGCCGCAGTTGCGGCAGGCCCTTTGCCAGAAGTCAAATGGGTTTGCTCAAGCGAACATTACTCAGCCAGCTGAGCGCCGTTCACATTCTGCATGTTCTGTCTCACATCGACCACGATGAGAGCAAAGGTGTTGTTACCACCGGTCAGGTACAGAACGTTGTTCTCCTCGTTGCCGTCGTTGTCCAGGTCCACGCCCTCGGCAATCTCGCCGCCGGCCACGCCGACGGTGTCAGCGGAGTCAACGTACAGGATCACGGTGTCGTCGTTATACTTGCTGTTGGTGGCACAGTTGTTGATCTGCACGCGGCCATCGCTGTTCACGCCGGTGATAAAGCCGACCTGAATCTCAGGCAGGGAGACGTTCTTGATGGTGCCGTCGCCGTTGTCGTCGAAGGTGATGATGGAGCCGGCCACAAAGTTGGTCAGGTCGCTCTTATCCTTCTCCATAGCGGTCACGACCTCGGAGCCATCCCAGTACTCGTAGCAGCGGTACCAGACGCCGTCGATCTTCTGCTTGGTGGCATTGCTCACCAGGTAGCCGTAGTTGGCGCCGGTGGAAATCTCAGGCCACTCAGCGCCGGCCAGAACGACCACCCGGGCGCTGGTAAAGCCGTTGGTCTTGCCGTACAGGCCGGAAGCATAGACGTTAGTGTCGTCACCAAAGTCACCCTCGGTGTTCTTCAGCTCCTTACCGGTGTACACCTTGGCACTGGTGCCCTTGAGCACAAATACCACGGTGTCGTCGGCAATCTCGTAGCCGTTTACCTTGTCGGTGGCGTTGTCAAAGACAGCGCCGGCAGAGATGGTGCCGTCAAAGCCCATGATCTGGGTGTCGTTGGCAGCAGCGTCATATCCGCCGGGGATGGTCCACACGTGGATGCTGCCGCTGCTGTCCACCTCGTACTTCACCAGCTCGCCCTTCAGGGAGTTAATCTGAACGTTAACAACCTGCTCAGCAGCGTTGGTGCCGTTCACGTTGCTCGCGGTGGTCTCGCCGTCCAGTTCGTAGCCGTTGACCTCAACGACCTCGCCCACAATCTTGGAGCCGTCGGCGATCATCAGACCAGCCTCAATGCAAGCGCTGGAAATGCCGCTGCCAGCCTTATCGGCAATGTTGTACACCACGGCCACAGCGTCCACGCCGATGGTGCCGGAAACCACGTTCACATAGTAGATGTGGCTGCCCAGAGCGATGTACTCCACCTCGTCGCCGGAGTTCAGGGTGGTACCGGTCAGGTCGGTGTACCAGGCGCCGTCGATCTTGTACTCATTAATCTGGTTGCCGCCGGTGGTGTCGCGCAGGCCGGTGATGGTACCGGTGGTGGTCTCCAGCTTGGTGAAGGTGGGATCTTCCTTCACGGCAAACGCGGCGTTGGTGCACATAACATAGTCGTTCTTGGCAATGCCGTCATAGACGATAACGTCCTCCAGCTTCAGGTTGCCGGAAACGGTGTTGTCCACATCGCCGTTCTGCAGGGTAACGGTGATGGAGTCGGAACCCACATAGGTCACCTTGCCCACGGTGAAGGGAGTGATGACAACCACGTCGATGCGGTTGTCGCCGTCGTTGTCCAGCATCTTGTAGGTGTAATGACCGGCAATGTTATCCATGTTGTCCAGGGTGCCAGCATTACCGCCCGCCTGATGGGTAATCACAGCGGTGGCATCTGCACGGCCGGGCAGCTTGTAGGTCACACCGTCAATCTTGAACTCGTTGTCGTTGGCGGCGGGAACATTGTCCGCAGTCACGTCGCCAGAGAAGCCCTCTACGATGACGGAGCTGTCATTGGCGTACACGCCATACAGCACATCACGATCCTCGGTGCTGTAGACCACCTTTACCTGCTGGCCATAGAGCGCGGTGAAGTCCACAGAGGACTGGCGGGTAATTGCCTCGCCAACGCCAATGACATCGTTGCCGGTCAGGACATTGCCCAGAGTACCGGTGTTGTCGTTCATAAAGGTATAAGTCCACAGGTTCTTGACGGAATCATAGGAGTAGCCCACCAGGTAACCGATGGCGATGTCGCCGTCGAAGCGGTCAATCAGCAGGCTGTTCAGGGTATTGCCAGCGTTGTCAACAGCCAGAGCGTACTCCTCAATGATCTCGCCGGTGGTCTGGCTCTGCTGCCAGGTGCGGATCATCAGAGGCGCCTGGATGGCGTTGTAGGCCATCTGGCAGGCGTCGTCACGGGAGATGGAGGCGGAGGGGTCCATGCCGCCCAGGTCATCGTACAGACCGGCCTCATTGGCGTAACGGTTGGTGTTCACGGCCCAGTTGTTGCCCACCAGCTTAAACACCTCGGCGTTGTAGCCCATGGCGGTCAGCAGGGTCTTGGCAAACTGCTCGCCGGTCAGGGTGCCGTTGGGGTTGAAGTTACCGGCGCCGTCGCCGGCGATGATGCCGGCGCTGGTGCAGTACTCAATGTACTTCTCAGCCCAGGTGTCATCAATGTCAGCGTAGGTGGGGACATCCTTGGTGCCCAGAGCGGGCTCCTCGCCGCCGTTCAGCACATAGGTGATGATCTTGCTCATCTCGGCGCGAGTCAGGGTGTCGGAAGGAGCAAAGTAGGAGCCGTCTTCCTTACCGGCGATGACATTCAGAGCCACCATGGTATTGACGGCCTCAGTGTTCTTGATTTCATCGTAGTCGGTGAAATCAAGAGCGTTCGCAGCGCTAGCGCCGACAACCATCATGCCGATGAGCATCATGGCGGCCAGAGCCAGGCTGAGAACACGCTTGAGGTTTCTCATTTGGTATTCCTCCTTAATTTTTTTAGACTTTAGTCAAGGAAACATACTCTACATAAATTGGCAACCCCTTGCAGTACAAGAGAGTTCCAAGGCATAGGCGGCTACCGGTAGCCGCCTGGTAGCCATCCAGAAAAGTAAATATCAGTAAATCTCAAAAACTGACTCATCCAAAAAATAAATAAAAAAAGCAAGACAAGGTTTCAAAAAGGGCAGAACGAATGCGCTTTTGGCAAAAAAGGCGCGCCCTTCAACCATGGGCGCGCCTTCATAAGCACAATGAAATTTATATTTCGGCGGCTGGCTGCTCCTCGTACAGCCGCCCCCCCTTGAGCCGCATTTGCCGGTCACAAATGGTGAGCGCACGGTGATTATGGGTGATAATAAGCACCGTTCTGTCATGAAGCCGGCGGATGTTGTCCAGCACCTGCCGCTCGGTCTCGCCATCCAGGGCTGAGGTAGCCTCGTCCAGCAGCAGCACCGGGGCCTGGTAGTAGATGGCCCGGGCGATGGACAGCCGCTGGAGCTGCCCCTCGCTGAGCCCCACCCCCGTCTCCCCCACCCGGGTGTCGTAGCCCTGGGGCAGGGCCTGGATAAAGCTGTCGGCGCAGGCCACGGTACAGGCCTGCCGGATCCGCGCTTGCTCCTCGGGCGTAAAGTCGTTCCGGTGGTAGGAGAAGGACACCACCTGGTAGAGGGTTCCCGCCATCATGCTGTTGCCCTGGGGCACATAGGCGAACAGCCCACGGGTGGCGGCGGACAGGGGCCGGCGCTCCCCATGGCTGTCCACCAGGGTGACGCTGCCGCCGGTGGGGCGGTACAGGGCCAGCAGCAGTTTGAGCAGAGTACTCTTGCCCTCGCCGGACATGCCCACAAAGGCAATGAACTCCCCCCGGTGGACCGTCAGGTCTACCCCGTCCAGCACCAGCCCGTCCCCATAGGTGAAGGACAGGTTTTGTACTTCCAGCCGGTCCATGTCGTTGTCCCCCACAGGCTCCTGAGGGGGTTCCTTGGGCAGCTCGTCCAGAGCCCTCAGCCGCAGGGCGGAGGTCTGCATGGCGCAATAGTTGGAAAAAAGCTTGTTCACTTCCCCAAAGGGGCTCTGGAGCTGGCCCACCAGCTGGAGGGCCCCCGCCAGCATCCCGTAGGACACCGTACCGGCAATGATGCCCATGCCGTACCAGGCCAGGCAGCCCAGATACCCCAGGTCGATAAACAACATATAACCGGTGTGGAGCAGGTTGGAGGCCCGGTTCTGCCGGTAGCTGGCCTTCCGCAGCCGGTCCACCCGATCCGACCAGGTGTGCATGGCACTGCCGAAGCCCAGGAAGGTGCGCACCATCAGCGTGTTGCGCAGGGTGTCCTGCTGGACGGCCTCCACCATGTCGGACTCCTGACGGATCTGCCGGTGGAGGGCCTGCATGGGTTTACGGAGGAAAAACATGCCCACCGCCCCCGCCAGCAGAGCCCCGGCAAAAATCAGAAAGAACCGCGGGTCCCACAGCAGCAGCACCAGCGCCGCTCCCGTCACCCGGATCAGCAGGGCAATCAGGCTGGGGATCAGGTTTGCCAGCCCGGAGGTGACGATGTTTACATCGTTGTTCAGGTGGCTGCTCAGCTCCCCCAGGCTGTGCTCCTGGAGGGCAGCGTACTCGGTATGGAGCAGGCCCTGGTACAGCTGCCCCTTCATGTGGGCCTCCATCCGAAAACACACCCGGTGGTTGATGTGGGTGTATAGAAACTCCAGCAGGGTGGACAGCAGATAGAGCCCCCCATAGATCCCTCCAAACAGCAGGAAAGACTCCACCGCCCCGGTGGTGACGCTGTCAATCAGGCTGCGGAAGAGCACCGGGAACAGCACCGTGTTTACCGACGCCAGCACATAGAGGGCGGTAATGGCAAATATGCCCCGGCGGTAGGGCCCGCTGTGCCGCCAGATCCAGCGGATGGAGCCTTTCTGGGGATTTTTCATGAGCCTGCCTCCCCTCTTGAAACTTGCCGGCTGGACTTCTGAGCCCGCCGGATACAGATACAGTGTACAACATCCCCAGGAAAAAGAAAAGAAGCAGCCCAAAATTCAAGCTGCTTCTTAACTGAATTGTATCAAAGGAAGATCAGTTCTTATGTCCGCCGTTGCCGGGCTTTTCATCAAACCAATGGCCGTTGCCGTTGCCGTTGCCGTTGTTGTTCCAGCCGCTGGTGGTGACAATATCCTCGTTCTGCAGGCGAATGATCTCCCATATGGGAGGCGTATAGGTCTTTTTGGAATTCATCAGGATGACCTCCTCCATTTAGCGCGAGCTTCCGGTATCCAGGCTGCCGGAAACATCCAATCAAAACTATACTAGCTAAATTTAGCACATGCCTCCGTCCTTGTCAAGGGGCTCTGTTTCAAATCGGTTTGCGCGGCAAAATTCGAAGGATTTATGACATATTTGCAGGGTGGCTCCAAGGAAAGCATGATAAAATAGAAGCAGCTCCCAGGGAACGGAGAAAAGAAAGCATTGATTTTTTACCAACTAAAAAGGAATGAATTATTTCTTTACAGCCGGGAGCAGAGAGCATATAATAAGTATAGAATAGAAAATTATGCATATTTTTAGGGGCTGTACATTAATAAGAAAAAATACCGTCCCTGCTGTGTGATCTGAAGAGGAACCATCTACCTTATATGGAAATGGTGGAGTGTGTCATGAAATACACTGCTCAGGATGATGGGATATGGATGGGAGATGTAGACCGCATCGAGTTACAGGAGGAGCTGAAGCACCGGCAAGAGTACCTGGACCGGCTGTATGCCAAGGACCGCAGGTGGTACTGGCGGGGGAAGCGGATCTTTGACGTGGTGTTCTCCCTCCTGGCCCTTACCCTGCTCTCCCCGGTCTATCTGGGGATCTCCCTGTTTATCGTTCTCAGCGACCCCCATGCTGGGCCCATCTACAAGCAAATCCGACTGGGCCGCCACGCCAAACCCTTCATTGTGTATAAATTCCGCACAATGGTGGCCAACGCCGACGACCTACTGGAGGAATTAAAGGATCAAAACGAAATGAATGGGCCGGTATTCAAGATTGCCGACGACCCCCGCATCATCCGGGGGGGCAGATTCCTGCGGCGGACGGGTCTGGATGAGCTGCCCCAGTTTGTCAACGTGCTCATAGGGGATATGACGGTGGTGGGCCCCCGGCCTCCCCTGCCCCATGAGGTGGCTCACTACAGTGAGTTTGACAAGCTGCGCCTGATGGTCACCCCCGGGCTTACCTGCGCCTGGCAGATTCAGCCCAGACGCAACGACCTGAGCTTTGAGGAATGGATGGATCTGGATATTTCCTACATCTGCGACCGGAATTTTTGGGGGGATATCAAAATCATTCTGGCTACCGTGCGCACCATGCTGCGTCGGGATGGACGGTAGGAGCCCCGCTCCGGCCTGAGCCTGAAAAGGAGGAATCATGGAGCAATTTCATGCCATGGCCCATCTGTTCCAGACAGGAGATTATCTGGTACGGTTGTTGTCTGCCGGGCTGAGCGGGTCCCAACCGCCGGAATTGCCCCGGGGGCTGGCCTGGGAGCAGGTCTACCATATGGCTAAGCGCCACTGTGTGGAGCAGCTGGCCTTCCACGGAGCCAGAGAGCGGGTGGCTCAGGAGGACCCGCAAATCTTTCAGGCCTGGGAGCGGCAGTGCATGCACACGCTGGCCCTGAGCCTGACCCAAGAGATGGAGCAGCAGGCCATCGCCGCCCGGTTCCGGGAGGCCGGTATCCCTTTGGTGTCCCTGAAGGGAACCCAGTTGGCGGAGCTCTATCCCCAGCGGAGTTTTCGGCAGATGGCGGACCTGGACTATCTGATCCCCCCGGCGGACCGGCAGCGGGGTGCTTCCCTGATGGCGGAGCTGGGCTATCAGGACAGCCCGGAGGAAGATCAGGACGATTTCCACGCGGTCTACCACAAGCCGCCCTATATGACAGTGGAGCTTCACCCCTGGCTGGTGCCCCCCTGGGACCCGGCGGCCCAGTATTTGGGCGCCGTATGGGACCACACCGTCCCGGACAGCGCCGGCAACCTCCGCCTGTCAAGGGAATTCAGCTACCTCTTTCTGGTGGCCCACATGGCCAAGCATTTTTTCATGATCGGCTGTGGCATCCGTCCGGTGCTGGATATCTATCTGGCCCGGACAGCCTGGGAGGGCGACGTGGATTGGGCCAGGGTGGAGAAGGGGCTGGAACAGATGGGGCTGCGCGCCTTTGCGCAGCAGGTGGAAGCCCTGGGCCGGGACTGGTTTGGGCCATGCCAGACCGTCCCCCACAGAGGCAGGGCTCGGATCATGGAGCAGGAGATCTACGCCGCCGACGCCCACGGCTCAAAGCTGGCCCGGATCGCCCACGCGGTGCCCCCGGATTTTCAGCGGCGCCCCATGCTCTGGAACAGGATGGCTTTCGCTTGGCGGCGGATGTTCATCGGCAGGGCCTATATGGTGCGGGATTACCCCAGCCTGGCGCGGCACCCGGTGCTGCTGCCGGTGTGCTGGCTCCGCCGCCTGTTCCGTCAGCTGGTGCTCCGCCGGCCCCCGGTCCATAAGGCATAGGAGAACTGTCCGTCCGGTGGCATAGTCCCCTTCCCACGGACATTTACTGGAGAGACGAGAGGGGATACCCCGCCGAAAATCCCGGAGCACAAGGAGGGCTGTCTCTATGAAAATTGCCATGATTGGCCATAAACGGGTGCCCTCCCGCGTTGGAGGCATCGAGGTTGTGGTAGGGGAACTTGCCAGCCGGATGGCCGCGCTGGGCCACCAGGTCACCATCTACAACCGAAGGGTGAAGGAGCCCAAGCTCCGCCAATGGAAGGGCTGCCGGGTGGTGGAGGTGAGGACCTTTGCCAACGAAAAGCTCAATGCCTTTGTGTACTCCTTCTTCGCCACCCTGCGGACCATCACCGGAGGCTATGACGTAATCCACTTCCACGCCGAGGGCCCCAGCTGCATGATCGCCCTGGCAAAGCTGTTCCGAAAGCGGTGCGTGTCCACCATCCACGGCCTGGACTGGCAGCGGGCCAAGTGGGGCCGGTTTGCCTCTGCTTATCTGATGATGGGAGAGCGCCAGGCCGCCCGCCGGGCCGACCGGCTCATTGTGCTGTCGGCGGAGATGGGCCGGTATTTTCAAAGGACCTATGGCCGGCAGGCCGATTTCATCCCCAACGGGATTACCCGGCCGCAGCCCCCTCCGGTGAAGGTCATCGGGGAAGCATACGGACTCACCGCCAACGGGTACCTGCTCTTTCTGGCCCGGCTCACCCCGGAGAAGGGGCTGCACTATCTGCTGGAGGCCTACCGGGAGCTGGATACCGACCTGCCTCTGGTGGTGGCGGGAGGGCTGGAACCCGAGACCCCCTACATCAAGGAGATCCGGGCCATGGCTGCCCTTGACCCCCGGGTGAAGCTGACAGGCTTTGTGGAGGGGGCGGCGCTGGAGGAGCTCTATGCCAACTGCCTGCTGTACATATTGCCCAGCGACGTGGAGGGCATGGCCATGAGCCTGCTGGAGGCGGCGAGCTATGGAGCGCCCTGCCTGGCCAGCGATATCCCGGAGAACCAGGATATCGCCCCCGGACTCATCCGCTATTTCCGCCGGGGGGATGTGGACTCCCTCCGGGCAGAGCTGGCGGCAGTGCTGGCCGCTCCCGCGCTGCGGGGGCAGATATTTGACCCCAATTTGACTGCGGAAGAGGTCTGCCGGCGGCGGGAAACGTTTTTCCAGATCCACGACTGGGATGAGATCACCCGGCGTACCCTGGAACTGTACCAGGAAGCCCGCCCCAAGCGGGGCGAGGGTTCCGTGAAATAAGAGCCACAGGATAGAAGGTGTAGCGCTATGGCGAAATTCAAGAGAAGAAAAACCATTGCCGAGCAGATTGCCGACGAGCGGAAGCAGGACAGCTGGGCCTATGCCGTTTCCCCGGAAGAGGATATCAAATTCTTTTCCATCAAGAAGCTGATCCAAGTTCTGGTCTCCCGATGGCTCATCCTGCTGCTGGCGGTGGTGACGGTATTTTTTGACTGCTGCCTCTATTTTTACTTCCAGAATGACCGGGAGGCGGTGGCGGTGCTCTCCCTGAACTATGAGCAGTCCACCAAGGGGCTCACCCCCAACAACACCCGGTTCTCCATCAGTGAGGTGCGCAGCGAGAAGGTGGCCGAGCTGGCCATTCAATACGCCGGTGTGGAGGGGCTGGTTGAGCCGGACGACCTGATCGACCACATCTCGGTGGGCACCTACACCGACCGGGGCTATTATGATGAGGACGCTTATATCGCCACCTCCTTTTACATCCACCTGTCCAGCGGGTACGGGCTGGACGGAGGCGACGGGGGCTGCGTCCCCAGCGAGATGTTAAAAATGGTGGTCAAAGCCTATAAGGATGTGTTTTTTGGCAGCTATACCCGGAATACCGTGGCCTTTGAGGATGAGGCGGCAGACTATGGAGCTATGGAGTACCTGGATATTGTCTCCTACATCAACCTCCGTCTTGAGCGGGTAAGCGCTTTCCTGTCCGAGCGGGTCAACGAGGGTGTGGCCTTCTCCTCGTCGGAGACCGGCCAGACCTTCCAGAACCTCCAGGAGATCCTGAACAACATCCGCGATTTGTCCTATGGGCAGTTCAAAGCCTATGTGTGGGAAAACGGACTGGCCAAGAACGACGTGCTCACCGTAGCCACCCTGGAGTATAAGAACGAAAACCTGCAAAAGCAATATGACCAGGCCATGGACGAGTACCAGATCCGTACCGATATCATCGAGGAGTACGAGAACGCCATGATCGACTCGGTGCTCATCCCCACCTATGATGATTTGGGCGAGTACTATATGGCCCGCACCAAGACCGGCATCGACGAGCTGGCCAACGAGGCGGAGGACTATCTCCAGCAGGCCAAGGAGTATCAGGTGCAGATCGACCAGAATATTGATATCATCGCCAATATCCAGGCCGACAACGGCCAGGCCAGCGCCGCCCGGGCGGACCAGATGATCCAGTCCCTGGACGATCAGATTGGAGAGCTGGAGGAGTTGGCTACCAACCTGAACTGGGAGTACCAGAACGAGCTGACCCACAACTATGTGAGCTTCCAGTATCCCAACGCCGGCCTGCTGTCCAAGCTGAACGTAAAGGTGGGCCTGGTGCTGGCGGGCGTGGCCGGACTGGTGGTGCTGGCGGCCTTCTACCTGGAGAACCGCCGGCGAGAGCTGCCCGGCCAGTCCACTGGGGAAGCCCCCCACGATCAGAACGGAAAGTGAGGTGACAGGATATGAAAGATTTTCAGCTGCTGCGCTACATCAAGACCTTTGGCTATCTGATTATCCTGATCACCGTAGTTGGCTGTATCCTGGTATACCAGTTTGCCCGGCAGAACCAGAGCTATACCGCCACCGTTATTCTGAAATATGTCAATGCCAACGCATCCGAGGGCCTTACCCCCGCGGGCACCGAGATTGACGTCAGCGAGATCTACAGCGCCTCGGTGGTCACCCAGGCGATCCAGGAGCTGGGCTTGTCCACCAGCGTGGAGAGCATCCGCTCCGGGGTCACGGTGGAGGAGATTATCCCGGAGGATGAGCTCATCCGGAAGGAGGCCCTGCTGGAGGAGGGCGAGGAGTACGAGTACTTCCCCACCCAGTATCAGGTGAGCTTTACGGGGGACAGCGACACCAACCTGGACTATGCCACCGACGTGCTCAACGCCATCATCGACGCCTATCTGATCCAGTACAGCACCAAATACATTGACGACGTATCCTTCCCCCAGAACGCCGCCAACGTGTCGGTGGAGAAGTATGACTACATCGAGTGCGTGGATCTGCTCCAGGAGAGCTGCAACCAGATTGTAGGCTACCTCAGCCAGAAGGACGAGAACTATCCCGGCTTTCGCAGCACCCAGACCGGTTACGCCCTTTCCGACCTCCAGGACGAGTACGAATACATCCGGGACACCGAGCTGCAAAAGCTGTACGCCATGATCCTGAACAACCAGATTGCCCAGGACCGGGACGTACTGCTCACCAATTATGCAAACAAGCTGACACTGGATCGGATCAACCTGACCAATACCAGCAGCACCCTGGAAAAAACCCGGGCCCTGATTCAGCAGTTCGGCACCAAGACCCTGGACGGCTCCAACTACAGCTTTTCCGGCACGGACGTGACCAGCAGCGGCCTAATCCTGGCGGACGTGGAGCTGGACAACAACCGCATCACCAATACCATCACCACCTATGACAAACTCATCCATCAGTACCTCACCCTCCACTCTGAGCAGGCGTTCCTGGAGCGGTCCATCCTGAACTACCAAACGATGTACGACACCTTCAGCCAGGCGGCCACCGGCACTTACATCCCCCAGGGCACCGCCGCCTATGTGTCCCAGGAGATCACCGAAATTGCCGCCGACATGAGCCAGCTGTACGATGTGGTATGTGACACCATGGATGAGTACAACGGAGTGGTCAGCGCCCGCAACATCAATGTGCTCACCAGTGTGGCCGCCTACAGCAACCTGAGCCTGCCCATCTACACCGGCCTGGCTATGCTTATCTTCCTGTTTATGGGCTGCTGTGCCGCCATCGCCCTGGGCCGGCTGGGAGACTTTATGAACTACTTCCTGTACATCGACCGGAAAACCAACCTGCCCAACCGGGGCCGGTGCGATTTGCAGGTGGAAAAGTACAGCGCCCACCTGCTGCCCGACTGGTTTGCCTGCCTGTATATCCAGTTCCGCTTTGACGGGGTGAACCAGGCCGGCGTCACCCGGAAAAGCGGGGACAACGCCCTGAAAAAGCTGGGCAAAATTCTCAACAGCGTGCTCTCCAGCGAGGGTTTCGTGGGCTACAACAACAGCGGCCAGTTCATCGGCCTGTTTGAGCACTGTAACGAGGATAAGGTGCAGACCATGGTGGACCGGATCACCGCAGAGATCGAATACGCCAACAGCCTGGAGCCCTCGGAGTCCATTACCATCAACGTGGGCCATGCCATTTCCAATGTGGAGTCGATTTACGATGTGCGTAAACTGCTCCAGGCGGCCATCAAAAACTCAAAACAGTAAGGGGGGATTGCCGTGAATCGCATCGCAAACAAACAACGGACGCCCCCGTCCGCCGTAAAAAAGTGGGTAGCCATCCTGACCCTGCTCTGTCTGGCGGTGGCGGTGGTCTCCACCCTCATCTTTGGTTTCAGCAACGGGCAGTTTGAGACCACCTTCTATCAGGTGCGCAGCGATCAGCTGTCGGAAAACGTGCGGGTGGTCCAGCTCTCCGACCTGCATCTGAACCAGTTTGGCGACAACAACAGCCAGCTGGTGGAACGCATTCGCACCCTGGAGCCCGACCTCATCGCCATCACCGGGGATATGACCATGGCGAAGAACACCAACCTCTCCCCGGTGGTGGAACTGTGCCGGCAGCTGGGGGAGATTGCCCCGGTGTACTACGCCTGGGGCAACCACGAGTACGGGGACATCATGAACGGGGTGAATACCACCCTCCCCGACCAGCTGGAGGCCGTAGGGGTCCATGTCCTGGACTACCAGTCCGAGCTGGTGGAGATCAACGGCAATCAACTCTCCATCGGCGGCATGTATGCCGACACTGGTACATTTTACCGGAATGCCCCTGCGTTTTTGGAGGAATTCTGCCAGCAGGAGTGCTTTACCCTGCTGCTGACCCACCATCCGGAGCTTTTTGATGAGCTGATGGAGGGCTATCCCGTGGATTTGGCCCTATGCGGCCATGCCCACGGGGGGCTGATCAAACTGCCGGGCATCGGGGCCTTGTACGCCCCGGGCCAAGGCTTTTTCCCCGAACTGACCCAGGGGTGCGTGGAGCGGCTGGGCTCCACCGTGGTCATCAGCCGGGGGCTGGGGACCTCCAGCATTTTCCCCAGATTCAATAACAGGCCGGAGCTGGTGGTGGTAGACATCGACTGCTACTAAACACGGCCAGAGGCCAGCGGAGGACGGCTCCATGGGAAAGAGGGCGCTCTTTACAACCGAACATCTGGGCAAGGCTCTGTTCATGGTTCTGGCGTTGCTGGCCAACCTGTGCGCCTGCTATTACTTCAATGTGGGCCTGAAATACATCGTGGGCCTTATCATCATGGGCTGGGCCGCCCTGGCCTTTGCCATCAATCCGGATTTTCAGCTTATCAAGCGGTATATCAAGTATTTTTTACTCTTTTACTTCCCCTTCCTGCTGTTTTGGATCTGGTCCCTGGTCATTTGGATCAGCAGCTTCCAGACGGTGGACTATATCATCCGAGGCTCCCTGAACACCATCTACATGATCACCGCCGTGGGCTATGTGGTGGGGTCCTATTATCTGTTCGGGGAATCGGCGGTCTATCTGAACTTCTATACCATGTGCATCGCCAACACGGTAAAGCTGGTGCAGACCATCCTGGCCAGCAGTGTGGGCCAGGTGTTTTCCGAGTACATTGCCCTGGTTACCTCCTTCGCCTCGGAGACCGGCCAGGCGATCAGCGCCATGGAGCTCCACGATATGGCCTTTGGCTTTGGCCCCTACATCCTCTTCTTCCTGCTCTACCGGAAAAACGGCAAACTCCGGCTGGGCCATCTGCTGCTGGCCATTTTCTACTTCTCCCTGGCCATGAAGCGCATTGCCATCGCCGCCGTCATCCTGCCGCTGGTGCTTATTCTGCCCTACCTGAAAATGGGAGACGGAGCCCGGCGGGTGTACGGGGCGGTGCTGGGCTACGGCGGTATCCTGCTGGCGTTTCTCTATCTCTGGTCCATTAAAGCGGGCGTCTTTTACGACATCGTGGACACCCTGGGTATCAATGTAATGAGCCGGGACGCTTTTTACGCCCGCTACAGCAGCTTCTATGAGCTCGCCCCCTCCTTCCTGGGCCTGGGAGTCCGGTTCGTCTACCGCTACGAAGAGGCGGTGGAGGGCGTGGTTCATCAGCTCCACAACATCTTTCTGCAAATGTACATCGAAGTGGGCTTCTGGACCTGGTTTGCCTGGCTGTGGTACGAGATCCGCTTCCGGATCTATGCCATCGGCAAGCGGGTGGGCTTCCAGGGGGCAATCTTCCTGCTGGTGAGCACCATCTATATGTGGACTACCTTTACAACCGACAACACCCTGTACTACTGGCCCCCCAACGTGGCCTATATGTTTTTGTCCCTGCTCTGGGTGGAAAAGACCATCCGGGAAAAGAGCCGGAAGGAGGAGCGGAATCTGCCCCTGGTGGGGCGCAGGCGGCTCCGGATCACCTTCTAGGACTGCCGGTTTTGGGAGGAGGCGTGACCCCGGTGAAGGTATTGCTGGTCAACAAATTTCATTATCGCAAGGGTGGCAGCGAGACCTATTACTTCACCCTGGCGGAAACCCTGGAGGCCATGGGTCACCAGGCGGTGTTCTTCTCCATGGAGGATGAACGCAACCTGCCCTGCCCCCAGGCCCCCTACTTCGTGTCCCATGTGTCCACCGAGGGCGGGCTGAAAAACAAGCTGGCACTGGTGCGCCGGATGTACTACTCCAAAGAGGCCTATGTGAAACTGTCTGCCCTGCTGCTGAAAGAGCGGCCCGATCTGGTGGTCCTCAATCTGGTACATAAGCACCTCACGCTGTCGGTCATCGACGCTATCCGGCAGTACGATCCCCATCTGCCCATCTTCTGGACCATGCACGATCTCATTGCCGTCTGTCCCGCCTACTCCATGCTGGACGGAAAGGGCCGGGTGTGCCGCAGATGCCTGGACGGCAATTTCCGCCACTGTGTGGAGGAGAAATGCATCCGGGGCTCCACACTGATGAGCATATTGTCTGCCCGGGAGGCGGAATTCATTCGCAAAAAGGGCTGGTATCGCCAGGTGAACTTGTTTCTCTGCCCCTCTGAGTTCCATCGGGATCTGCTGGCCGGCGCCGGATTCACCAACGTCCCCATTGTGACCCTCCGTAATCCCCTTCCCCTGGACACCCCCTATGAATGCAACGACGGGGACGGCGGATATGCGCTTTACTTTGGCCGGCTGGTGGCACAAAAGGGAGTGGCCACCTTGATCCGGGCGGCCCAAAGGACGAACCTCCCCCTGGTGATCTGCGGCACCGGCCCCGACGAGGAGACCTTCCGCCATCTGGCGGCCCAGGGCGGGCGCATTACCTTCAAGGGGTTCCAGACCGGCCAGGCCCTGCTGGACAACATCCGCCGCAGCCGGTGCGTCGTGCTCTCCTCAGAGGGCTATGAAAACGGCCCCTACAGCGCCATGGAGGCCATGGCCCTGGGCAAGCCCCTGGTGGTGTCCGACCTGGGGGGACTGCCCGAGCTGGTGGAACCGGGAGAAAACGGCTATGTGTACCCGGCAGCGGAGGGGGCCGAAGCCCTGGCCGCCGCCCTGGAGCAGGTCTTTGCCCTGGCCCCGGCGGACTACTCCGCCATGTGCCGGGTCTCCCTGGCAAGGGCCCGGGCCATGTTCGACCCCCGGCGCTATGTGGAGCAGCTGATGGAATACTATGACGCCTGTGCCGGCAGGCGCAAGGCGGAGGTGTAAGGCTATGGCGGAAAAGAAGCTCAACGGCACGGTAATCGTCACCTACCGGTGCAATGCCCGCTGTTCCATGTGCAGCCGTTACAAGGCCCCCTCCAAGCCGGAGGAAGAGCTCACCCTGGACGCCATCCGCAAGCTGCCCCCCATGTACTTTACCAACATCACCGGCGGGGAGCCCTTCATCCGCACCGATCTGAAGGACATCGTCCGGGAGCTGTACAAAAAGAGCGACCGCATTGTGATCTCCACCAACGGCTTTTTTACCGAGCGCATCCTGGACCTTTGCCGGGAATTCCCCCAGGTGGGCATCCGCATCTCCATCGAGGGGCTCCAGGAGACCAATGACCGCATCCGGGGCCTGCCCGACGGGTTTCAGCGGGGCTATACCACCCTGGAGAAGCTGGTAAAAATGGGCATGAAGGACGTGGGCTTTGGCATGACGGTGCAGGACTGCAACGCCCCAGACCTGGTGCCGCTCTACCGTCTCAGCGACCAGATGGGCATGGAGTTTGCCACCGCCTCCCTCCACAACAGCTTCTATTTTGTGGAAAACAAAAACATCATTCATGACCGGCCCATGGTGGCCTCCCACTTCGAGGCCCTCATCAACGAGCTGCTCCGCTCCCCCAGCCCCAAGAAGTGGTTTCGGGCCTACTTCAACCACGGGCTCATCAACTACATCTACGGCCAGAAGCGGCTGCTCCCCTGCGACATGAGCTTTGACACCTTCTTCATCGACCCCTACGGGGACGTAATGCCCTGCAACGGCACCAAGGACAAGGAGATCATGGGCAACCTGAACACCCAAAGCTGGGAGGAGCTGTGGAACAGCCCCCAGGCGGAGGCGGTGCGGAAGAAGGTCCGGGGCTGCCAGCGGAACTGCTGGATGATCGGCTCGGTGTCCCCCGCCATGCACAAGTACATCTGGACCCCCGCCTGGTGGGTGTTCCGCCACAAATTCCTCCGGTTCTGGAAGCGGGACAAGTACTCCATGTACGAGCTGCCCGCCGTCCGGGCCTACCGGGACGGGAAGGTGACCAAGGCGGAGCTGGACGCCCGCTCCACCTGTGACCAGAGCGCCCCGGTGAACGACGGCCTGTCCCAGGCCAGCCGGGAGCAGCTGCGCCACCGCAGCGGCCAGGACATCGTAGACGCCGACGTGGCCGCCCAGCTGGCCCAAGAGGGGAGGAGCTCCCATGGCGGCTGAGGCCCCTCTGGTCAGCGTCATTGTGCCGGTGTACAACGGGAAGGAATATTTATCCCCCTGTGTCAGCTCCCTCCAGGCGCAGACAGAAAAAAATATTGAGATTATCCTGGTGGACGACGGCTCCACCGACGGCTCGGGCGTCATGTGCGACGCATTTGCCGCCGGGGACAAGCGGATTGTGGCGGTCCACCAGAAAAACGGCGGGGTGTCCGCCGCCCGGAACAAGGGGTTGGAAATCGCCCGGGGAAAGTACATCATGTTCTGCGACTGTGACGACGAGGTGCTCCCCCGGTACTGCCAGGCCCATACGGAGGCAATGGCCCGGCCCGGCGTGGCCCTTACCATCTCCTCCACCCAGGACCTGCCCTCCGGCGTGGCCGCCCTGCCCTGCAAGGAGGGAGCCTATTTCCCCCGCTACGACCAGCTGCTCCAGCTCTGGGGTGCGGGATGGCTGTGGTGCTGCTGGGGCAAATGCTATGACGGCGGCGTCATCCGCCGCCATGAGCTCCGGTTCCATGGGGAGATCGCCCACGGGGAGGACTCCATCTTTGTGGTGGGGTATATTACCTGCCTGCTGGACAGGCCGGGCCGGATCTGCCTGTGGCAGGAGCATCTGTATCGCTACTTTGACACCCCCGGCAGCCTGTCCAAGATCACGTCCGCCATGGCCGACTCCATGCGGTGCAAATTGGAGGCCATCCGCCGGATGGACGAGCTGGTGGGCTTTGACCGGCGGGAGATGGAGGATCTGCTCACCGCCGACCGGATCAAGCTGACGGACATGGCCTTTCAGGACGGCCTGCGGCAGTACCGGGCCTGGCAGATCTGCAAGGGCAGCCGGGCGGTAAAGGCCGCCCTGGCCGGGCCGGATATGGCGGAGGTGCGGGCGGAGGGCCAGCGCCTGGAGGTGTTCGGCCATCTGTACCGGCGGATGCTCCGGTTGGGCAGCCCCCTGCTCCTCTACCTCTTCCTGCGCCTGCGCTGGATCATCCTGGAGGGGCCTATGGTCAGGCTGCTCCACCGCCGCAGGCTGCGTAAATTCTGAGACCGGAAAGGACGGGAGCAGCCTATGAAGCGTGTTGGCGTCATTACCATCCTGGATGAGATCAACTATGGAAACCGTCTTCAGAATCTCGCTATGCAGGCGTTGCTCTCCGGCTTGGGATGGGAGCCGGTCACCTTGCGCTTTTGTCCGGAAAAACGGGTGCCTGTAAAACGGCGGCTGGCCCAGGTCAAGCTCTTGCGGTGGGTTAACGGCACATGCAGGGCGGCCCTGGGAAAAGATGAGCACGCCGAAACCTTGAAAAAGCGCCGAAAAGAGGCTGTGTTAGCCTTTAACCGCAGATATCTCTCCATGACGCCTCATCTGATTCCGGCGTGCAGGGCGTCACAAAAGCCCTTCGGGGACTGCCGTTGGTTTGTGGCGGGCAGCGACCAGATCTGGAATCCCTATTTTATCGGGGATATCATCCCTGAGCCCCGCCTGGCCTACCTGCGCTTTGCCCCGGCGGAGAAGCGCATTGCCATCGCCCCCAGCTTTGGGGTGGCCCAGCTGCCCCCGGAGGGGACGGATACCATTGCCCGCTATCTGAGGGAGTTCCATTTCCTGTCGGTGCGGGAGGAGGACGGCCGGGCTCTCATCCAAAGGCTCACCGGCCTGGACTGCCCGGTGTTCCCCGACCCCACCCTGCTGGTGGAGCCCGAATTCTGGGCGGAACTGACGGAACAGGAGCCGCCGGTGGCCTCCAGGAACTATGTGCTGGCCTATTTCCTGGGGCAGGTTTCCCCAGAGCGGCGGCAGCTTATCCGGGACTATGCCCGCAGGGCCGGCCTGCCGGTGGTGTGGATGAACGACCTGACCGTGCCCCAAAACTATGTCTGGGGGCCGGTTCGGTTTTTGCGGGCCATCCGGGACTGTCAGGCCCTGTTTACCGATTCCTTCCACGGCTGCGTCTTTTCCCTGGTGTTCCAGCGGCAGTTTTTTGCCCTGAGCCGGGAGGACGGCACGGCGGATATGTCCGGCCGGATTACCACCCTGCTGTCCATGGCGGGGCTGGAGGACCGGGCGGTGGCCCAGGGGGCGGAACTGCCGCCCCCCATCCCGGAGGATGGATTTGACCGGGCTCATGAGCGCCTGTCCCGGCGGCGGGAGGAAGCCCTGGCCCGGCTGAGGGACGTGCTGGAGGGGCGGGCATGAGGATCGAGCGCACCCGCAACGCCGCCCGGAACCTGGTGTTCGGCGGGCTGCTGAAGGCCTATCAGATCCTGCTGCCCTTCGTCATGCGCACCGCCATGATCTACTGGCTGGGGGTGGAGTACCTGGGGCTCAGCTCCCTGTTCACCTCCATCCTGTCGGTGCTCAGCCTGGCCGAGCTGGGAGTGGGTACCGCCATGGTGTACAGCATGTACCGCCCCATCGCGGAGGACGACGCCAGGACCATCTGTGCCCTGTTGAAGCTGTACCGGCTGTACTACCGGGTCATTGGCCTGGTCATCGGGCTGCTGGGGCTGGGGCTTATGCCCTTCCTGCCCCATCTGATCCAGGGAAAAATCCCTGCCGGCCTGGATCTGAATGTCCTCTATCTGATTTCTCTGGCCACCACGGTGCTGTCTTACTGGCTGCTGGCCTACCGGGGGAGCCTGCTGAACGCCCACCAGCGGACCGATATGGTGAGCAAGATCACCCTGGTTACCTCCACGCTGACCTATGCCATCCAACTACTGGTGCTGTGGTTTTGGGGCAACTACTACGCATATCTGATCACAGCTATGGTTACCGGGGTGCTCAACAACCTGCTCACCGCCTGGGTGGCAAAGCGGATGTACCCCCAGTACCGTCCCACAGGCCGGCTGGACCGGGACACCGTGGGCATCATCAACCGGCGTATCCGGGACCTGTTTACCGCCAAGGTGGGCTCGGTGGTGGTGTATTCCGCCGATACCATTGTGGTCTCCGCCTTCCTGGGGCTGACGGTATTGGCAGTATACCAGAACTACTACTTCATCGTCAGCGCCATCATGGGCGCGGTGGCCCTGGTCTTTAACGCCTGCGTGGCCGGAGTGGGCAACAGCATTGTGGTGGAGAGCAGGGAGAAAAACTACCGGGATCTGCGGACCTTCACCTTTATCACCGGCTGGCTGGCGGGGTTTTGTACCTGCTGCCTGCTCTGCCTGTACCAGCCCTTTATGGAGGTCTGGGTGGGAAAGGATCTGATGCTGGGGTTCAGCGCAGTGGTGTGCTTTTGCGTGTACTTCTTTGTCCAGGAGATCAACACCCTGCTGAACATGTACAAGGACGCCGCCGGTATCTGGCATGAGGACCGGTTCCGTCCCCTGGTTACCGCCCTGACCAACCTGGGGCTCAACCTGCTGTTGGTCCAGGTGTGGGGAATCTACGGCGTGGTGCTGTCCACGGTCATTGCCACCCTGGGGGTGGGGATGCCCTGGCTGCTTCATAACCTGTTTACCACCCTCTTTGACCGGCGGGAGCTGCGGGACTACCTGCGGCTGCTGCTGCGGTGGACTGTGGTGGCGGCGGTGGGAGCCGCCATCGCCCTGGGGCTGTGCGTCCTGATCCCTCTCACCGGCTGGGCGGCCATCTTTGTCCGGCTGGCGGTGTGCTGCCTGGCGCCCAACCTGTGGTTCCTGCTGGTAGGCCGGGGCGTGGAGGAATTTGCCTGGGCGGCGGAGCTGGCCAACCGCATGACCAAAGGACGGCTGGGCTGGCTTGCCCGGCTGGCGGGGCATTGACACAAAAACCGGGGCTGCCGCATCTGCGGCAGCCCCGGTTTTTGTCATTCTGCGTGGGGGCAGAGGACTTGAGCGTTCCTTCTGCCTCAAAACAGGCGCATGTATTCAGTCGTCGCTGGTGTGGAACACCGCCTGGCGCTGGAACACCGAGGGCATGGTGTTGATGCCGGGGGTGCGGTTGCCCTCCTCGCTGTCAAACGCGCTTTTGCGCACGTTGAGGGGGACAAACTGGGGCCGCTCCATCTCCTCCTCCATTTCCTCGTCGGGGGGCGGAGGCTGGCGGCGCTTTTTCTTCTTCTGCTCCTCGATGCGCTCGTCCAGCATACCGTTTCTCCAGCTCATGGGAACCTCCTTTACAGCACCAGGTTGGCGTAGGGCTCAAAGTCGCTGCGGGTAAAGACCTTGCCCGTCTTGACGAACTCGTACTTGATGGCCTGGAGGTAGTGCTTCATGTGTACCTCCCCGCCGGCCTCCGGGTCGGCGGCGGCCAGGAAGGCGGCGTTCAGGATGCAGTTCTTGATGTTGCCGCCCACGAACTCGAACCGGGCCGCCAGGAAGTCGATGTCCACGTCCTCGGCCAGGGGGGTGCTCTTGGGGATGGTGGTTTTCCACAGCACCTTACGGGTCTCCACGTCGGGGAACTGGAATTCCACAATAAACTTCATCCGGCGGAAGAAGGCCGGGTCGATGTTGTGCTTGTAGTTGGTGGCCAGCACGGACACCCCGTCGTAGGCCTCCACCTCCTGGAGCAGCAGGGCGGTCTTGTTGTTGTTGGAGGACTGGTTGGAGCCGCCGTCGTCGGAGCGCTTGGCGAAGAGGGTGTCACATTCGTCGAAGAAGAGGACCACGTTACACTTCTTAGCCTCCCGGAAAATCATGGAAATGGACTTTTCCGTCTCGCCCACGTACTTGTCCACCACCTTGGACAGATCCACCCGGTAGAGCTCCAGGTTCATCTCGTGGGCGATGACCTGGGCGCACATGGACTTACCGGTACCAGGGGCGCCGAAGAGAAGCACCGACAGGCCACGGCCGTACTGGTACTTCTTCATGTAGTCCCAGTCCTCGTACACCTGCTTGCGGTAGATCAGCTGGTCGCAGGCGTTTTTCAGGGCCAGCCGCTGGTCGGGGTTCATGACGATATCGTCCCAGCCGAAGTTGGCGGGCACCCGGGTGGCCTTCTGGGTGAGCTCGTGGCTCATCTGGTTGTTGCAGGACTTGAACATGCTGGCCCGGGAAATCTGGATCTCCCGCGCCATAGCCGACAGACTGCGGCCCTGGTGGAGGGCGCTTTTGATCTTGCCGGGGGTGAAGAGGAACTTGGTGGCCAGCTCCTCCAGGTCCACATCGGGGCCCAGGCTGTAGCCCTGGGCGTAGTGCTTCCACACCTGCTGCCGCTCGCCGTTGTTGGGAGTGGGCAGTTCCAGCTGGGCGTAGTCCAGGGTAGTGACCTCCCGCATGGGCAGCTTTTCCTTGCTGACGGCAAAGATGGTCACGTCGTGGGCCACCAGCTTGCCGAAGGCCAGATCCAGGTAGCCGAAGAATTTGTCCTTCTCATCCTCCCGGTAGCTCAGGTTGTCCAGGCAGCAGCAGGCCCCGGTGAGGATGCATTCCCGGGCCAGGGACCACAGGGCCTGATCCACAAAGCGGAAATCGTACACGAAGAGCTTGGCGCAGTTGAGGGTGACGCAGCGCAGGTCGTGCTGCTTGCAGAAGTGGGCGATGGTGAACTTCCGGCCGGAGCCCTCGTCCCCGAAGAGGGAAAAGATGTGGCCCCCGTCGTTGTAGTTGATATTCACCGCGTCCAGGATCTGGGGGTTGGCGATAAAGGGGTTTTGGGTCACCGACAGATCCAGCAGGTTGAAGAACCGCTTGTAATTCTCGTCCGGCCGGATGGGGTCCAGACCGAAGAGGAAGTCGATCATCCGCTTGTCCGGGGAGAGCTGGGTGGAGAAGGGCATGGCGTCGTTGATCTGGAGGTTGAGGATGGGCCGCAGCTGCTCCAGGGCCTTGGACATCTGGCCGTAGGCCGAGGTAATGGAGAACCGGTCTCCGTAAAAGACCCGACCGGCGGACTCAATGGTGGGGGCGGACAGGCCGCCGTTCTGGTTGACCACCTGGAATACCGAGGCGTAGTTGGTCTGGGTGGAAGACAGGATGGCGCAGGCAAAGGCAAAGGTGGCAAAGGGGGAGAACTCCAGCTTGGCGCACAGCTGGTACAGAGGCATGGGCACCTGCGCCGGGTCGGTGGCGGCAGCCCGGGCGGCCACATGATCCAACAGCTCCTCAATGGGCCGGGCGGTTGGGGTGGGGATACCGCCCTCGTCGGCAAAGGCGGAGAACAGGTCGCCCATCAGCTCGTCGCCAAACAGGCCGTCCAGGTCGTCGTCCTCCGCCGGGGCTTGGCCGGCGGCTTCCTGGGCCGGGGCCTCTATCCCCCGCTCCATATCGCTCAGGTGCTTGTTGCACAGATCGTAGGCGATCTCAATATCGGGATAGAGAATGTTTTTAAAACCCCCGTTGTCCTGGGCAAAGAGGGACATCAGATCCTGGATGTAGCTGGAGAGCTGCCGGTCCACACAGGCGAAGAGCTGGCTGGTGTAGGCTTCATAGCTGGGATAGGGGGTATCCCGGGTCTCAGGGGCAAAACGGGCGTCAAAATCCATAGCAGCCGTCCTTTCTGTTACAGGTCAGAGAAGATGTAGCCGGCGTTGCGCACCGTGCTGATGATGCCGATGCGGTCGGGGTCCAGCTTTTTGCGCAGGTTGGAGATGTGAACCATAACGGTGCGCACATCCCCCAGGCTGTCGCTGGACCACACGTTCTGATACAAGTCGTGGTAGAGCAGCAGGGTGTTGGGGTGTTGGATCATGTACTGGAGCAGGGCGTACTCAATGGCGGACAGCTCCACCGCTGTCCCGTTGCGCACCAGCTGCCGCCGGGTGTCGTCAATGGCAAAGTGGCGGAAGTGGCGCAGGTTTCCAGTGCCGTGGGGCCGTTGGGTGGCCGAGCGGCGGATCACCGCGTCGGCCCGGGCCAACAGCACCTCGTAGTTCAGCGGCTTGACCATATAGTCGTCCCCGCCGCTGCGCAGAGCTGTGATGATGGTGTCGCTGTCGTCATTGCAGCTCATAAAGATAATGGGGCAGGTGTGGTGATCCCGAATAGTCTGGCACAGCTGGCTGCCCAGCCCGTCTGGCAGCATTTCGTCCAACAGAACCAGATCGTATTCCTTTTTGTCCAGCAGCTCTCTGGCCTGAGCCAGGGTGTTGGCTACCTCGATTTGGTAGCCCGCCATTTGCAGATGGATGGCCGTAAGCTCCGCCAGGTCGTTATCGTCTTCTACGATCAGTGTTGTCCGCATAACTATCACCGCCTATGAGGTGAGCCCATCTATGGAAACAGGCCGATGGCTCCTCCGGTAAATTAAAACATACATACAGAAATAATATAACATACGGAAAACCGGGAATCAACACACAAAACCCACGGGTGCAGCATCCTTACTGAAAGATTAGTTAGGACGAATTTCGACCGAAAAGCAGATGCGTATCATTGACATTTAAAGTCAGAGTCTATATTATTGATATAATGAGAAGATACTAGCTGAGACCGTTCACCCTGTCTCCGGCGGACACCGAGGTGAGGAATTTGGAGAAACGATATCTGCCCTCCTGGCCCTTTTGGGGGGCTGCCCTGTGGATGGTTCTGGCGGGGCTATTGGGGCACTGTCCCTCTTGGCTGGCGCTGGTGACGGTGATGGCTCTGGCTGTGTTCTTGGGGCTGCTGGCTGACCGGCGGAGGCGCAGAATCCGGCGGCTGGAGCGGGAGCTTCGGGACATGGGGCAGGCCCTGGAACAGGAGAAGGCCGACACCCTTCGGCGGGAGAAGGAGCTGAAGGCCGAGCAGCTCAAGCATGAGGAGCAGCTGCGCAGCGCCATCTCCCACGAGCTGCGTATGCCGCTGTCCATTATCCAGGGCTATACCGAGCTGCTGGGCCGGGACGATCTGGAGCGGGAACAGCGGCAGGAATACCTGGACAAGATCCTTCAGCGTACCAAATTTATCAACGATACCCTGGTCCGGCACATGCTCAACTCCCGGGAGCGGGCCATGTCCTCTCCTGACGTACAGCGGTTGGATCTGGTGGCCCTGGTTCAGCAGATTACCACGGACCTGTCCAATGTGCTGGCCAACAAGGGCATCTCCATCCAGTATGTCTCCGCCCGGGAGGAGCTGTGGGTCAAGGCCGACGGCGATTTGCTGGGAAAGATCTTTTACAACCTGGCGGAGAATGCCGCAAAGTACATGGGCCGGGAGGGCCTCATCGTCATCCGCCTCAGCTGTGCGGGCAACCAGGCGCAGGTCATCTTTCAGGACGACGGCATGGGCCTGGCGGAGGAGGAGACCGGCCGGATCTTTGACCTGAGCTTCCAGGGCTCCAACCGGAAGGAGGGCCAGGGCCACGGCCTCTACCTGGTAAAGCGCTCCATTCAGGCCCAGGGCGGCGACGTATCCGCCTTCAGCCGGCCGGGCCAGGGGATGACCATTTCCTTTACGCTTCCGCTGGCGGAGACCGCCGATTCCTAAAGATTCTATAAAATCGGGCTGCGATTGGGACGGAGCCCTTTACAACAGGGCGGATCGTGCTTATACTGAAACCAGATATCTCTGGAGATTGCGATGGAAAGGGGATTGACGCTGTGCAGAGCTTGACCATTCCCGCTGCGGTAGAAAATCTGGACAAGGTGATTGCCTTTGTGGATCAGCAACTGGAGCAGTTTCAATGTCCCATGGAGACGCAGTTCCAGATCGACGTGGCGGTAGAGGAGATCTATGTCAATATTGCCCACTACGCCTATACCCCCGGCGTGGGGGACGCCACCATCCGCTGCGAGGTGGAGGCGGGTCCTCCGGTCCAGGTGGTCATCGAGCTGCTGGACAACGGCGTGCCCTATGATCCCCTGGCCAAGGCCGATCCGGACGTGACCCTCTCCCTGGAGGAGCGGGAAATCGGCGGCCTGGGTATCTTTATGGTAAAGCAGACCATGGACCATGTGGCCTACCGCTATGAGAACGGGAAAAATATCCTTACGCTCCGCAAGACCCTCTACCAGGGAGGAACACAGGACTGAACCTGACCGGCCTGCCGCAGTCGCGGCAGGCCGGCTTTTTGCACCCCGCCCCCTTCCGGCGGATAACATGGAGGGAGGAGGTTGGCGTATGAAGGAGGAGATTTGCGAGCAACTGGCCCAGGCCGACAAGTCCCTGCTGTTCCTGGGGGTGCTGCTGGGGGCGATCCTGTTGTCGTTCCGGGCTCTGCTGTGCCAGCGGCAGGGGCTGGCGGAGGGAACGGCTGTGGACGTATCCCCCCTGCGGCGGGAGAGCTCGGTGCTGGTGGTGCTCTCCCTGGGGTACTTTTTCTGTCTGGCCCTCCAGACCGGCGGAGCCGACCGGGCCGGCCGGGTCAACCGGTGGGCCTCCCTGCTGGTGCTGCTGGCCGCTCTGCTGCGCCTGTGGGATCAGCTGTCGGAACCGTAAAGCAGGGGGTGCCCCGTCCACGGACGGGGCACCCCCTTGCGAAATCTTGCGCTCAGAATCCGGCTTCCTCCACAGTGATCTCCTTGGCGAAGAAGGTGTAGGTGCCGGTGGCCACCATCTGGCCCTGGTCGTTGGTAATAACGATGTCGTACACCAGGATGGTCTTACCCAGCTTTTTGGGCTCAGCCCGACAGAAGAGACGGCTGCCGGTACCGGGGGCCAGGTACTGCATGGTGCAGTCCAGGGTGACGCACACCCGGCCGCAGGTAAAGGCAGCGCAGCCGGCCACCGTGTCCGCCAGGGTGCCCATGGCCCCGCCGTGGACAATCCCCATGGGGTTGAGCACGTCGGGGGTCACATCCAGATAGCCCTCGGCCTTGCGGTCCCAGATGCGGGTGACAACCACGCCGATGAGGGGGGCGAAATGGGAGGGGTGGTTTTCCCGCTCCAGCAGCTTACTGTAGGAATCCATCCAGAATCTTCTCCTCCGCTTCCTGCTCGGTGAGGCCCAGGGTCATAAGTTTGAGGATCTGATCCCCGGCGATGCGGCCGATGGCGGCCTCGTGGATGAGCTGGGCGTCCACATGGTTGGCCACGATGGCGGGGATGGAGGAGATCCGGGCGTTGCCCATGATGATGGAATCGCACTGGACATGGCCGAAACACTCGGTATTGCCGGTCATTTTGGGGTAGAACACCTGGACTGAATTGTCCTGGGCCACCGACCGGGAGATCACCCGCCCGGAGGCCCCGGGGCCGTCCAGGATGATCTCCATATCGCTCTCAGCGGTCTGCTCTCCGTGGGTGAGCAGCTTTTCGGTGATCACCGCCTCAGCCCCCGCGCCCACCACGATGCGGGTCTCCCGCTTGGTGGAGTCCACCCCCCGGATCTGGACGCTCTCCATGCTCAGGGAGGCTCCTTCCTCCAGGTAAACCACGGTCTGGGGGTTCATGATCCGCTTGCCGGTGCCGGGGCCCTCGCCGTAGTGGCGCTCCACATAGCGGACCTTGGAGTTCTTGCCGATGTGGAAGGTGTGGACGCCGTCGTGCTGGCTGGTCTCGCAGCCGGTGTTGTGGATGCCGCAGCCCGCCACGATGTCCACGTCGCAGTCCTCACCGATGAAAAAGTCGTTGTACACCATCTCGCTCAGGCCGGTCTGGCTGATGATGACGGGGATGTGCACCGACTCATGCTTGGTGCCCGGCTTGACGGTGATGTCGATGCCCGACTTGCCCGGCTCCTCCTTGGTGGTGATCTCAATGTTGGCGGTATTGTTCCGGGAGTCCATCTGCCCGTTGCGGCGGATATTGTACGCCCCCTGGGGGGTCTTTTCCAGGTCGGCAATCTCCTTCAGGAGCTTCCATTCTGCCTGATCCATGTTACTTCGCTCCTTCCGAAAGATAGGTGCACCCGGTGCTGGTATTGGCCAGGATCTGGGGGAAGATCTCCTCCTTGGGGCCGTGCTTCTGCACCTGGCCGTCCCCGATCATGACGATCTCGTCGGCCAGGTCGATGATGCGCTCCTGGTGGGAGATGACGATGAGGGTGGCCTCCCGCTTGTGGTGGATGAGCTTAAAGGTCTCGGTAAGCTTGGCGAAGGACCACAGGTCGATGCCGGCCTCCGGCTCGT
Source organism: uncultured Eubacteriales bacterium (assembly GCA_949289455.1). GTDB lineage: Bacteria > Bacillota > Clostridia > Oscillospirales > Oscillospiraceae > Flavonifractor. The sequence continues at coordinate 75,578 of CASEOA010000097.1, forward strand.
CAAAGATCATCAGCCCGGTCTTGCGGGCCAGGATGGTGGCGATCTCAATGCGCTTGACCTCGCCGCCGGACAGGGAGGCGTCCACCTCCCGGTCGATATAGTCCCCGGCGCACAGGCCCACCTTGGTGAGGTACTGGCAGCTCTCCTCCCGGGTAAGCTTCTGGTTGCCGGAGGCCAGGGCCAGCAGGTCCTTCACCTTCAGGCCCTTGAAGCGGGGGGGCTGCTGAAAGCCGTAGCTGATGCCCAGCCGGGCCCGCTGGGTGATGTCCAGATTGGTGATATCGGCGCCATTCCAGCGGATGGCGCCGCCGGTGGGCTTGACCAGGCCCATAATGGCCTTGGCCAGGGTGGTCTTGCCGCCGCCGTTGGGGCCGGTGATGACCACAAATTGGTTGTCTGCCACAGTGAGGGAGACGTCATTGAGGATGCCCAGCTCCTGGCCTTCCTCTCCCTCCACCTGATAGCTGAGATGGCTGATCTCCAGCATATGCAGTCTCTCCTTTGTATATGGTTCATTCCAGGAATGTATATTTTAACACGCTCACCGGGAAAATACAACCCTGCCCAGGGGCAAATCTTCCGGAGAAGGCATAGAATGGGAGGAATCCACACAGAATCGGGAGGTTATGCGCATGGAACAGGAGTTGCTGCCCGTGTGTGACCGGGAGGTCTTTCAGCGGGTCTGGGACCGGGTGATGCCCGGGGAGCGGGGGGAGTGCCCCATCGTCCTGCCGCCGGCGGAGGAGGCCCTGCCGGCGGTGGTAACAGAGTCCCCGGAGGAGGCCCCCTGCCTCTGCCTGGGGGATGCCTCGGCGGCTTGGGGGGATCACCTGCGGGGGTTCATCGACCAGGAGCTGGCGGGCCAGCGCCGGTGCCAGCAGCTGGCCCGGCGGGTCCAGGGCAACGGCGGCCGGAGCCTGGCCGCCCTGGCCGCCGACAAGCGCCGCCGGGCCAAGCGGCTGAGCACCGCATATTTCCTCATCTCCGGGGTGCGGTACTGGCCCGCCGCCCCGGGAGAGGCGCTTCTCCAGCCGGTATTGGCCCAGCTGCGGGAGGAGTTCCGGGACTGCCAGCGGGGAGCGGCGGCCTACCGGGCCGCAGGGGCCGGCACCGCCGACCCCTGTCTGGAGGAGCTCTTCCAGGAGTGCGCCCAGGAGTGCGAAAGCCACGCCTGGACCATCCGGGGAGTGCTGGAGGGGCTGTAGCTCAGCCCTCCCGCCGGGCCTGTGAGAGATAGCGGTAGACGGTGGCCTGGGAGCAGCCCAGGGCCTGGGCCACCTCCTTTACCGCCCCTTTCAGCAAAAAGATCCCCTGGGGCTCCAGGGCGGCCACCAGCTGCTGGCGCTGCTCCGGGGTGAGCTGGCCGGCCTCCCGGCCCAGCCCGGCCAGGGCCTGGGCCACCGCCTCCCCCGCCACCCCCTGGATGGAGTTGTGGAACCGCTCGGGAGCCCGGGCCTCCTCCGGCTCCTCCAGGCCGGCGGCCTGACAGAGCTGGAGCACCGCCTGGCTCACCGCCCGGTACCGGCTGTCGTCAAAGTTGATGCACAGCATCCCCACCAGCTTTTCCTCCTCCTTGAGAAAAAAGGTGGAGGACTGGAGGGGTTTCCCCTCCTGGGACAGGCCCGGGTAGTGGAGCAGATAGTCCGAGCGGAGATAGCTGCCGTCCTTCAAGATTTGCAGAGCCACGTTGGTCAGGGGGGCTCCCACCGACCGGCCGCTGACGTGGCTGTTGGCAATGGCGATGATGGAACAGTGCTTGTCGGTCAGGTCGTGGAGGGCCACCTCATAGTCGGGGCCCAGGGCCAGGCCCAGAAAGGCCGTAAGCCTGGCAAATTGGTCCAGAATGCCGCCTGCCATCCGACCACCTCCTTTGCTCCAGTATACCGGAGGGCGGAGGCTGGCGCAAGAAAAACCGGCGGGAAAATGAGAAAAAATTCTCACGACATCCCGTCAAGTCGGAAACTTGCCGGGATTTTTGGGGTTTGTGCCGGTTGCCCGTTGACAAGAAAGGGGTTTCGTGATAAATTTATCTCACAAAATTTAAAACAAAGGAGACGGATTCCTATGAAGCAGATCGTCAACACCGACAAGGCCCCCGCCGCCATCGGCCCCTACTCCCAGGCCATCGAGGTCAACGGCATGGTGTTCACCTCCGGCCAGCTGCCCCTGAACCCCGCCACCGGCGCTTTCCCCGAGGGCATTGCCGAGCAGACCCGCCAGTCCCTCACCAACGTGAAGGCCATTCTGGAGCAGGCCGGCCTGACCATGGACAGCGTGGTCAAGACCACCGTGTTCCTCAGCGACATGAACAACTTCGGCGCCATGAACGAGGTGTACGCCACCTTCTTCAGCGAGGGCAGCTTCCCCGCCCGGTCCGCCGTTGAGGTGGCCCGCCTGCCCAAGGACGCTCTGGTGGAGATCGAGGCCGTCGCCGCCAAGTAAGAACCCCACCGACTATAGCAAAAAGCCATGCCGGACCACCCGGCATGGCTTTTTCTGTGCAAACCCCTGCGAAATGTGGTAATATGGTGAGGTGTCATCCCTCCGCCCTTCGGGGTGGTTGGACACGACCCCGGAAGGGCGCCTTCCGGAAGCAAAGCGTTTGGGAGGGACAGCGTATGTCTCAAAAACACGATCAACGCCCCCGGGACGGGTTCCGGGGGAAATGGGGGTTTATCCTGGCCTGCATCGGCTCGGCGGTGGGCATGGCCAACATCTGGCGGTTCCCCTACCTGGTGGCCCGGTATGGCGGGCTCACCTTCCTGCTGCCCTATCTGCTCTTCGTGGTGGTCATCGCCGCCTCCGGGGTGATGGAGGAATTCGCCCTGGGCCGCTGGGCGGAGGCCGGGCCGGTGGGAGCCTTCGGCAAGGCCACCCGGGAGCGGCTGGGCTCCACCCGGCCGGGGGAGGCCATCGGCCTGCTGCCGGTGATCGGCTCCCTGGGCCTGGCCATCGGCTACACCGTGGTCATGGGCTGGATTTTCAAGTACGCCGTCATGGCGATTACCGGCCAGCTCTTCGCCCTGGGCCAGGACATGGACGCCATTGTGAACGCCTTCAACGCCACCGCCCCCACCACCGACACGTTGGGCGAGGGCGTGGGGATGATGGTGCAGAACGGCGTGTTTGGCATCGGCAACGGTGTGTGGATTGTGGTGGCGGTGGCCGCCTCGGCCATCATTATGGCCCTGGGAGTGGCCGGCGGCATTGAAAAAGCCTGCAAGGTCATGATCCCCCTGCTCTTCGGCCTGTTCCTGGTGATGGCGGTGTACATCGCCTTCCTGCCCGGGGCCGCCGACGGCTACCGGTTCATCTTTACCCTGGACCCGGCGGGACTGCTGGAGTGGGAGGTGTGGATCTACGCCTTCGGCCAGGCCTTCTTCTCCCTGTCGGTGGCGGGCAGCGGCTCGGTGATCTACGGCTCCTATCTGGGAAAGGACGTGGAGCTGTCCTCCTCCGCCCGCAACGTAGCGGTGTTCGACACCCTGGCCGCCCTGGTGGCCACCCTGGTCATCATCCCCGCCATGGCCACCACCGGCAGCCAGGTGGACAGCCGGGGCCCCGGCCTCATGTTCATCTCCCTGCCCGGCGTGTTCAACGGCATGGGGACGGTAGGCTGGGTGGTGGGGGCCTTCTTCTTCCTGGCGGTGCTCTTCGCCGGGGCCACCTCCATCATCAACCTGTATGAGACCCCGGTGGCCTTCTGCCAGGAAAAACTGCGGCTGGGCCGGGTGCCCGCCGTGCTGGTCATCCACATCCTGGGGCTGGCGGTGGCTCTGCTCATCCAGCCCTGGACCTCCCAGTGGATGGATATGGTGTCCATCTATATCTGCCCCTTCGGGGCCGCCCTGGCAGGGATCATGTTCTTCTGGGTGCTCCGCAAAAAAACCGCCCTGGAGGCGGTAAACCAGGGCGCCCGGAAGCCCATCGGCGGCTGGTTCCTCCCCTTCGGCAAGTGGGTGTACGTCCCCCTGTGCGTGGTGGCCCTGGTGGCCGGAGCCATCCTGGGCGGCATCGGATAAGTCAAAAAAATTCCGCAGGACAAAAGTCCTGCGGAATTTTTTTATCTCTGACTCAGGGGCACAAAGGGCCGGGCGGGAGCCACTGCCTTGTAGGCGGGGCGGATAATCCGGTTGCCCGGCTGGTAGACCTCCTCGATGCGGTGGGCGCACCAGCCCACGATACGGGCCACGGCGAAGAGGGGGGTGTACAGCTCCTGGGGGATGCCCATCATCTGGTACACCAGGCCGGAGAACAGGTCCACGTTGGCGCACACCATCTTGCTCTCCCCCTTGACGGTGCGCATCATCTCCGGGGTGAGCCGCTCCACCGCCTCGTACAGCCGGAACTCCTTCTCCATCCCCTTGGTCTCGGCCAGCTGGCGGGCAAACTTCTTCAGCAGCACCGCCCGGGGGTCGGAGATGGTGTAGATGGCGTGGCCCATGCCGTAGATGAGGCCGGACTTGTCGCCGCCCTCCTTCTTCAGCAGCTTGGTCAGGCAGGCCCGGACCTCGTCGTCGTCGGACCAGTCCTTCACCTCGTTCTTGATGTAGCTGAACATCTCCATGACCTTTTTGTTGGCGCCGCCGTGGCGGGGGCCCTTCAGGGAGCCCACCGCCGCCGCGATGGCGGAGTAGATGTCGGTGCCCGAGGAGGACAGCACCCGGCAGGTGAAGGCGGAGTTGTTGCCGCCGCCGTGCTCGGCGTGGAGCACCAGGCACAGGTCCAGCAGCTTGGCCTCCTGCTCGGTGAACTGATTGTCGTGGCGGACGGAGTAGAGGAAGTTCTCCGCCACGCTGAGCCCGGGCTGGGGCCGGTGGAGGTAGAGGGACTCGTTGTCGTAGTAGTGGCGCTTTACGGCGAAGGCGTGGGCCACGATGACGGGCACCCGGGCGATGAGCTGGACGGCCTGCCGCAGCTGGTTCTCCAGGGACATGTCGTCGGGGTTGTCGTCATAGGAATAGAGGGCCAGCACCGACCGGGCCAGCTTGTTCATCACGTCGGGGCTGGGGGCCTTGATGATCATGTCCTCGGTGAACATGTGGGGCAGGGTGTGGTTGTCGGAGAGGATCTGCTGAAACGTGGTCAGCTGCTCCCGGGTGGGCAGGGCCCCGAAGAGGAGCAGATAGGCGGTCTCCTCAAAGCCGAAACGGTTCTCGCTGACGAAGCCGTCCACCAGCTCCTCCACGTCGATGCCCCGGTAAATCAGCTTGCCGGGGGCGGGCAGCTTCTCCCCGTCCTGGAGGTAGTAGCCCAGCACGTTGCCGATCTGGGTGACCCCGGCCATGACGCCGGTGCCGTCGGCGTTGCGCAGGCCACGCTTGACCCGGTAGCGCTCATAGTAGGCGGGGTCGATCTGGTTATACTTGCGGTACTCCCCGCATAGACTCTGGATGAAGTCTGTGGAATTGACCTTGGCTTCGTTTTGCATCTTCGGCGACTCCTTTGCCCAAATACTTTTGCACAGTATTGTACAGCTATTTTGCAATACCGTCAATAAGCAAACTTCATAAAATGAAATTTGAAAGCAGATGAATTTTGACTTGCAAAACGGAGGGAGATGGTGGGGGATGAGACAGGTGGCCGTCACCGCCCTGGCCCTGCTGTTGGCGCTGTTTCTGCTCCCCCTGCTGCTGGTGCCCCAGGGGGAGGTGGAGGGGCCGGTGGAGAGCGGCAGCCTGCCCATCGACCGCACGGTGGTCACCCCGGAGCCCGCCCTGGACAGCGCCGTCCAGGTCACGGTGAAGGGAGCCGACGGGACGGTGGCTACCCTGGCCCTGGACAACTACCTGTGGGGGGTGGTGGCCGCCGAGATGCCCGCCTCCTTCGAGCCGGAGGCGTTAAAGGCCCAGGCGGTGGCCGCCCGCACCTACACCCTGGGCAAGCTGGAGCGGGAGACCGCCGCCCACCCGGACGCCGACCTGTGCACCGACGTGAACTGCTGCCAGGCCTACCGCACCCAGGCGGAGGCGGCGGAGAGCTGGGGGGACATGGCCCAGAGCTACACACAGAAAATCACCGCCGCCGTGGCGGACACCGACGGGGTGGCGGCGCTCTATGAGGGAAAACCGATCCAGGCGGTGTTTTTCTCCTCCGCTGACGGCCGGACGGTGGACGCGGTGGAGGTGTGGGGCAATTCCGTGCCCTATCTCACCGGGGTGGACAGCCCCGAGGGGGAGGAGGTGCCCAACTACCACTCCACCGTCACCGTGCCCCTGGAGGAATTCAAGACCAAGCTGCTGGCCCAGTATCCCGCCGCTAACCTGTCCGGCGACCCGGCGGGGTGGTTTGCCAACACGGTGGCCAACTCCGCCGGAGGGGTGAGTTCGGTGGACGTGGGAGGCGTCACCGTCAGCGGCCAGGCCCTGCGCACCCTCTTCGGGCTGCGCTCCACCAGCTTCACCATCACCGCCTCTGCCGATGGGGTGGCCTTCGCCGTTACCGGCTACGGCCACGGGGTGGGCATGAGCCAGTACGGGGCCAACGCCCTGGCCAAGGAGGGCAAGAGCTACGAGGATATCTTGAAGTGGTACTACACCGGGGTGGAGGTGGCGGTCTATTCCCCGGCGGCATAATGGAAGGGCCTGCCGCACACGCGGCAGGCCCTTGCGCTGCGCTGTTACCAGCCGGTACCCACGATATTGCCGTGCCAGCCGTCGGCCTCCAGGGTAATATAGCCGCAGCGGCCGTATTCATAGGCCCCTTGCGGTACCGATGGATCGCTTCCGGTGTAATCCACGGTGTTGCCCGCGATGGAGTGGGCCAGGGCGGTCTCGTTTTCCGGGACAAAGATGGTGGTCAGATAGAAGGGATAGACGTTGTCCGGCAGGTCCTGAAAGGCGGGAATATCATTCTCCACGGGACTGACCACACATTGGACATAGGTCCAGCAGAGGCTGCCGCCCGAGCTGGCTTGGAGGTGGCGCTCTTCCACCTGGCTGCAAAACGCCTGGGCCGCTGCCAGATAATCCTGGCCGGTGTTGGGGATCACGATTTGCTCCTGCTGGTCATAGCCGCCCCCCAGGGCCTGGAACTCCACCTCGTCATACCAGCCCCGCAGGAGCTGATATGGGTTTGTTTCCTCCGCCCCGTCCGACTTGAGCCATACTGCGCCGGAGCCGTCGTCAAAAGCCGCCGCCGGGTATCCCTCATAGGCGGTAAACGTCCATCCCGGCCCTGTCAAGGTCACGCCCGCCCCTTTGGGGGCATCTCCCGCCGGGGCGCTGTAGGCCCGCCAGGTGAGATCGGACAGTTCGCTGTAAAAGGACTGGCTATTGCGGGAGCTCCAACAATCTCCAAGCCCATTACCCACCTGACCACCCTCGGACAGCAGAGTGAGGGTAAGGGGTGTCTCTCCCGTGGTCACTCCGGTCAGCAGGCTGGCGGAGGTCTGGGTGGGGGTAATCCGGTTGTCCGGGGTAAAGCTCTCCGCCATCAGCATCAGCGCCTGTCGGTGGATGGGCGCCATGGGGCCGGGTGCGGGAGACACCGCGGACGCGGAATGGGCGAGGTCGGGGTCAAACCACTTGGTGGAGATCTTCCAGCAGCCGCCGTCCACCGCTTCCACATAGTAGTCGCGGTAACACCAACCGTTCCCCTGGGCCATAAAGACCCGCCCGCTGTCGTCGGCGGGGGTCATGTCCTTGGTATCCCCGGCCAGATAGTCGGCCAGATTGGTGGTGATATAATCCACCGTCAGGGTAAAGCCGGAGCAATAGTCGGAGGTCCAGACCCAGTTGGTATCCCCCGCGGTCCACTGGGTCCAGCCCTCCACCGGCAGGTAGAGATACCAGCCGTCCCCGTCGTAGCGGTGGACAGGATAGCTGCCGGGTTCGGTTCCTTCCGGGTAGGTGATTTGCTCCCCCCAATCCTTCACATAGAGGGGCAGATCCAGGCTTTTTTCTCCCACATACCAGTCGTAAATGGCCTCCTCATAGCTGTTGTGCCAGCCGTAGAAGCTCATGTTGTCGTTGACCGGCCCGTCGTACAGGACATCATAGCTGCCGTCGGGGTAGCGCAGGGCCACAATGTTGCGGCCCCCCTGGCCCTCCAGGTCGAACCAGCCGTCCTCCTCATACATCCCGCCCGCCAGGGCCACCTGCTCCGGGGGCACGTCGATCTGCACCAGGTACTGGAATACCCAGGCCTCCAGGGCGCCCTCGGGAGCCAGTTCATCCAGCTCCCCCATCTTGTCCAGAGCAACGAGCTTGGTGCCGGTGACCTGGGCGGTGCGCCCTTCCTGGGATGGAATCCCGTTGTCCAGGGGGGTGTAGGTGACTTCCTTCGCCGCCGCCATGGTCTGCCGGGCAAAGTCCTCCATACTCTCATACTGCCCGCTGCCGCCGGTACTCTGCCCGGCGGGGTTGGCGGCGCAGGCGGCGATCACCGCCGTGCAGACCAGCCCCGCCGCCACGGACAGCCACAGCTTGGGCTGCTTCCGCCCCAGCAGATTGCGGATGCGGCCCTTGGGGTCTCCCTCCCCAAAGGCCAGGGGCGTGCCTGCGATGGTGAGCCGCCCGGTGGACAGGGCCAGCAGGGTGGCGGAGTAGTCCGCCTTCCCATCCTCCCCCAGGGCCTTGACCACCGCCTCGTCGCACCGCATTTCCATATCCCGGCCCGCCAGCACAAAGGCCGCCCACACCAGAGGGTTGAACCAGTGGAGGCAGAGGGCGGCAAAGGCCAGCACCTTCACCACATGGTCCCCGTGGCGGATGTGGTACTGCTCATGGCGGATGATGCAGCCCAGCTCCCGCCGGGTCAGGGTGGAGGGCAGATAGATCCTGGGCCGGAACAGCCCCAGCACAAAGGGGGTGGAGATGTAGTCGGCCAGGTAGAGGTTGTCCCCCAGGTGGAACACCCCCACCAGCTTCCGCCGCAGCCGGAACAGAGCAATCATACTGTACCCCGCCATGGCGGCCACCCCCGCCAGCCACACCCAGGAGGCCACCGCTGTCCAGTCCACCGGCTGCTTGGCCTGCTCCGGCGGGACCGGGGAGGTAGTGGCAACCGGCCGGGACACCGGCTGGCTGACCGGGAGGTCTGTCTGGGGCTGGAGCTCCTCCGGCTGGGCGGGCCGGACATAGGTGACGGTGCTGACCGCCGGGCTGGCCTGCCGGGCGGGGGCGTTCAGGGCCCCCAGCAGGGAAATCCCGGCGGACAGGGACACAGGGCAGAGCAGCCGGAAGAGCACCACCGCCCACAGGGCGTAGGAAAAGACTTTCGGGGCCCGTTTCAGGGCCAGCCGGGCGGCCAGCACGCACAGGATCACGATGCCGCCGGTAAGGCTCATGTCCAAAAGGGTGGGGAACAACGTCTGAGATAAAAATGCCGTCATGTCTGGGTCACCCCCTGTTCTCGTCGATCAGCTTTTGTAACTGGGCGATCTCCTCCTGGGACAGCTTTTTCCGCCGGGTAAAGGCGGTCAGAAAGGCGGGAAGAGACCCGTCAAAGCGCTGGGCCACAAATTCCTCGCTCTGCCGGGCATAAAACTCCTCCCGGGACAACAGGGCGGTGACCACGCCCCCCTCGTTCTGGAAGATGCCCCGCTGACACAGCCGCTTGAGCACGGTATAGGTGGTGGACTTTTTCCAGCCCAGCACCTCCTCCGCCCGGCGCACCAGCTGGGCGGAAGGCATGGGCGCCCCCGCCCAGATCAGGTCGGCGAACTTTGCCTCCACCGCCCCCAGCGTCCAGTCTGCCATCACGATCCCTCCTTTGGTCTACATGTTGTCGTCTGTATAGTTAGTCTACAACTAGTAGACTTATTTGTCAAGGGAAAAACCGGATTGGAACCCTGAAAAATTTTTAGCCTGCCGGTGAGATGGACGTTGTCAAAAAACCGACTCTTTGGTATAATAACATATCGGGATATGGGGTTGTGCCCCGCCCAAATTATGACGTAAAGTGAGAGATCGCACATGAACACACGGTATGACGTTGCCATTCTGGGCTGCGGCGAGGCCGGTATCTTCGCCGGATATGAACTGATGCACCGCAATCCCGGGCTGAAGGTGGTGGCCCTGGATCAGGGGGCCGATATCTACACCCGCAGCTGTCCCATTGTGGCAGGCAAGGTGAAGGAGTGCATCCACTGCAAGGTGTGCGGCACCATGTGCGGCTTTGGGGGCGCTGGGGCCTTCTCCGACGGCAAGTATAACTTCACCACTGCCTTTGGCGGCTGGCTCACCGATTTCATGCCCCATGACGAGGTTATGCGCCTCATCGACTATGTGGACTCCATCAACATGAAGCATGGGGCCACCGACAAGGTCTTTTCCACCGACACCCCCGAGGCCAGAGCGTTGGAGAAAAAGGCCCTGGAGCACGACCTCCACCTGCTCCAGGCCCGGTGCAAGCACCTGGGCACCGAGAACAACCTGAAAATCCTCCAGAGCATTTATGAGGAGTGCCGCAAGGGGGTGGAGTTCCGGTTCCACACCGCCGTCACCAAGATCGAGAACCTGAACGGGGAGGGCTACCGCCTTATCACCGAAAAGGGGGACCAGGTGGACTGCACCTGGCTCATCGCCGGGCCCGGCCGCTCGGGGGCGGAGTGGTTCTCCAACCAGTGCAAGGACCTGGGCATAAAGCTCATCAACAACCAGGTGGACATCGGCGTGCGGGTGGAGCTGCCCGCCAAGGTCTTTGAGCACATCACCGACGTGGTGTACGAGTCCAAGCTGGTGTACCGCACCAAGCAGTACGGCGATCAGGTGCGCACCTTCTGCATGAATCCTTACGGCCACGTGGTGGCCGAGAGCGTGGAGGGCATCAACACCGTCAATGGCCACTCCTACTCCGACCCCGCCCTCCAGAGCGAGAACACCAACTTCGCCCTGCTGGTGTCCAACCGGTTTACCCAGCCCTTTAATGAGCCCTACCGTTACGGCAAGCACATTGCCTCCCTGTCCAACATGCTGGCGGGGGGCGTGCTGGTCCAGCGGTTCGGGGATCTGGTCAGCGGCATCCGCACCAACGAGCACCGGCTGAGCAAGTCCTTTGTCCGGCCCACCCTCACCGCCGCCGTCCCCGGCGACCTGAGCCTGGCCCTGCCCAAGCGGCAGCTGGACGACATCATCGAGATGATCTATCAGCTGGACAAGATCGCCCCCGGTACCGCCAACTACGACACCCTCCTCTACGGCGCCGAGGTGAAGTTCTACTCCGCCCGGCTGGCCCTCTCCGGGGAGCTGGAGACCACCCTGCCCGGCTTCTTTGCCGTGGGCGACGGCGCGGGCATCACCCGTGGTCTGGCCCAGGCCGGGGCCTCCGGCGTCAAGGCCGCCCAGGTGAGTCTGAGCCGGCTGAACTAAAAGAAATACGCAAAGGGCGCGCCGCGAAAGCGGCGCGCCCTTTGCGTTGAGGGTAGGGAAAGAAAGCCTTATGCAGGCAGATCAGCATCGGTGAGGTGGGCGACTTTCCGACGGCCCTCCAGCAAAAAACCCAGGCGCTTGCAGAAGAACCGGGAGATGGAGCCCACCGTCAGGGCGCACACCACGGTGCCTTCCCGCAGGCCGAAGATGGAGCCCAGGCAGAGCAGGGACACCAGGGCGGCGGAGACCACCATAATCAGGTCGTAACTGGTCTTGACCTTGCCGAACTCCCAGCCGAACACCTGGCTGCAAGTGCGGACGAAGCCCTCACAGGGGAGGATGAGCACGTTGGGGATGACCTCCAGCGCCACGCCGAAGCCCAGAGACAGGCAGCCCAGCAGCAGCACCACCCACTGGCCCAGGTAGAAGTGGGGCACCACGGATTCCAGCAGGGACATCCACAGGTCAATGCAGTAGGAGAAGAGGAAGGTGGCGGGGATCTGGAGCAGCTGAATGGGCTGGAACTTCCGCCGCAGCAGCAGGACCTGCCCGCCCAGCATGACGCAGTTCACCACGAAAGTAAAGGTGCCCAGCGTGACCCCCGGGAACACGAAGGTGAGCACATAGGCAAGGCTGGACACGGCAGAGGTACCCATACCGGCCAGTGTAATGAGAGCAATACCCAGAGCGGAAAAAATGACTCCAGCCAGGAAGAGGGTGTACCGGCGCAGCAGGTTGGTATGGGACATTTCCTCGCCTCCAAAAAATTATTTTTTTGAACTAAAAATAGTTTAGCACTCAACACTGACGGGTTCAAGAGAAAACTTTACCAAAAAAACAAGTGTTTTTTTAGATATGATTACCGGAGAACCAGGAAATGGGGGCAATCCAGGGGGAAATGCAGGGAGATAGTTGCAAAACGGGAGCATTTCGCATTAGGAACGATTTTGTTTCCCTGGCAAACATGCAGAAAAGTAAGGAACATCCCCGGATTTCATGCTATAATGTGAGCTGTTAAAGTATGACCTCCGGAGCGGGGGCGCCGAAGGGTGAGAGAGATGGAACGAGAGAAGCTGCGGAAATGGCTTGAGAACCCGGTCACGTTTGTCAAATGGCTGGTATTCGCCGGGATCACCGGCCTGGTGTGCGGTGGGGTGGCCACCGCCTTTTACCATACCTTTTCCGCGGTCACTGACCTGCGGCACGCCAACCCCTGGCTGCTGTGGCTGCTGCCGGTGGGCGGTCTGGCCATCGTGCTGCTCTACCGGGTGTGCGGCATGGAGGGGGACCGGGGCACCAACTTCGTGCTCACCGCGGTGCGGGAAAACAAGCCCCTGCGGCTGCGTACCGCCCCCCTGGTGTTTGTGTCCACCATGATCACCCATCTGGTGGGGGGCTCCTCCGGCCGGGAGGGGGCCATCCTCCAGATCGGGGGCTCCATCTCCTCCAAAATCGGCCGGTGGATGGGCCTGGACGACAAGGACAGCCGCATCATCACCATGTGCGGCATGTCGGCCGCCTTTTCCGCCCTCTTCGGCACCCCTCTGACGGCGGCCATGTTCGCTATGGAAGTCACCAGCGTGGGGGTGCTCTACTACGCCGCCATTGTCCCCTGCGCCCTGTCCTCGGTGATCGGCCTGTGGGTGGCCCAGTATTTCCAGGTGTCCCCCACCGCCTTTACCCTGGAGGGCATCCCCAATCTGAGCCCCCTCACCCTGCTCCAGGTCATCGGCATGGGGGTGCTCTTTGCCCTGCTGTCCATTTTCTTCTGCCGGCTGATGCACGCCGCCCCCCATCTCTACGACCGGTTCCTGCCCAACCACCTGGTGCGGGCGGCGGTAGGCGGAGCTTTGGTCATCGGCCTGACCTATCTGGTGTGGCTGTGGAACCCCGGTACTTACGACTACAACGGCGCCGGAGAGGCGGTGATCCACACCGCCATCGGGGGCTCCGCCCGGCCGGAGGCCTTTTTCTTCAAAATGCTCTTCACCACCATCACCCTGGGTGCGGGCTTCAAGGGGGGCGAAATCGTGCCGGTGTTCTACACCGGGGCCACCTTCGGCTGCACCGTGGCGCCGCTGCTGGGGCTCCACCCCTCCTTCGGGGCGGGGCTGGGCATGGTCAGCGTGTTCTGCGGGGTGACCAACTGCCCCATCACTTCCCTGCTGCTGGCCCTGGAGCTCTTCGCCGGGGACAGCCTGGGCATGTTTACCGGCCAGAGCCTGTGCCTGTTTGCCGTGTGTCTGGCGGTGTCCTACATGCTTTCCGGCTATTATGGGCTGTACAGCGAGCAGAAAATCGTTTATAGTAAACTGCGGCCCGAATTTATTGATAAAAAGGCAAACGATGAAACACATTGAACGATATCCGGTGGATACGATCCCATCAACACGCTCCGCCGGTCGTAGGAAAACCATGCTGACCAGAGGAGGACTTGTGATGAAAGAGAGAGGGATTTGCCCCAAGTGCAATGGAACAGATATTATCAGGATCAAAGGGCAGGCCGGAGCATACGGATCGGGGAATCATATTCCGGTTGGATTGACCATTTTTTCCGCTGTTTTGGTGCACAGATATGTGTGCTGTACTTGCGGATATTCGGAGGAATGGATCGAGAAAGAGGATCTTCCGAAATTAAAGAAAACGTACTCGTAAGGAATGAAATTTTGCCGATCCGTCAGCAAACACCACCCAAAAAGCCCATCGATAAAGGAGAATTGTCCTATGCTGCGTTTTGCCCACTTCAATTTCAATGTACTGGACCTGGACCGCTCCCTGGCCTTTTACCGGCAGGCCCTGGAGCTGGAGCCGGTGGCGGAAAAGACCGCGGAGGACGGCTCCTTCAGGCTGGTCTATCTGGGGAACGGGGAGACCGACTTCCGGCTGGAGCTGACCTGGCTCCGGGACCGGACAGAGCCCTACGACCTGGGGGAGGAGGAGTTCCACCTGGCCTTCGTCACCGACCGGTTTGACGAGCTGCTGGCCCGCCACCGGGCCATGGGCTGCGTGTGCTTTGAAAACCCGGACATGGGCATCTATTTCATCCAGGACCCCGACGGCTACTGGATCGAGATCGTACCGGAGAGGTGAGCCATGAGCAAGACGATTGACGGCCGGGTGGCCTATGCGGATCTGCTGCGGGTGGTGGCGGCCCTGGCGGTGGTGGTGCTCCACCTGTCGGGGTCCCAGCTGTCCTATGTGCCTTTGGGCTCGGTGGAGTTCCACGCTCTCAACACCTACGACAGCCTGACCCGCTGGTGTGTACCGGTGTTCATCATGCTCTCCGGCATGTTCCTGCTGGACCCCAAGCATGCCCTGTCCCCGGCCAAGCTGGTGGGCCACATCCTGCGGGTGCTGGTGGCCCTGCTGGTGTGGGGGACGGCCTACGCCCTGTGGGATCTGGTGGCCCAGAATGGATTCAGCCTGGGGGCCCTGCTGGCCGCCTTCCGCCAGGTAATCTGGGGCAAGACCGCCTTCCACCTGTGGTTTTTGTACATGATCCTGGGGCTCTATCTGGTGACTCCCATCCTCCGGGCCTTCATCAGAGGGGCCAGCCGGGGGGATCTCCACTGGTTTTTGCTGCTGTGCTTTGTGTTTGCCAGCCTGCTGCCCACGGTGCTCCGGCTGCGGCCCAGCCAGACCATCAGCCTGTGGAACAGCAACCTGAGCATCCACCTGGTCATGGGCTATGTGGGCTACTATGTGCTGGGGTATTACCTCAAGACCTATACCCTCAGCCGGTGGGCGGAATACCTGATCTATCTGCTGGGGCTGGCGGGGACCGCCTTCACCCTGGGCGGGACCCTGTGGCTCTCCCTCCAGCGGCAGGCCTTTGCCCAGACCCTGTACAACTACGACAGCCCCAACATCGTTTTCATGAGCACGGCGGTGTTCGTACTCTTCCGCTATGTGCTGGGGGTGAGCGACGAGCGCTCCCGCCGGCAGCGGGTGTCCGGGGTGGCCAAGGTCACCTTTGGGATTTACCTGGTACACATCTTTTTCCTCAAAATCCTCAACATCCTGGGGATTACCGTGCTGTCCTTCACCCCCATCCTGGCGGTGCCCCTGCTGTCCCTGGCTGTGTTCCTGTGCTCCTTCGCCGTGGCCTGGCTGCTCTCCAAGCTGCCGCTGGTGGGACGTTATCTGACCTGAAGGAGGAAACTCCGTGCTCTTTTCCAGTTCCATCTTTCTCTTTCTATTCTTGCCCCTGGTGCTGCTCATCTACTACCTGCCCCTCCGCCGGTTTCGGCAGGCCCAAAACGTGTTCCTGCTGCTGGCCTCCCTGGGCTTTTACGCCTACGGGGAGCCCTGGTTCGTGCTGGTGATGATGGGCTCCATTTTAGCCAACTACGGCTTCAGCCTGTGGGTAGACCGGTGCCGCAGAAGGGAGCGGTCCTGCCGTCTGCCGGTGGTGCTGGCCCTGGTGGTCAATTTTTGGATACTGTTTGTATTCAAATACCTGACTTTTACCTTGGGTATTCTGAATGCCCTGGGGGCGGCCTTTGTGATCCCGGGCATCCAGCTGCCTATCGGTATCTCCTTTTTCACCTTCCAGGCCCTGAGCTATGTGCTGGACGTCCACCGGGGCCGGGGGGAGGCCCAGCGGTCCCCCCTGAAGGTAGGGCTGTATATCTCCTTTTTCCCCCAGCTCATCGCCGGCCCCATCGTGAAGTACGAGACGGTGGCCAACCAGATCGACCACCGGCGGGAGACCTGGGAGGATTTCTCCGCCGGGTGCGCCCGGTTTGTGGTGGGCCTGGGGAAGAAGGTGCTGCTGGCCAACCAGCTGGCGGTGGTGGCCGACCGGGCCTTTGACGGCGGGGCCCTCACCCCCGGCTTTGCCTGGCTGGGGGCCCTGTGCTACACCCTCCAGATCTACTACGACTTCTCCGGCTACTCCGATATGGCCATCGGCCTGGGGAAGATGTTTGGCTTCCACTTCCTGGAGAACTTTAACTACCCCTATGTCTCCACCTCCATTACCGAGTTCTGGCGGCGGTGGCACATCTCCCTGTCCACCTGGTTCCGGGACTATGTGTACTTCCCCCTGGGGGGCAGCCGGGTAAACTCCAAAGCCCGCCACCTGGGCAACCTGTTTGTGGTGTGGCTGCTCACCGGCATCTGGCACGGGGCCAACTGGACCTTTCTCGTCTGGGGCCTGTTCTATTTCGGGCTGCTGGTGCTGGAGAAGTTCTGCCATCTAGGCCGGGGCTGGCCGGTGTGGCTCCGCTGGCTGTTCACCTTCGCCATGGTCAATTTCGCCTGGGTGGTGTTCCGGGCGGACAGCCTGACCCAGGCGGGGGAATACCTGCTGGCCATGTTTGGCCTGGGGGGCCCCGGCCGGGCGGGGCAGGCCCTGCTCTACCTGCGGGAGAACTGGCTGGTGCTGCTGGCGGCGGCGGTGTTCGCCACCCCCGTGGCGGTGCGGCTGCGGGAGCGGGCGGCCGCCCGGCAGTGGCTGGTGCTGGACATGGGCTATGCCCTGGTGCTGGGCTGCCTCTTCCTGGTGTCGGCCAGCTTTATCATCAAGGGGACCTATAACCCCTTCATCTACTTCAACTTCTGACAAGGAGCGGGCCTATGAAGCGATGCAATACGATCACTGCCATCCTCTTCCTGCTGCTGCTGGCGGGGGGCTTCGGGCTGCTGCTCACCTCCTTTTTCGGCGGCGAGGGGAAGCTGGAGGGTCTGCTCCGCGCGGCGGCCCAGGACGGAGACCTGACCGCCGTACTGGAGGAGGCGGAGTCCGCCTCCAACTCCGACCTGGATCGGGATCACCTGTTCATCCAGCTCTACGGCGGCATCCAGCGGCTCACCGGCCGACGGGTGGTGGAGGACGCGGTGGCGGGCAACACGGTAGTCAAGCTGTCCACCGGGGCCCTGAACTTTGTGGATATGAGCGTCAGTTCCCTGGACCCGGAGGTCCCCCTGGCCCACGCCCGGCAGACCGCCGACTTCGCCGGAGATCTGGCGGCGGAGGGGATTCCCTTCCTCTTTGTGACGGCGCCCCAGAAGATCCAGCGGGAGACCGACCTGCTGCCGGCGGGGCTGGAGGAGTTCGGCAACGACTGTGCCGACGCTTTCCTGGAAGAGCTGGAGGCGCTGGGGCTGGAGTGGTTTGACCTGCGGCCTTTGTTTGAGACCAACGGCATCTACTCCGGCTGGTTCTTCCAGACCGACCACCACTGGAAGCCGGAGGCCGCCTTCTTCGCCTGGCAGCACCTGGCCCAGGTACTGGATATGGCCTACGGGTTCCACACCCCCACCGCCTGGACCGATCCCAACAACTGGAGTACCAAGCTGCTGGAGGATTACTTCCTGGGCAGCCAGGGCAAGCGGGTGGGTTCCCTCTACGCCGGGGTGGATGATTTCACCATCTACACCCCCGAATTCGACACCTATCTCACCTACACCAGCCAGGACGGCGGCTTTTCCCGGGCGGGCCCCTTCCAGCAGTCGGTGTGCTTCCCCGAGCGGGTGGCGGCGGCGGACTGGTTCGGCGGCAACCCCTATACCTACTATTCCGGGGGAGACTACGGCCTGGCCACCATCACCAACCACAACAACCCGGAAGGGCCCAGGATCGTGCTGCTGCGGGAGTCCTTTTCCTGCGCCCTGGCCCCCTTCCTGGCCCTGTCCTGCTCGGAGCTCACCACCATCGACCTGCGCTACTTTGACGGGGACCTGATGGACGCCATCCGGGGGCTGGACCCCGACCTGGTGATGACGCTGTACACCGCCAGCAGCACCCGGCTGGACGAACTGTTTGCCTTCGGCGGAACGGAGTGAGCGTTTGGAAACCACAGAACATATGCCGTCGGCCCGGCGGCTGGACCTGCACTATATGGTGATGCAGGCGGGCTTCTGGGCCATGTATGCCGCCATTGTGGCCTATCAGACCGCCCTGCTGCTGGAGCGGGGCTTTACCAACAGCGAGGCCGGGCTGATGACAGCGGTGCGCTGCCTGGCGGGCATCGTGTTTCAGCCCCTGCTGGGGGGCTTTGCCGACCGGCACCCCAACCTGCCCTTGAAGGGGATCGTCACCCTGTCCATGGTCCTCTCTCTGGCGGCGGGGGTGTGGTATTGGCTGTGCCCCGCCATGGGCCTGTGGGAGACCACCCTGGTGTGGGTGGTCATCGGCGGGCTGGAGGTATCCTCCTACCCCCTGATGGACGCCATGGCGGTGCAGTTCATCAACGACGGGGTGCCCATCCGCTACAGCCTGGGCCGGGGGGTGGGCTCCCTTGCCTACGCCGTGGTGTGTGTGCTGCTGGGCCTCCAGGTGGGGGCTCTGGGCATGGAGAGTACCCTGGTGACCCATCTGGCCCTGGTGGGACTGGAGATCCTGCTGGTGGCCACCTATCCCCCCTACCGGGGAGAAATCCGAAAGGAGAACGGCCCCGCCCCCCAGTCCGCCCTCTCTCTGCTCAGAAGCAATCCCCGGTTTACCCTCATGCTGGCGGGGGTCTTTCTGGGCCTCACCGCCATCATGCCCCTGTCCAATTTCCTGGTAAACATTGTAACCAGCCGGGGGGGCACCCAGGCCCACCTGGGGACGGCCCTCTTCCTGATGGGGGGCTTTGAGCTGCCCACCGCTTTTTTCTTCCAAAAGCTGCTGCGGAAGCTGGGCAGCGGCCGGCTGCTGGCCCTGAGTATGGCCTTCGGCACCCTGAAAGCCGTCCTGTTGCTGCTCACCTGGAACTGGGTGGCGGTGCTGGCGGTACAGCCCATCCAGATGCTGGGCTACGGCCTGTTTACCCCGGCCTCGGTGTACTACGTCAACGAATCCGTCCCCGCCGCCGACCGGGTGAAGGGTCAGACCGTGATGATGGTGGCCTCCAACGGCCTGGGCGGCATGATGGGGGGCATCCTGGCGGGCTGGACCCTGGATCTGGGGGGCGCCAACCTGATGCTGGGGGCCTGCATCGTCTGCGGCTGCGCCGGGACGCTGCTCTGCCTGGCCTCCCTGCTGGGGGGCAGGAAAAAAGTTCGCCGGACTTAAAAATTCCCCCTTTCCAAAACGGCAAGATTGGTGTATGATAGTGCCGGTTTTTCAAGAGGTACATTCTGAGACCTATATGGAGGTAGGAAATGAGAAAGACAAAGATCATCTGCACTCTGGGCCCCGCCGTGGACAATGCGGCGACCATCCGACAGCTGATTCGCAAGGGCATGAACGCCGCCCGGTTCAACTTCTCCCACGGCACCCACGAGGAGCAGCTGGCCCGGCTGACCATGCTCAAGTCCGTCCGGGACACCCTGGGCTATCCTGTGGCCACCATCCTGGACACCAAGGGCCCTGAGATCCGCATCAAATCCTTTGCCAACGGCCCCGTTGTCCTGGAAAAGGGTCAGGAGTTCACCCTGTGCGTCCAGGACATCCCCGGCGACCAGAGCCGGGTATCGGTGACCTACGCCAACCTTCATAACGAGGTGGAGCCCGGCTGCCGCATCCTGGTGGATGACGGCCTGATCGAACTGAAGGTAGCCGAGATCCAGGGCGACGAGATCCGCTGCACCGTGGAAAACGGCGGTCCCCTCTCCAACAATAAGTCCATCAATATCCCCGACGTCCACATCCACCTGCCCTCTCTCACCGACAAGGACCGGGAGGATCTGCGCTTCGCCGCCGAGAACGACTTCGACTTCGTGGCCGCCTCTTTCGTGCGGAAGGCCAGCGACGTGGAGGAGATCCGGGCCGAGCTGCGCAAGCACCCCGGCGGCGAGAAGGTCCAGATCATCGCCAAGATCGAGAACCGGGAGGGCGTGGACAACATTGAGGCCATTATCGATGCCGCCGACGGCATTATGGTGGCCCGCGGCGACCTGGGCGTGGAGATTCCCGCCTATGAGGTGCCCATCCTTCAGAAGCGGATGATCAAGGCCGCCACCCAGAAGGGCCTGCCTGTCATCACCGCTACCCAGATGCTGGACTCCATGATGCGCAATCCCCGGCCCACCCGGGCCGAGGTGTCCGACGTGGCCAACGCCGTGTTCGACGGCACCTCCTGCGTGATGCTCTCCGGCGAGACCGCCTCCGGCAAGTACCCCATCGAGGCCCTGGAGACCATGGTGGCCACCGTCACCGCCGCCGAGAACGCCATTGACTACTGGGGCCGGTTCCGGGAGCGCAACCTGCTGCCCGAGATCTCCGGCATCAGCGACGCCATCACCCACACCTGCTGCCTGACCGCCATGGACCTGGGCGCCACCGCCATCCTGGCCCCCACCAAGTCGGGCTATACCGCCAAGGTCATCTCCCGCTTCCGCCCCGACTGCGTCATCATCGCCCTGAGCCAGAGCGAGTCCACCCGCCGGCAGCTGGCCATCTCCTGGGGCGTCCACCCCTACCTGTGCGGCGAGGTGGATTCCACCGACCGCATGTTCTCCCTGGCCGTGGACGTGGCCCGGAAGGAGGGCGCCGTCAACGTGGGTGAGACCGTAGTCATCACCGCCGGTGTGCCCCTGGGCATCTCCGGCACCACCAACCTGATCAAGGCCCAGGTGGTGGGCGACCCCATCTGATCCCCCGAGCCAAATCAAAAAAGCGCGCCGCAGCCGCGGCGCGCTTTTTTGCGTGTAGGATCACTTGGCGACAAGGTCCTGGTGCTCGGGGTGGTTCTCAAACCACCTGACGGCGTAAGGACAGGTGGGGATCACTTTCATATTCCGCTGGCGGAGCTGCTCCACCGCCCCCAGCACCAACTGACCGGCTACCCCCTGGCCCCGGAGGGAGCTGTCTACAAAGGTGTGGTCCAGGTCGGCTACGCCCGGCCGGACCTCCGGAAACGTGACCTCGGCAATGAGCTTGCCCTCCCCATCGTGGGCCCACAGCCGGCCGGGACTGGATTGAAATTCCATATGTTTCCCTCCTGTAAATAAAAATGGCGAGGGCGGGTGCGGATCGAACACACCAGGACGGGAACGCCGTCCCCAACGGTTTTGAAGACCGCGGGGCTCACCAGATACCCTTCCGCCCCCATATATGGGGAGGTCACAGAAAGCGCCTGCCCTCCCCCAAGGTTTGGGTCACTTTGATTCGATCCCAATACTCCAGCAGCAGCAGAGCCTCCCGCCGGGATACCCCCAGCAGATCCCTGGCCTGGGCCAGGGTGAAAAGGCCGCTGCCAAATGCCCGGGTCAGCTTCTCCCGGGCCGCCTGGCAGCTCTCCCCCCACATCCGGTACTGGGGGGACAGAGGGGCCAGCACCCCCCGGTCGGCCAGGGCCCGGCCCGCCCGGCGGCAGGCGGCTTCCCGGCCGGGAAAGGCTGCCTCCGCCTGGGCATTGGAGGGGGGATGGAGCCCCGCTTCCCGGTAAAGGGCCGCCAGTGCCACCTCCAGGCCGGGCTCCGCCGCTGGCGGCGGTGAGGGAGCGGAGGGCGGAGCGGGGGCGGGCTCTGCCGGGACCTTGCCCGCCAGCAGTCCGGCCAGCCGGGCGGTGCGGGCCGGGGCCATCCGCCCCCGGAGGGGCGGGTCCAGGTCCAGGATCACCCCGTCCCCCACCGTGACCACCGGGGAGAAAAACCGCACCACCAGCCGGTCCCCTGCCCGGGCGGCCAGGGGGGTGTCCAGCCGCAGCTGGGCAAAGCCGGTTTCCCCCGGCGCCAGCAGGTCCCGGCCCAGCAGCACGCACCGGGCGGTCAGCGCCCGGCCCCCGTGGTGGAGGTGGAGGAGGGCGTTGTTTTTCACCGGATAGGGGGCCTGGGGCAGCACAGTGAGGGAGACGTCCAGCCGCTGGGTCAGGGTGAGGCTGTCCGCCGGGGCCAGGGTATCCCCCCGGTTCACCTGGACCCGCTTCACCCCGGCCAAATTTACCGCCGCCCGGCAGCCGGGTTCCAGCACTTCCGACTGCCTGCCGTGGCACTGGAGCTCCCGTACCCGAGCCCGGACAAGGGCGGGCCAGAGGGTGACGGCGTCACCCCGGCGGAGGGGACCGCCGGTGAGGGTACCGGTGACCACCGTTCCGCTGCCCGCCACCGAAAAGACCCGGTCTATGTGGAGGCGGAAGGGCCCTTCAGAGGGCGGGGCGGCGTGGGCCGCCGCCAGCTCCGCCAGCGCCTGTTTCAGTTCCGGCAGGCCCTCCCCCGTCACCGCCGAGGTGGGAATGATCGGGGCCCCCTCCAGAAAGGTGCCCTTCACCAGGGCGCGCACCTGTTCCTCCACCCCCGGCTTCCAGGCCAGATCCGCCCTGGTCAGGGCGATGACCCCGCCCCGCAGGTCCAGCAGGGACAAAATAGCCAGGTGCTCCCTGGTCTGGGGCATGGGTCCCTGGTCGGCGGCCACGGCCAGCAGCACCAGGTCCATGCCGGCGCAGCCGGACAGCATGGTGGGCACAAATTTCTCGTGGCCGGGTACGTCCACCACCCCCAGCTCCAGGCCGTTGGGCAGGGCGAGGGGGGCGAAGCCCAGCTCGATGGTGAGCCCCCGGCGGCGCTCCTCCTCCAGCCGGTCGGTGTCCACCCCGGTGAGGGCCTTCACCAGGGCGGTTTTGCCGTGGTCCACATGGCCTGCGGTCCCCAAGATCATACCTGTCCCTCCGCCCAGGCCGCCAGAGCGGCCCTGATATGTTCCTCGTCCCCGGCCAGCAGGGTGCGCACGTCCAGCAGCAGCTTTCCCCCGTGGATACGCCCGATGACAGGGGTGGACCTGGCCCGGAGGAAGGCCTCCAGCTCCGCCGGGCCGCCGGGGGGATTCAGCTCCGCCGCCCAGGAGGGCAGTTCCTCCCCCGGCAGGGCTCCGCCCCCCGCCTGGCCCATGCAGGGCACCGCCCGGCAGGGGCAGAAGGGGGATAGGGTTTCCGCCAGGGCCCTGGCCCGTTCCTCCAACGCCTGGGGCCGGACGGACAGCATGGCCTGGACCGGGGGGAGCACCCCGTCCCGCCAGTCCAGCAGGGCGCCCTCCAGGGCCGCCAGGGACAGCTTGTCCAGCCGGAGCACCCGGGCCAGGGGGTGGGCTTTCAGCTTCTCCACGGCCTCCCGGCGGCCCAGCAGCACGCCGCACTGGGGGCCGCCCAGCAGCTTGTCCCCCGAGCAGCACAGCACCTGGGCGTGAGGGAGCCACTTGGCGATGGTGGGGTAGTCCTGGGGCCAGGGCCCGGGGCCGGGGGCCCCGCTGCCCAGGTCGCACAGCAGAGGGACGGCGTACCGGGCGGCCAGGGAGGCCAGCGCCTCCGGCTCCACTCCCTGGGTGAAGCCCACCAGCTTGAAGTTGCTGGGGTGTACCTTCAGCAGGGCCTGGGCCCGACCGTACTCCAGGGCCTGGGCATAGTCGGCCAGCTTGGTCTTGTTGGTGGTGCCTACCTCCACCAGGCGGGCCCCGCTCTGGGCCATGATGTCGGGCACCCGGAAGGAGCCGCCGATCTCCACCAGTTCTCCCCGGGAGATGGCCACCCCCAGACCGGGGGTGAGGGCAGAGAGCATAAGCAGCACGGCGGCAGCGTTGTTGTTCACCACAAAGGCCCCCTCCGCCCCCGTGAGGGAACAGAGCAGCCCCTCTACCCCGGCGGTGCGGCTGCCCCGGCGGCCGGTGTCCAGGTCGTATTCCAGGTTGGAATAGCCCTGGGCGACCTGCCGGACGGCCTCCGCCGCCCGGGGGCTGAGAGGCGCCCGGCCCAGGTTGGTGTGGAGCACCACGCCAGTGGCGTTGACCACCCTGCCCAGCCGGGGCCTGCACAGCTCCTCCGCCAGCTCCAGCGACCGCCGGGCCAGAACCTCCAGAGCGGGCAGGGCTACATCATGGTTTTGTCGCAGGCTCTCCCGCAGCTCCGCCAGGGCCAGACGGGCCCCCTCCCGCCGGGCGGCATAGGGCAGGGTGCTGTCCCCCAGCGGGGGGCAGGCCAGCAGGCTGTCTGTCCTGGGCAGTCTGGCCAGTGTATTTTCTTCCATATCCGCACCTCCCGGGGGCCATTCCCCTGAAGTATACCATAGTTTTGGAGTAAACGCACATAAACTTTCTGGTTTTCAGAAAACAGCCCGAAATATAGTCATTTCGGGGAGAGATTCATCATTGACAGACCGCTTACCTTGCGGTTATGATGCTGTTGGATCATTAGAATTATCGAGTTGCGGAAGGAGCGAATACCATGCGTGTATTTGAGACCAGCGTACAGGAGCTGAAGCACGATGTGCTCAAATCTGTGGCCCAGCTGGCCTGGAGTGACGATCTTCAGAGCGGCATTCTGGACATCCCGGAAAAGCTGATTCCCGGCCCCGAGGCCCGGATGCGCTGCTGTATTTATAAAGAACGGGCTATCATCTCCCAGCGGGTGAAGGTGGCCATGGGCGGGGACCGTACCAACCCCAACCTGGTGGAAGTACTGGACATCGCCTGCGACGAGTGTCCCGTCACCGAGATCACCGTGGGCCCCTCCTGCCGGGGCTGTATTGCCACCCGCTGCGTCCACGCCTGCCCCAAGGACGCCATTACCGTGGTGAACCACAAGGCCCAGATCGACCACAAAAAGTGTATTACCTGCGGCAAGTGCGTGGCCGCCTGCCCCTACGGCGCCATTGAAAAGAAAACCCGGCCCTGCGAGCGGGGCTGTAAGGCGGGCGCTATCTCCATGGGCGAGAACAAGAAGGCCTTCATCGACCCTGCCAAGTGCACCTCCTGCGGCGCCTGCGTCTACCAGTGCCCCTTCGGCGCCATTATGGACAAGTCCTTCATCGTGGACGCCATTCAGATGCTCCAGGGCGCCGACAAGTGGGGCTTCCGGGTGTACGCCATTGTGGCGCCCTCCATCGCCGGCCAGTTTGCCCCCGCCGACCTGGGCCAGGTGGTCACCGGTTTGAAGATGCTGGGCTTCCACGACGTGATGGAGGTGGCCCTGGGCGCCGATATGACCGCCAAGACCGAGGCTGTGGAGCTGGAGGAAAAGGGGATGCTGGCCTCCTCCTGCTGCCCCGCTTTCGTGGATTACGTACAGAAGAACTTCCCCGAGCAGGCCCATCTGATCTCCGACACCCCCTCCCCCATGATCATGATCGCCCGCCACATCAAGCAGCGGGACCCCTCTGCCAAGGTCATCTTCATCGGGCCCTGCGTCGCCAAGAAGATGGAGGTCAAGCTGGGCAAGACCATGCGTGCGGTGGACTCCGCCCTCACCTTCGAGGAGCTGTACGCCCTGTTTGACTCCCGGGGCATCGACGTGGCCAAGCTGGACTTTACCGACCTGGATCACGCCAGCGGCTTCGGCCGGTCCTTTGCCCGCAGCGGCGGCGTGGCCGCCGCCGTTGTGGAGGCCCTGAAGGAGCGGGGCAGCGAGTTCCAGGCCAAGCCCATGCCTTGCAGCGGCTTTGAGACCTGCAAGGTGGCCTTCCTGAAGGCGGCCAAGGGTGTGGGCGATTTCAACTTTATCGAGGGCATGGCCTGTGAGGGCGGCTGCGTCCAGGGCCCCGCCCAGCTCATCCGTTCCAACAAGAACCAGGGCGACGTGGAGCGCCACGCCAAGCAGGCGGAGGGCCGCACCATTGAAAGCGCCATCGCCGAGGCTCAGAAGGCCCCCGTTCACGAGGGCTGAGCCTGACATACAGTGACAAAAAGCACCACCGCCGGTTGGCGGTGGTGCTTTTTCAACAGATGGGGTCAGTCAAGGGTTTCTGCCTTTTCCTTGATGAACCGTTTGAGCCACTTGGCAGTGGCCTTGTTCTCCAGGGCAAAGTCGATGGTGGCCTCCAGGAAGCCGCGCAGGTTGCCGGTGTCGTACCGGTGGGCGTCAAAGTCCACCGCCACCATCCGGCTCTTTTTGCACAGCTCCCGCAGGCCGTCGGTGAGCTGGATCTCCCCGCCATAGCCCGGCTTCAGGTTTTCCAGAATGTCAAAGATCTGGGGGGTAAGGACATACCGGCCCAGGATGGCGTAGTTGGAGAACATCTGCTGGGGGGTGGGCTTCTCGTTCATGTCGGAGACCTCAAAGATGCGGCTCTCCAGGGGGGCAATTTTCACCGAGGAGTAACGGGAAATGGCCTCGGTGCTTACCTTCTGGACGCCCACGGCGGAGGCGCCGTACTTCTCCGCCCCCTCCACCAGCTGAAGGGTCACCGGCTTTTCCGCCCGCATGATGTCGTCGCCCAGCAGTACGGCAAAGGGCTCGTCCCCCACAAACCGCTTGGCCCGGTAGATGGCGTGGCCCAGGCCCTTGGTCTCCTTCTGCCGGACATAGAAGATGTTGGCCAGGTCGGCGGCACGGCGAACCTCCACCAGTTCCCGTTCCTTGCCGGCCTGGAGCAGACGGGTCTCCAGCTCGGGATAGTAGTCAAAATAGTCATCCATGGCCGACTTGGCCCGGTTGGTGACAATGAGGATGTCCTCAATTCCAGAGGCCACCGCCTCCTCAATGATATACTGGATGACCGGCTTGTCCACCATGGGCAGCATCTCTTTGGGTACGGTTTTGGTGGCGGGGAGCATACGGGTCCCCAGCCCGGCGGCGGGGATCACGGCCTTACGGACCTTCATGACGGAAACCTCCTTGTCTGTTGTGGTACAGGCCGGCGCGTCTTATCTGGCGGCCAGGCGGCGCTCCGGGATCATGGTGCGGAAATAGCGGATCTTGGGCAGGGCAAGCAGCAGCACGGTGCCCAGCACATAGCAGGCCAGGGCCTCCCCCACCACAAAGGTCCACATATTAAAGGTGTAGGCGGCCCAGAAAGCGCCGTTGACGGCGCCCGCCTCCGCCCAGGCCCACATGGGGGGCAGCAGCAGCGCGTTCATAACGATGGGAGGCAGGGCGGCCAGATACCAGCGGGGCATCTTCATGGTCAAAAAGGCGGCGATGGCGGTGGCCAGGGTGCCCACCACCATATCAATGGGCCCATAGGGGGAGAGCACGTTGGTCAGCAGGCAGCCCAGAGCCAGGCCGGGGGCCGTGGCGGGGAACAGGAAGGGCAGCACCGTGAGGGCCTCCCCCAGGCGGACCTGGACAGGCCCGAAGGTGAGCTGAAAGATATTGCCGAAGTAGCACAGGACGAAGTAGATGGCGGCCACCATGGCGGCCAGGGTCAGGTTGCGGGTAGAGTAATTGCGCATGACAGTGTTCAAACCTCCATTTTGGTATTTAGAGAACGGCGGTGAGTCCCGCCGAACGAACGCGGCAGCGCCGCGCTTGGACCGGGTGTGGAAACCAGTCGGAGCTATTGTACCATATCCCGCCGGGGAAGGCAAGCCGGGGCCGCCCCCCTTCTCTCGATTTACAGGGCGGTTGGAACCTGCTATACTTGAGAAAAAAGGAAAGGCGGGATGGGTATGACAATGTCCGGAGCGCAGGCCCGGCGGCAGGCGGTGGAACAGGTTCTGGAGCAGGCGGGAGGGCCGGTGAGCGCCACCGCCCTGGCCGAGCGCTTTTCGGTGAGCCGTCAGATCATCGTGGGGGACATCGCCCTGCTCCGGGCCGCCGGGTCGGAGATCCTGGCCACACCCAGGGGCTATGTGCTGGACCGGAGGGAAGAGGGCGCCCGCTACACCGTGGCCTGCAATCACCGGCCGGAGGAGATGGAGGCCGAGCTCAACGCCATGGTGGACGCCGGGGCCGAGGTGGTGGACGTGGTGGTGGAACACCCGGTCTACGGCCAGCTCACCGGCATATTGGGGCTGCGTTCCCGATATGATGTACAGGAATTTATCCAAAGGGTGCGCCGGGAGGAGGCCCGGCCTTTGTCGGACCTGACGGGAGGAATCCATCTGCACACCATACGCTGCCTTGATAAAGAAATTTTCAGCAGAGTGAGGGAAAATCTGCAAAAAGCCGGATTTTTGCTGGATACAACAATTTAAAATATGCCTGTCAGGAACTTACTGTTAAATTTGACGAAAAAGTATTGCCAAATTGTGAATAATAGTGTATGATTAAGTACGAATCCTTGGGTTGGGGAGGCTTTTAGGATTCACACTCAGAAAGGGAGGGTTATTATGAACGAACCGCGCGCAAAGCGATTTGGACGCATTCTTCTGGTCCTCTTCGCGCTGGCCTGTGTCCTGACCATGGTCGTCTTCGCTGAGGGCGACGAGGAGGTCAAGAGCCAGTTCTACGGCACGATCTGGTCCCTGCTGCCCCCTGTGGTAGCCATCGGCCTGGCCCTGATCACCAAGGAAGTGTATTCTTCGCTTTTCATTGGTATCATGGTGGGCTTCTTCCTGCAAGCTGACTTCAACCCCGCCAACGCGTTCAACCTGTTCATCAACGACCTGGGCACCAATATCGGCGACAACGCCGGTATCCTGATCTTCCTGGTGGTGCTGGGCACCATGGTGGCCCTGATGATCCGGGCCGGCGGCTCCAAAGCCTACGGCGACTGGGCAGTGGCCCACATCAAGACCAAGTCCGGCGCCCTGTGGGCCACCTTCATTCTGGCCATCGTGCTGGGCGTGGACGACTACTTCAACAACCTGACCACCGGTAACGTGATGCGTCCTGTCACCGACGGCCACCACATTTCCCGCGCCAAGCTGTCCTACATGTGCGACGCCACCGCCGCCCCCGTGTGTATCATGATGCCCGTTTCCTCCTGGGCCGCCGCCGTCACCGGCGTCATCAACAACGAGGAGCTGGGCTTCCAGATCTTCCTGCGGGCCATCCCCTACAACTACTACGCCATCCTGACCATGGTGTTTATCGTGGTCATGACCGCCCTCAACGTGGACTACGGCTCCATGAAGAAGCATGAGGACAACGCCGCCAAGGGCGACCTGTACACCACTCCCGAGCGCCCCTTCGCCGGTGCCGAGGAGATGAAGTTCAATCCTGCCGGTAAGGTTATCGACCTGGTTATTCCCGTGGTCATCCTCATCATCGGCTGCGTGGGCGGCCTGATCTATGCCGGTTACCTGAACGGCGGCACCGATCTGCTGCACATGTTCGCCAATACCGACGCCTTCTTCGGCCTGCCCTTCGGCTCCGGTATCGCTCTGATCGTCAACTTCATCTATTTCATGGTGCGCCGCTCCATGAAGTTCACCGAACTGATGGACTGCCTGCCTGAGGGCTTCAAGCAGATGGTGCCCGCCATCCTGATCCTGTGCTTTGCCTGGACCATCGGCGGCGTCACCCGGTACGGCCTGGGCGCTCCCGAGTTCGTGGCTCACTTCGTGGAGCAGATGGGCCCCGGCCTGCACAACCTGCTGCCCGCCGTGGTGTTCCTGATCGCCTGCGGTCTGGGCTTCGCCACCGGTACCTCCTGGGGCACCTTCGGTATCCTGCTGCCCATCGTGCTGGAAATCTTCACCCCCGGCGGCTTCGACAACCTGACTGCTGAGGCCCTGAACGAAGTGCCCATCCTGATGGTGGGTATCGGCGCCACTCTGGGCGGCGCCGTCTGCGGCGACCACTGCTCGCCCATCTCCGACACCACCATCATGGCGTCCTCCGGCGCTCAGTGCTATCACATCAACCACGTGTCCACTCAGCTGCCCTATGCTATGACTGTGGCCGCCATCGCCTTTGTCAACTATGTGATTACCGGCCTCATCATCAACTATGTGCCTCAGATCGTCTGCCTGCTCATCGCCGTGGTCTCCACCGTAGTGGTGATGCTGGTCATCGGCAAGACGAACCACTCCATGAGCATGCACTCTCAGCGCGACTGAGTGAGCGGTACATCGCAATAAGCAAAACCAAACAACAGCGCCCCCCGCCAGCGGCGGGGGGCGCTGTTTCATAGCGTGAAGAGCGGAGATATGGTAGGGGCGGGTCCCGCCGCGAAGGGATATAAAACACAGTGTATTATATAAGATTATAAAACTGCTTCCAGGCCGGCAGCAAGAAAGCCCCTGGGCCCGCCATATGGCGGGCCCAGGGGCTGTTTCATATAGTTCCGCTCAGCGGATCATCCACAGCAGGTTGGTGTCGGTGGAAAAGTTGGGGATGCTGTAGAGCACCAGGGCCTGGTCAATGCCGTTCTGCTGAATGTAGTCCTTCACGGACAGCCGGTAGTACCGCAGGTCGATCAGGTGGATCTCGGAGAAATGGGCGGTGAGGAAGGGCACCAGGGAGTCGGTATAGGAGTCCCGGATGATGAGCAGCTTGGGTTTGTCGGTGTTGGGGGTCTTGACCACGCCCAGGGACTGCTGGCCGCCCAGGAACATGGAGTACTTGTCCTTCACAGAGAGGAAGGAGGTATCGTACAGGGCCCGGGCCTTTTCCACCGGATTGCCCTTGTTGTCATAGGTGTGCTCGGTGACGGTGATGCCGGTGTCGGGCACATAGGTGGTGATGGTGTCGGGGCGGACCCACCGCACGCCGGAGGAAGAGAACACGGTGCCGTAGAACTCGGTGGAGCGGATGGTCTCGGTGTAGGTTTCCAGGGGCACCGGGGTGTAGCCCAGGGCGTCGGCCAGGGCGACGTAGCCGTAGTAAGCGCCCAGGCTGGTCCAGTGGTGGTCGGTGCGGTAGAAAATCTCCTCGTCCTTGTGGGCGTACAGGTTGGTGTACAGGTCGGCCCAGGCGGCGGAGGTGACGGTGTTCTTGGCCTGGTCAATGATGGCAAACTGGCTGGCGTTGGGGGCCCCGGCGGGGAGCCGGTCGGCCCAGATGCAGGCCTGGGTGGGGATGAGGCCAAAGGCCACGGGAATGCCGGCGTTCTGGGCAAAGGTGTTCACATAGCCCAGGTCGGTGGCCAGCTTCTGGGCGTCGGGCTGGTCAAACCGGGTGATGAGGGTGTCCTGGGCACAGAAGTACACGTTGTTATTCTCCTGCTTGCCCAGTACCTTCTCGGTACGGGCCTTCAGGTCCACCCACAGGTCACGGGCCACAAACTGGTCGGTGGTATAGGTCTCAAAGGAGGACATGAACTTGCCGCTGAGCAGGGAGTCCACGGTAAGCTCGGGCATCTGCTCCAGCTGCCGGTTCTCCATCTGGGAGAACTCCTGGTCGGGGGCCACGGCGTTGGCCACCAGGAACAGGCCGATAAAGGCACAGAACAGGGCGGTAATGAAGATACAGTACTTTTTCGACATAGCTGATACCTCCGATCAGAAGCGGAAATAGAGGAAGGGGTTGTAGGTGGCGTCCACCAGGTAGGCGGTGGAGAAGATGAGCCCCACCAGAAGCACCACCGGCAGCACCACCTTCATGGGCTTTTGGGGCAGCTTGGTCCACAGCTTGGCGGCCAGGGGGGTGGAGGCCACGCAGCAGATGAGGATCATGGGCAGGAAGGAGGAGAAATAGTATCCCACACTGGCGCTGGTCAGGCCGGCGGGGGCAATGCCAAACATGGCCTTTAGGTAGATGCCCAAATGGCCGAAATCCTCCACGGCAAAGATAGCCCAGCTCACCAGCACCAGGAACAGGGTGTAAATATGCTGCACCACAGCGGGACATTTCTCCAGCAGCTTGCCCAGGAATGCCTTTTCCAGGATGACCAGCACCGCAAAGTACAGGCCCCAGATCAGGAAGTTCCAGCTGGCGCCGTGCCAGATGCCGGTGGCGGCCCACACCACGAAGAGGTTGAAGAAGAGCCGGCCCTTGCCTACCCGGTTACCCCCCATGGGGATATACAGGTACTCCCGGAACCAGGAGCCCAGGGAGATGTGCCACCGGCGCCAGAACTCGGTGACCGACTTGGAGATATAGGGGTAGTTGAAGTTGCGCAGGAACTCGAAGCCCAGCATCCGGCCCAGGCCCACTGCCATGTCGGAGTAGCCGGAGAAGTCGAAGTACAGCTGGAGGGAGAAGGCCACCACCCCCAGCCAGGCGCCGGCCACGGTGAGCTGGTCGGTGGGCAGGGCCAGGTACACGTCCCACAGCTTGCCGATGTTGTTGGCCAGCAGCACCTTTTTGGCCAGGCCCACCGTAAACACCTGCACACCGGAGGCAAACTGCTCCGGGGAGTGGGTGCGGTAGGTCATCTGATCGGCCAGCTCCTTGTACTTGATGATGGGGCCGGCAATAAGCTGGGGGAAGAGGGTGACGAAGGTGCCGAAGTTGACAATGTTCTTCTGGACGTCGGCGTCCCCGCGGTACACGTCCACGGGGTAGGTCATGGTCTGGAAGGTGTAGAAGGAGATACCGATGGGCAGAGCCAGGTTCAGGTTGGGTACTCCCACGCCGAAGTGCTGGAAGGTGCGGGCCACCAGATCCCAGTACTTAAAGAAGAACAGAATGGCCAGATTGAGCACCAGGGCAATGGCCACAGCGGCCCGGGCTCCCTTGTCGTTCCCCTGGAGCTTGCACCGCGCCACCACCAGTCCGGCAAAGAAGTCCAGAACGATGGTAAAAATCATCAGCACGATGTACTTGGGTTCACCCCAGCCATAAAAGACCAGGTTGACCACCAGCAGCCACAGGTTACGCCATTTTAGGGGTGTGATATAGTAGACGAGCAATACAATGGGTAAATAAAGAAACAAAAAATACAGGCTGGAAAAGACCAAAGACTCACCTTCTCTTATCGGTACTCAGGAAAGAGGCCCGGCAGGAGACCCTGCCGGGCGCTCGCAAAGGAGATTATACCCTGAAAGTCTTACTTTGTATAGCTGTTAAAGATAGAAACCGCCTGATCCACCTTATCGCTGATGGCGAAGAGGATGTAGTTGCCGCTGGTGACCACCTTGTAGTTCTCCACCAGCTCCAGCTGCTCGGGCAGGTACTGGGACCACTGGGCCACCAGGTCGGCCTGACGCTTGGCGATACCGGCCTTGACGGTGTCCATCTTGCCGCTCTTGACCTCGGCCACGAAGAACTCGGTGGCATGGACGGCCATGGCGGGCATGGCGCACTTATAGCTCACCAGATCGGAGGCATTGATGCCGTAGAAGCTGGACAGCAGGGCGTCGTCCAGCTGGATCAGGCTGGGCAGCTCCAGGGCGGAGATGCCGCTCCACACGGAGGACACCACGTCCACCTGGGGCTTGGCGGTGGGGGTGGGCGCGGGGGTAGCGGTGGGTTTGGTGGTGGGGGTGGGAGTGGCGGTAGGCTTGGTCGTGGGCTTGGTCGTGGGCTTGGTCGTGGGCTTGGTCGTGGGTTTGGTGGTGGGCTGGGTGGTAGGCTTGGCAGTGGGCTTGGTGGTGGGCTGGGCGGAGGGCTCGTTGGAGGGCTCCTCCTGGTCGGGGGACTCGGTCTCCTCCACGGGAGCGGAGGACTCGGGCACGGGGGTGGTCTCCTCCACCGGGGCGGAGGACTCAGGGGCGGGGGTGGTGCTCTCGGTCACGGGGGCGGAGGGAGAGGGGGAAGTCTGGGCGTTATTGCCGCCGCCGCAGGCGGAGAGCATGCTCAGGGTAAGCGTTCCGGCCAGGGCCAGAGCGATAAGACGACGATTCATAGCGGTCATTCTCCTTCAATCATGTTATTTTTGGTGTTCGCAGTATTGGACGGCGGAGGGGAGAAAAAAGTTCCGGGAAATTCTGAAAAATTTTTTGAGGGATTTTCTCCCGCCTTCTCCCGGCTTTACCGGCGGGCGTAACCATGATATAATAAAACAATCAACGGCGAAAAAAGGGGGGACGGCCATGAAGCTGCAATACCGGCTGGCGGCGCTGCTGCTGGCGGCGGCGTCGGTGCTGGGGATTCTGGGGCTGAACCGGGCCTCGGCGGATGAGATCGACATCTATCTGCTGGCGGAGAACGACGTGATGGCCGACCTGCCGGTGGAGGCCATGCCGGCCTGGATCGGCGGGGTGCTGTACATCCCCTATACCGCCTTCGACTGGACGGTGACCAAGGTCAACCTGGGGGTGTCCTACGGCCAGGTCCGGGAGGGAGACGAGTACCTGCTCACCTTGTACAGCCTGGACAACATCCTCACCTTTGACGTGAACCGGGGCACCTGCGTGGACCGGCGGGACAACCCCCAGAACATGCGGGCGGTGTATCGCAACGGGTATGTGTTCGTACCTGTGGCGGCGGTATGCTCCTTTTTCGGCCTGGGTTACACCTATACCCCCACCAACTACGGCACCCTCATCCGCATCACCAACGGCCAGCAGCGGCTGGGCAGCGAGTTTGTCCAATACGCCGAGGGTTCCATGCGGGAGCGGTACAACCGGTACTTAAAGCAGCTCAGCCCGCCCACTCCGGTGGTGACCACCACGCCCAAAGTGACCGCCACGCCCCAGCCCTCGGCCACCTCCACCCAGACGCCTGTGAACACGCCTCGGCCCTCCACCCAGCCCCGGCCCACGCCAACCCCCACACAGGATGAGGACGAGGAGGAGCCGGAGGAGCTGACCGTCTACCTGTCCTTCCTGTGTACCGGCGGCGGGGATCTGGACGGCATTTTGGAGCAGCTGTCCGTCTCCAACGTCCGGGCCCTCTTTCTCTTCCGGCCCGGCCAGCTGGAGGACTACGGGGCCCAGCTGCGGCAGATTGCGGGCAGCGGGCACCAGATCGGCTTCAGCCTGACGGGCACCACCGGGGAGGAGCTGCTGGAGGAGCTGGACCGGGGCCAGGAGCTGCTGGCCCGGCTGGCCCACACCGCCAGCCACACCTTTTACCTGGAAAACGGGGACAGCGCCCTGGCCGCCGGCCTGACGGAGCAGGGCCTGGCCTGTTGGACCGGACAGGCCAAGCAGCTGGAGGACGGGCGCAGCGATTACAACCGGTGCAACGCCCTGCTGGCTGCCCTGGAGAGCTACCACGGCAGCGTCCGGGTGCTGCTGGACGACGGCGCGGGCACGGCGGACACCCTGGCCCGGCTGCTGCCCCGGCTGTCCGGGGCCAACTGCGTGGCCCGGCTGCCGGTGGAGACGTTGTTTTAGTTGTTTTAAAGGAAGGGCGGGCCCATGCCCGCCCTTTTCCATATTATATAATAAGGTATAGGAGGCGGCGTATATGCGCAGCGTGTATCTGGACAACGGGGCCACGTCCTACCCCAAGGCCCCCGGGGTAGGGGAGGCCATGGCCTGTTTCATCACCGAGGTGGGCTGCAACATCGGCCGAGGGGGATACCAGCGGGCCTACGACGCGGCGGGCCGGGTGCTGGAGGTGCGGGAGGCCCTTAACGCCCTGGTCAACGGTCCCAGCCCCCGGAATGTGGTGTTTACCGCCGGGGCCACCGCCAGCCTGAACCTGCTGCTCAAGGGCCTGCTGCGGCCGGGGGACAGGGTGCTCACCTCCCCCATGGAGCACAACGCCGTCCTCCGCCCCCTGGAGCAGCTCAAGCGCCGGGGGGTGGTGGTGGTGGACTACCTGCCCTGCACCGGCCGGGGGGAGCTGGTGCTGGAGGGGTTGGCGGAGCGGATCACCCCCGATCTCCGGGCGGTGGTGCTCTGCCACGGCTCCAATCTGTCCGGCACCCTGTTTCCCATTGAAAAGGTCGGCCCGCTCTGCCGGGAGAAGGGCGTCTTTTTCCTGGTGGACGCCGCCCAGACCCTGGGGGCATTCCCGGTGGACATGGCCGCCATGGCTATCGACGGGTTGGCCTTCCCCGGCCACAAGGGCCTGCTGGGGCCCCAGGGCATCGGCGGGCTGGTGGTCACCGACGCCCTGGCGGCGGAGCTGGAGCCTCTGCTGGCCGGGGGCACCGGCAGCATGTCGGAGTCCCTGGACATGCCCCCCTACCTGCCCGACCGGTTCGAGGCGGGCACCCTTAACCTGCCCGGGGTGTTTGGCCTGGGGGCGGCTCTGGACTATCTGACGGAGCAGGGGGCGGCCCTGCGGGACAGGGAGCACAGGCTGGCCGGTCACCTGTGGGCCCGGCTTATGGAACTGGAGGAGGACGGCATCCGGGTGCTGGGCGCCCTGGACCCGGCCTGGCGCACAGGGGTGGTGTCCATCGACTGCCGGAAGATGGACAACGCCCAGCTCTCCTACCTGCTGGAGCAGGACTACGGTATCCAGACCCGCTGCGGCCTACACTGCGCCCCCGTGGCCCATCAAACCCTGGGCACCTTCCCCCAGGGGGCGGTGCGCTTCTCCGTGGGCCCCTTCAATACCTTTGAGGAGATCGACTATGTCCAGGGGGCCGTGTATGACCTGCTGACCAGCCTCTGATCCAAACCTTCCCCCCACAGGGGGGAAGGTGGCTGGCCGCAGGCCAGACGGATGAGGGGACGCGCCGTTGCCTGCCCCGTTCCGGCGGCGCAGGGAAATGAAACACCGGGCGGGTCTGGGACCCGCCCCTACACAACCCCCGCCCGCCTCTGTAACAAAGCCGATCTGCCCCTGCAAGTACAAAAACGCCAAGGGACCCCCCTGGTATCCCGGCCTTTCCCCGTCAAACCCGCCAACCTTCCCGGGTCCCCCCTCCCAAAGTCCACCGCTTATTTTACGCTTATGTTACAAAACCGCCGGGGGTGTTGACGGCGGGCCGCGGATGGATTATGATATTGCCAGACTCGGGAGAGGATGTTTCCTTGACTAAAGTCTAAAAAAATTAAGGAGGAATACCAAATGAGAAACCTCAAGCGTGTTCTCAGCCTGGCTCTGGCCGCCATGATGCTCATCGGCATGATGGTTGTTGGCGCCAGCGCTGCGGGCTACAACGATTTCACCGACAAAGATGAAATCGTCCACACTGAGGCTGTCCAGGTGCTGAACGCGCTGGGCGTCATCGACGGCAAGGAGGACGGCTCCTTCTTCGATCCCACCGGCAACGTGACCCGCGCCGAGATGGCCAAGATGATCACCATCATCTGCCTGGGCAACGTGGACGTGTCCGCCTTCCAGGGCACCGCCACTGACCTGACCGACATCTCCACCAACTGGGCCGAGGCCTACATCAAGTACTGCTACAGCCAGGGCATCATCGCCGGCCGCGGGGACAACACCTTTGACCCCACTGCCAACGTGACCGCCGTTGAGGCTGCCAAGATGCTGCTGGTGGCCATCGGCTACAACAGCAAGGTGCAGGTCTATGAGGGCAACTCCTGGGCCATCAACGTGACCCGCGATGCTCAGCTGTCCGGCTTCTTTGATGACCTGTCCGTCACCTCCACCAAGGAGCTGACCCGTGACGAGGCCGCTCAGATGATCTACAACGCTGTGGACGCTTATCTGATCGAGAAGCACTCCAGCATTGACCGTGAGGACGGCAGCATTTCCGATTCTTACATCGCCAGCGACACCAAGACCCTGCTGACCGAGACCTTCGACGTCACCACCACCGAGACCGTGATGACGGCCGTTTCTTACGACAACGATGAGGCTGAGTACACCTATACTCTGGGTGCTGCGATTAATGGTTCCGTCGATGTTGACTCTACCTCCGACTACAGCAGCCTGTACGGCATGAACGTGAAGGTGCTGTGGACCACCAATAAGGCTGGCGATACCGTTGTTTACGGTATCTATGCCAACAAGAGCAAGGTCATGGCCGAGTGCGTTGTGGGCGACCTGGACTTTGACAACATCGGTTCCAACAAGCTGAAGGTCGGTTCCACCGAGTACAAGACCGAAGGCACTACCGCCGCTATGTTTATTGAGTACAACGACAGCGATCTGACTGCGGTTGCCGAGCCTACTGCGCAGTACTACAGCGCCAAGCTGATTGACCTGGACAACAACAACAAGGTGGACTTCATTGTCTACTATCCCGTTGAGATTGCCAAGGTCACCTACGTGGGCAAGACCACCATCTCTGTTGACACTACTTACGGCGCTGCCAACCTGGATGTGGATGACGACACCATCTATGACGGTATTGCCAAGGACGACTACATTGTGATTGCCGACGGCCTGGACGGCAACAAGGTTGTTACCAAGCTGGACAGCACTGTCTCCGGCGAGGTCACCAAGATCGAGTCCTATGAGGACGGCTTTGCCACCAAGCTGGTGGTGGACGGCACCACCTACAAGATTAACGATACCGCTAAGGACGATGTCGTTTCCGGCAACCTGGGCAAGGATCTGAAGGCGGTGGCTTATAACGGCTACCTGTTCTACACTGACGACGAAGGCGCCGCTATTGGCACCGACGAGTTTGCCGTGGTGATTGAGGCCCAGAAAGAAGCTTCCTTTGGCAACAAGTATGCTCAGGCCATCCTGCTGCTGACTTCCGGCGAGGAGGTCACCGTGAGCATCGACGATGCTACCGCTGAGGACGAGTTTGCGAAGGGCGATCTGGTCACTTATTCCGTGGACGACGACGTCTACACTCTCACTGCTGCCAACAAGACCAGCGTGGCTGATTACGACTTTGACGACGTGATGCTTGGGGAGACGTATGACAAGTCCGAGGGTAAGATTGGTTCCGCCTACATCTCCGACAATGCTGTAATCTATGTCAAGAACAGCGACAACGACTGGATGATCATCTCCGGCGCTGACCTGAAGACTAAGGGCGACAAGGATGTGGACGTTGCCTACACTGTGAAGGACAGCTCCACTGGTTACTACTATGTGGCCCTGGCCCAGATCGACGACACTGTCTCCGTGTCCAACACCAACTACGGCTACATCACCTCCGGCATCTCCAACGTGAAGACTGACGACGGCGTCGTGGCTCAGTTCACTCTGTGGAACGGCTCCGAGAGCGTTGTGGTCACCACCACGGATAAGGCCGCTGACCTGACTCTGGCCAAGGGCGATGTGATCTCCTACAGCGACCTGGGCGACGGTGTGATCGACGTGGACGGCACCACTGCTGTGGCTCTGACCGAGGCTGGTGTCCTGGCTTATGACGGCGACAAGAACATCCAGTTCACCGGCGGCGAGGCTGAGGATGGTATGGTTACCATTGGCACTCGTAAGAATGCTGAGATCACCGACGACACTGTGATCCTGTACATCGACAGCGACGATGTGGCTGGCGTTGAGGGCGGCTCCATCCGTCTGGCTACCGAGACTGTGACCGACGATACCTACTACACCAACGTGGCTTACGAGCTGAACGAGGATGATGAGGTCACCATCCTGGTGGTTGAGGTCAACAACAACTACAGCAACGTGAATATGTAATCCGCTGTGACATGCTCCGGCTTGCCGGTAAGCATGCAAGAAGGGAACGCCCCTCGGGGCGTTCCCTTTTTTTAACTGACTGCGTACCAATAATAGGTGGTGCCGCTGTCATTGAGCTGGTCTGTAGCTCTGTCTGCGCCTGTATTGACCCATTCCAATCCGGTGCTTGTCCAGGTCAGGGTACAGGAGTGGCCGCTGGTGTTGGTGTGAGCTACCCTCACCTTTTCCATCCCCTGCTGCGCCCGGATAAACCGGTCTCCGCCGGCGCTGTCGATAAAGACGATTTTAGGCTGAAATCCAATTTCCAATCTGGTGGGGGTGTCGCCATATTCCCCCGTTCCAACATAGCTGCCCCGGGCAATTTGGGGGCTGTTTCCCATTGCGGCGTCGATTTTCAAAAAGTCCGCATTGAAATCCGTCCGCAGGAAATTGTCCTCCGGGGCCCACTGGTGGAGCCCAAGGTTGGGTGTGTACGTTGCCATTTTTCTTCCTCCTTTTTCGTTTGACCTTCCCCCCTGTGGGGGGAAGGTGGCCCGCAGAGCCGGATGAGGGGGCTGACCAATATTTGCGCCCTCCGTTCCCGCCCTCACCTGCTCCCAGGTGGGGGCCTTTGTTGTACCGGGGTAAAATTCTCCCAAAAAGAAACGCCCCGCCACATGCGGGCGGAGCTGGTGGGGCGGCCTGCTGCGCCCCACGGAAAGGGCATGGCGGGCCGATGGGGACATCGGCCCCTACGAAGGGTGGGTACCGGCAAGAGGGCGCAGGCGCAAAAACCCCCGCGTCCGGCAAACGACCGGGCGCGGGGGTCTCTTTCTATCTCACGGCAGGCCAAGGCAAGCCGGGCACAGGCCGGCCAGGCCGCTGGCCCTTTCGGATCAACGGATGTTCAGGATGTCGGCAAAGCCCACCGTCTCCAACACCTGCATCACGCCTTCGGACACGTGGATCAGCTCCATGGTGGCCCGCTTGGAGGCCGCCGTCTTTTGCCCGATGAGCAGGGCCCGCAGGCCCGCGCTGCTGATGTAGGGGACCTTCTGAAAGTCCAGCACCACCTCTTTGGCAGACCGGAAGGCCTCCAGGATCTTGCTCTGAAGCTGAGGGGTGGTGTTGGTGTCCACCCGGCCCTCGATGCTCAGCGTCACC
This sequence comes from uncultured Eubacteriales bacterium, assembly GCA_949289455.1. Classification (GTDB taxonomy): domain Bacteria; phylum Bacillota; class Clostridia; order Oscillospirales; family Oscillospiraceae; genus Flavonifractor. The sequence goes on from CASEOA010000097.1 coordinate 115,857, forward strand.
CGGCTGCCCTCCCGCTTGGTGTTGATGGTCATATCGCATCCTCCTTGGTTGGTCCGTTATTGCAGATAATACATCCCCGTCAAGGCGCTGCTCTCGTCCAGGCTGGCCGGACTGTTTTGCAGGACCGCACCGTTCACATCCAGATAGCTGAACCCGTCCAGAGTGCCGCAATCACCCATAAAGACAATGTGGGCCCGGCTGCGCAGGGGCTTGAACTGATCCACCATCATTTGCAGCTTGGAGCGCAGCTTCTCGTCGGAGCCGCGGTTGATGAGAATGGTGAAATCAAAGGGGGTATCCCCGTAGAGGCTGCCGCCGCTCTCCTGCTGCGCCCCGGAGAGCAGGTTGCGCTCCACGATGTACACCGGCTCCTCCACAAAGAGCTTCACGACCCCCTCTACCGCCTGGCGGGTGCCCTTTACGCTGAGCAGCGGGTAGGCCACCCGCAGCAGCCGCCGCAGCTCCTCCTCGGTGAGCAGGTCCCCGTCCAGCTCCAGGCCCATCCACCCCGCCAGTACCGGCAGCACCGCCGCCGGGGCGGTGTCCAGGTCAATGTAGGTGGCCAGGCTGTCGATGGTCTCGTCCAGGTCGTTGAACAGGGAGGAGAATATGGACAGATACCGGTGGAAGAAGTCGCTGTCGTTCTGGTAGACCTGGGGGAAGGTGTCCAGGAAAATGTCCCCGGGGGCGTACACCCGCAGGTTGGACAGCTCCGCCGTCCCCACCCCGTCCAGCTCCAGCCACAGCCACAGGTAGCGGCCCTCCTGGCCGTAGAGCAGCACGTCCCGCTGGCCGCTGTACTGTACGCCGTTGGCCATACCAAAGAGCTTCTCCTTCCGCTGGGCCGGAACGCTGTCGTCCAGCAGGAAGGCGTCTATGGAGGTGACCGTCCCGCTCTGGATGAACTGGGCCTGGTTGGAGGCAAAGGCCCGGATGGTCAGGATCATGTCCCCCGCCAGCTTCAGCTCCATGACCAGCCTGCCCCACTTGCAGTCGGGCAGGTTGCTGTCCAGCCGTCCCAGGATACAGGAGCGGTGCACCCCCTCCTCAGTGGCCAGCAGGGTCCCGTCCTCCCGCAGCTTGAAACCCTGCCGCAGGCTGCGCTTGAGCCGGCTGTGGTTCAATACAAATTTACGCTGTCCGTAATTGGCCATGGTATCTCACCTCTCATCTGTGCCGGCCATCCACGTCGTTGTGGAAGTCCAGCCGGAAGGTTCCGGGACAGCACAGGCTGGCCTCCCCCAGGCGGACGTCGGTGCCCACCAGGGCCGCCCCTTCCGTGGTGGCGGGAGAGAGATACAGGGTGTCCACCGCCGCCACGCAGGGCAGGTCGGCCAGCTGGCGGTAGATCTGGCTGAACCGCACCCAGCCGCCAAACCCGGCGTCGCCGTGGACGTGGTCCAGCAGCAGCTCCAGCAGCTGCCGCACCTCCCCCTCCGCCTGGCGGTAGTGCTGGCGGATGTACAGCACCGCCGTCACGTTGATGGGGATGTAGCGGGGCTGCACCAGCTCCACCCGGGTGGTCAGCAGCCGCCGGGCCTCCACATGGGAGCGGATCTGCCGCAGGTATTCCGGCGAGAGCTTGGGGTATCTCTCTTCAGTATAAGGCTTTATCACCACTTTGACAAGGTTTTCCTCGGGAATTGCCTGGGCTTTTACTTTGTGAATGCACAGGCCGGGGGTGTTGCGCACCAGGTGCTCGTAGTCCGAGGGGAGCACCGCGGTGGTTACCTCCCGCATAGAGGCCGCGAACCGGCGGCGCAGCTCCTCCGGGTCCTCCCAGCTCTGGCCGCCCCGGCCGGGGGCCGGGCTGTAAAACACGGTCTGCTGCTCCATCCCCACCGGGCCGCTGGTGTGGGTCAGGCGGTTACCCGCCCGGATGTTGCCCACAGCGCCCCGGGTGACGGCGCAGTCGCACAAAAACAGCCGGTACTCCACTCCCACCCCGGGGTGGATGATGCGCACCGTCCCCTGCCGGGACCGCACCTGATAGCACAGCCGGTCAGGGTCGGTGTTGCCCGGGGCCACAAAGCGGTACTCCATCTGCCCGTCCTCCCCGGGGGTCTCGGCAATGAGGGAGAACTGGTCCGGCAGCAGATCGTGCACCAGGTCCAGCTGGATCTCCTGGTCCTCGTAGCCGTACACCACCCCCAGATCCCGGTGGTGGATCATCTCGCCGTTGTAGCACACCACCCGCACGGCCCCCCACCCCCGACCGGGGGCGAAGCCGAAGCGGGCCTTGTCGAAGGTGATGACCACCCCGTCCTCCCGCTCCTCCAGCAGGTAGTAGCGGCCCTTCTCCCCTACTCCGGCGTACCGCTGGTACAGCCGGTAAGGCTGGCCGCTCTTCTCCCGGCAGTAGACGAAGAGGAAGCCCTGGGCGGCCAGCTGGCTCTTGACCTCCACCCGGGCGCCGCCCTGGAAGAGGTAGCACTTGGCCAGGGTCTCCTTCTGCTCCACCGGGAAGAGGTTTACCGCCAGGGTGGTGAGCCGGGGGGCCCGGTCATACCGGGCCTCCTCCAGCAGGCAGCGCAGGGCATAGCCCTCCTGAGGGGCCTCCCCGAAGGGGGCGGGCGCCCCCTTGTCCAGAGTGAGGGTCACCGGCCCGCTGACCAGAAAGGCCCGGGTCTCATCCACGGCGGCGGCGTCCTGCCAGCCCTGGGCGGTGTAATACTGCCAGCGGGTGCGGGCAAAGACGGGGCCCTCTTCCCCGTTGAAGGGGTTGCGCTCGGCCTCGCCGGCCACCTGCATCCACCTGCGCAGGGTCTCCCCCTCCGCCGGCAGGCCGTCCAGCAGCAGGCACAGGCTGGCCCCCGGCTCCGGCTGGGTCCCAAAAATGAGGGCGGAGCCCACCTTGGCGTCCATCAGGTAGGTCACGTCCCGGTAGCCCCCCTCCGGGTCGGCGGCATACACCGACTTCAGCTTCCAGGGGGTGAGATGGGTGAGGTGCTCGGTCTCAAAGGTCAGGGAGCCCGCCTTCAGCTGGTACTGGGCCGGCAGGGCCTCAGGGGGGTCCTCCGGCGTCTGCACCAGCACGGTGGCGCTCTTGTTCTCCCGGGGGGTATGGCCCAGCAGCTTGAGCATGGCCCGGCGGATCTCGTCGGTGACCTCGTTCACCCGGCGCTGCTGTAACAGATTGAAGGCCGTCAGGTTTTCCAGCACCGTGATGCCGGGGTCGGAGACGTTGAAGTTGGTCCACTCCTCCGAATACAGGGGGATCTGCTCAACGGCCTCCCTCAGCAGTTCCTCATAGGTTTTATTGTTCAGGTCAATGCTGTTGAGCATGGCCACACCTCCCAGGCGGTATCCTGGCGCGCCTCAGGCTTCAGACCTGGGGCAGCTCCACATAAACGCGGTGGTTGCCGCTGACTGCGATGGCAAAGGGGTTGTGGGGCAGTTCATCCAGGGCGCACTCATGGCTCCCCCACCGGTCCAGATAGCGGGCCGTGATGATGAAGCGCTTGATGTGCATGGGCCCCCGGATGGACTGGAGCATAATGCGCATCTGGGCCTCGGTGGGCAGCCGGCCGATGTCCCAGCCGGGGCCGTCCCCTTTGCCCAGGGGGTCCAGGTAGGCTTTGATGCTGTCCCGGATCAGGTTCTGCACGTCAAAGGAGCGATGGGCGTCGTCGGCCACCGCCCACACGTCCACCGACACCTCCACATACACCGGCTCGGTGAGCTGGAGCTCCTGCGGGGTGACGGTGGCCTCGCACCGCTCCAGCAGCCGGTTCATGAGCCGGTCCTTGATGGAGTTGAAGGAGTAAGCCCCGTCGGCGTAGTCCCGCATAAGCACGGCGATGGTGATCTGTCCGGGGGCTTCCTGTCCGCTGAGATCCCGGCCCGCCAGGCACTTTACCTTTTCGATGGCGTCGGAGAAGGCCTCCACCTCCCGGACGTAGTCCATCTGGCTCACCAGCCGGTTGCGGCCGCTGACGATATTGGCCCCCCGGCGGTGGGCGGAGGTGATGTGCTCCAGGTCGCTGCCGGCAAAGGTGGCGATGGGGTTGGACACGCTGTCCACATAGAGCATCCCGTCGAACAGGGAGTTCACCGCCCCGGCGGGCAGGTTTCCCTTGGAGCCCCGGCAGCACTGGACCTGCACGGTAAAGGCCACCCCGCCGCCGGCCTGGGGGATGCGGACGTGGACCCCGTCCCCAAAGACGATGCGGTTGTTCATCCGGTCGATGACGTAGTGCCGGTCCTCCGGCCTGGACTGGTCAAAATTCTCCACCTCGGTCCAGCGGACGTAGAAGGACTGGATGCTGCCCAAAAAGTCGTAGGTCACCCGCACGTCCTCCGGCCGCTGGGCAATGAGCTGCCGCATGGCGGGCTCGCTCATGGTGTCCCGCTCGTTGACAAAGACCTCGGCGGAGAGGATGTTCTCCGCCGCCAGGGGATAGCTCATGCCGGCTGTGGCGGAGCGGACATAAAAAGCCTCCTCCGGCAGGGTCTCCACATTGCGGATTTCCACGGCGTTGATCTGGATGGCGTTGATGAGGGCGTGGTAACGGCTCTGGTCGTCAAAGGCCCGGCCCTCGTCCACCAGCCGCAGCCACCACCGGGACACCCCCTCCACCTCCATGGGGGCGAAGTCGGAGGGGGGCATGAATACCAGGGTGCCCGCCCCGGCCATGTTGTCGGTGTTGTCGATGACCCGCAGGGGCTTCCAGCCCCCGATGGTGGAGTATTCAAAGGCGATGGGGGCCTCTTCAAAGTGGTTGTTCTCATGGACGTTGAAGAGGATGCTCACCGGCGCCCCCTCCATGGGGCCGTCAAAGCCCAGGCAGAGGGCGTGGTCGGACTGGCTCAGGGGCCGGAAGGCGGCGATGGGGCCGCCGTTCATGGCCTGGGCGGTGACATCCTCCACCCGGGTGCCCCACACCGTCCGCAACCGCTGGGGGGACTGCCAGTTGTCCTGAAAGTCGTAGGAGATGGTGAGTCCCTCCATCACCGGCATGTTGTGGATGCAGGGGTGGAGGTAGCAGTTGTCCGCCCGCAGCAGCCGGATGCGCAGGGTACGGCAGTCCCAGCCCCCCACCGGGGAGGGCTGCCATTGCTCGGGGCAGCGGAAGGTGATCTCCACCTGGCCGGGGTGCTCCCCGTCGAAGAGGGTGGACCAGTCCTGGGCACACACCAGCTTGCGCCAGCCGATGCCGTTAAAATACTCCAGGGCAATCTGCTGGGCGCAGGTGGTGGCGGTCTGATAGGTAATGACCTTGGGCTTGCGCTTGATGATCTTCAGCTCGTCGGCCTCCTGCTGAGGGGTGAAATCCACCAGCCGCTGGGCAAAGGACAGCTTGAACCGGAGGGACACCATGGCCCCCGCCTGGGAGAAGATCTTCTGGTGGCCGATGTAGCACTCGTCAAAGAGGGAGGCGGTGCTGCCGAAGGGCAGGAAGCTCTCCGGGTCCAGCTCCCGGTCGTTGTGGGTGACGAAGTCGGGCCGCACCGGGCCGCAGGCGGAGGCCAGCTTCACCCGCTCCACGTCAATGGTCTGCCGGGGGCTGTGGAGGGGCTGGAGGCACACCAGCTGGTAGTCCTCCCCGTCCAGGGTCAGGGGGACGCTCTCCCCCTCCCGGCGCAGGGCCACGCCCGAGCCGAACCGCTCCACCTGATAGGGAGCCAGTCCGTCCCCGTCATAATAGCTCCAGCTGTACTGCTCTGGGTCGGCAAAGTCGGCCAGATCCGCCCCCTCCGGCTGGCTCAGCTCCACCCGCACCGCCGCCCCTTCCACCGCGTCAAAGGCGCTCTTGTGGTAGAGGAGCAGGGCGTTCTGCTCGATACCGGGGGCGGAGTAGTCAAACAGGGAGATGGGCCCCAGCTTGGGCTCCCCAGTGTCAGGTTGGGAGGGCTCCTGGTGGGCAGGGAGAAATTGGGCGGGCTCCGGTCCCCCCAACAGGGGGATAATCTTGCCAAACCGGCCGGATATGGCCACCACATCGGTGAGCTGGGCGCTGGTGAGGTACACGTCCCCGATGGTCTCAAAGATCACCGGCGCCTCGTTCTCCCCCACCCCCACCAGCTTGGTGCCCCGGGGCAGATCCAGCCCGGGCACCGTGTCGGCCACCAGGGTGGCCACCGCCACGCCGGAGGCGGGATAGGCCGGCCGGAGGGAGACCCCCAGCAGGTTGACAAATTCCGTGTGGTACTTTCCAATGACCTGGTTCAGCCGGTCCAGATTGCCCGCCATCTGCTTGGCAAAAATCAGGGCCAGGACGCCGCCCACGTCAGGGCGGACCCGGTCAAACCGCCATTCCGGCGTATAGGACGCGGCCAGCCGGGCGATCTGCCCCTGCAGATCCTCCGCGGTGCGCCCGTCCAGGATCAGTTCATCCCTGGGCAATTTGGTCGGCCTCCTCTCTGTCGGCGCTCAGATAAAAGGGGAACACCAGGTTGTCCCGGCTGTTGGTGGCAGCCACGGTGTAGTCCACATTGACGATGAGGCAGCCGGGCTGGCTGTCGGCGTCGATGCGCACGTCCACCTGGGCAATCCGGGGCTCCTGCTCCAGCAGCAGGGCCTGGATGTCCCGGGACATGATGGACAGCATGGTCACCGAGGTGTCCATGAAGGTGTAATTCATGAGCTGGCCGCCGAAGTTGGGCTCCAGCCACCGCTCCCCCCGGTTGGTCATGAGGATGAGGTACAACGACTCCTTCACGCTCTGCGTCCCGGACGACAGGGCAAAGCGCCCCGTCCCGGCGTCCACCTGGGGCGGGAACTTCATGCCTGTACCCAAAAACCGCTTGTCGTCCATATGGGTTCCTCCTTCTCTCCGCTTCCCCCTGGGGTCAGCCGATCTTGATGGGGCTGCCGCCAACCGTCACCGGGCCACTGCTCTCCAGCTTGAGCACCGAGCTGGCCTTGCCGCTGATCTGGTTGCCCTCCAGCTTGAGCATACCGTCGGTCTTGTTGGTAATGCCCTTACTGGCCTCCACCGTGACGGTGTCCGCCTTCAGCTTGACGGTGCCCATGTTGGCGTCCATGGTAAGGGTGATGTTGTCCCCCACCTTGATCTCCACTTTCTTCTCGATCTTCACCGTCAGGGTGCCGGACTCATCCTTGGTGCTCATCTCAATGCTGTTCTTCCCGTCCTTGTCCTTGATGAGGATCTTCTGGTTCTCATTGTCCATGAGGACGGTGTGCTGCTTGCCGGCGGTCTGAATGGTAATCTTGTCCTTGGACCCCTGCTGGTCCTCGCTGTCATCGTCAAAGCAGATGGTGCTGCCGTTTTTGGTGACGATGCGCTTGACGGTGTTTTTCTCGTTGGCCGAGCCGGTGAGAAAGCTGTCGGTATCTTTGTTGACGCAGGCGATGATGTAGGGCCGCTCGATATTGCCCCCCTCAAAGGCCAGCAGCACCTGGTCCCCCACCTCCGGCATGAAGTAGTGGCCCCACTTTTTGCCCCCGGAGGGCATGGCCAGCCGGGCCCACTTGAGCTCGTTGGCCTTGGCGTCCCGGGTGGGGATGGTGACGCACACCCGGCCCTTCATGCTCTGGTGGTAATTGCTGGCCACCTGGCCCACCATGACCCCGTAGACCCGGGTATCCCCCGTTTCGGTTTTGGTGGACTGGCGCTCCGAGATATCGTTGATGATGTCATACAGACTCATAGATTGATCATTCCTCCCAGCCCGGCGCTCAGGCCGCCCGCCCCGGACAGGCTGCTTTGCAGCTTGTTGGCGCAGCCGGTGATGCGGGTACGGTAACCCCCGTCGCTGGTAAAGTCGTGGGTAACCTCGGTAAGATAAAAGCTGTTGTCGGCGGGGGCGCCCAGCCCCTCCACCTTTATGAACCGGCCGGGAACCATCTCCGGGGTGCCGATGCACTCGGCCTCCAGGCTGCCCAGCCGGTAGCTCATCTGCTCCATCAGGGAGTCCACCCGGGACTGGGCCTGGGTTGTGCTGTTGATGGTGGGGTCGATATACACCTTGGTGCCGCCGCTGACCAGCTTTTTGGCACTGTTCCCGGTGGAGATGTTGGCCCCCATGGAGGGGAAGGTGCTCTTGGCGGAGATCACCTTGCCCGCCCCCGGGTCCATGGCCCGGGCCTCGATGGTGCCCACCAGGCTGGTCAGGCTGTACTCCACCCGGAAACTGATCATCAGACCGTCGGGCCCGATGGTGATAAGGTTGCTGGTGTCCTTCTTGGCCTTGCGGAAGAGCACCTTGCCCCGGTCCACAAAAAACTCAAAATTGAACTTCTTGGCCGCCTTCACCACAAATTCATAGTCGCTCTCGCTGACCATCTCCACGGTGTACTCGCTCTCGGTGGTGGGCGGAGGGTCGTCGGGGGTGGAATCCACCTCCATGCCAGCCACGGCCCCGGCGGACTTGAGGGTCTCGTAGGCCGTGCGCTGGAGTACCTCGCTTACCGCCCGGCTGTAGCTGCGGGCGGTGCACTGTCTGGCGTAGGAGCCCCCCATCATCATGCCCTTCAGGTCCATACAGCTGACCTCGATATAGGGCAGCTGGGACTCGGCGTAGCCAAAGGCGACCCCCGCCACAAAGCCCACAAACACCGTCTCCCGGGTGCCCAGATAGCCCAGCTTAATGGTCACCGCGTTGCCCATAACCACCTGGCTTTTCAGCTCGTCAAACCGGAAGTTGCCGCCGCTGGCAGTCTTTTTGTACACATTGTAAATGCGGAAGGTGGCAATGGAGGCCTCAAAGCCGGCGCTGAGCTCGATGTGGATATCGTTGATCATCATATCCACGCTGTCGCTGAGCAGCGCCTTGTTGCCCAGCAGAATCTCCGCCCGGGGGTACTGGAGGTCCTGGTACTTGTTCATCATGGTGCTGAAGGTCAGGTTGGTAAAGGTGGCGGGCCCGGCCAGACCGGACAGCCCCCCCAAGCTGTTGGAGGCTGCGCTGCTGAAATTACTGGCCGAACTGGTAACGGTATCTAACAAGCCCATATCCTATCCTCCCGGGACATACCGGCTGTCAGTAGCCGATGTTGATCAGGTTTTGTACTTTGTCCAGGCCGCTCCTGGCCCCCACCTCGTTGACCCCGTCGGCAAAAAACTTCTGGAAGGCGGTGTCCCAATAGCTGGCGTCCGCCTTGTCGTCCACCTGCTGAGTGATGTTCAGCCGCACCGTGCCCCGGACCGGCCGGCCGCTGGTGGAAAACATGGTGTATCTGGCCTGGGCTTCGGTGACCTCCCCCACAAAGCTCATATCCGCCCACTGGAACTTGATGTTCCGGGTGGTGTCGTCCTGCATCAGGCCAATGAAGGCGTTGATCTGGGACTGGACTGAGAATGTCTTTTTCAGGGCGGCGTTTACCACATTGGACACTGTCTGAGCAGAGAGACCGCTGGTGAATTTCTCCACCATGAAGCTGTCCGCGATGTTCATATCGTCAAAGACCAGCTCCACCGACATCACCACCGAAGGGGGACGCACCAGGTTGGCGGGCACCGCGTTGTCCAGGTTCTGCTGCAAATTCTGGAATCGGACCGATTCGGCGTTGGCCTGGATGGCGATGCTGGAGGGGTTGTACTGCACCACCAGCTTCTTGGCGCCTCCCGTCAGCGTACTGGCCGCGCCGCCCGCCAGACCGCCCACCGATCCCAGGGCGGACTGGGCCGTACTGGCCGCGCTGTCCGCCGCGCTGGCTGCCGCGCTGGCCAGGCCGCTGGTCAGACCACCGGCAGCGGAGGCGGTGGAAGAGGCGGCAGTGAGGGGCTCGATGGTGATGATAGCCTTGTTGGGACTGCCCAGGATACTGCTCACAGCCCCGCTGAGCATGGAGTTCAGGATTGCGTTTGCCACAGGCGCTCCACCTCCCTCAGAAATTCAGCAGGCTGCCCATGCCCGAGGTAAGGGAGCCGATTTTGGCGCCGGTCCCGCCGAAGGCCTTATCAAAGTCGCTCTTCCAGTTGCCCCTGGTGGCGGCGGTGCTGCTGTCCTGCCGCAGGCGCATGAGCACCTGGGCCCGCACCGGCCGGCCGCTGGTGGAAAACATGGTATACTGGGCCATAATGGTGTTCAGCTGACCGCTGAAGGAGAAGTCGGCCCAATGGAAGGTGATCCGCCGGGTGTAGATGTTTCGCAGGGCGGCCACCAGGCCCTCCACCTGGGTCTGGACGGTCCACACCTTGCCCTTGGCCCCGGCCACCGCGCTGGCGATGTTTACCGCCGACTGGGCGGACACGCCGGAGGTGAATTTCTCCCACATAAAGCTGTCGGCCAGGTTGACCGCGTCAAAGTACAGCCGGAGGGTGAGATCCACCCGGGGCTTGCACAGGTCGTTGTATATGCTCTGGGCGCCCCCGTCCACGGCGTTGGCCATGTTCTGGGGGAAGGACACACTGTCCAGCTGGATCTCCGAGGGGTTGAACTGGACCTTGAAGGTCTTTTTCTCAAAGTTTCCGCCGGCAAGTGTCTCTCCGGCCACCGCCTGGGCCGCGTTGCTCAGGATGTTGGAATCACTCTGGGTTAGGGGCCCGCCGGCACGGGAATTGCTGATCTGCCCCATCATCTGATTGGCTGTAGCGGCGGCGGCCGCGCGGTAGTCCTCGATCTCCAGAATGGCCTGCTCCAGATTGCCGAACAGGGAGTTGGCCGCGCTGGTAATGCCGCTTTTCAGCGCGTTTCCGATGCCTGCCATGGACTTCTCCTCCTTTCGCCGGAATTAAAACCGGCCGCGACGGTTCCGCTCGGTCTGGAGCCGGCGCTCCATCTGGCGGTAGACCTGACTGGTAATCTGGTTCATCTGCTGCGCCATGGTCCGGTTGATCAGGGCGGTGATATCCTCGGTGGTGTGGTTCACCACCTGGCGGTTGAAATCATTGATCTGGGTCTCGCTGGTGGACTGGCGGGTGACCTCCTCATGGACCGGCTGCTGGATGGTCTGCTGGGTGCGCTGCTCCTCCAGCCGTTGGATCAGCTCCTCATAGGCGGAGTTGTCCTCCCGCTTGAACACAAAGGGCAGCTTTTCCCAGCTGCCCGGCCGGTGGGGCTGGGCCCCTCTCCGGCGGGCCCCCTCCCGCAGGCGCTCCAGGGCCTGTTCTCCCGCCGGGGGAAGCTGGGGCTCCGCTGCCGGCGTAGAGGACGGGTAGCGAATGGCCGCCCCCTCCTCCCGCTGTTCAGCGGCTGCCTGCCGCTGGGCGGTGTCGGCGTTAAAAGCCCCCACATTGCTGGCGTGGATCAATCCCTCCGCTGTGGCGGCACGGGGATTCTGCTGGTATTTCAGCACGGTCTCGTACAGCTTCCGGGTCACCGGGTCGGCCTGCCGCAGGATCTGCTCCACCTGGGGCGGTACACCCCCCTGGGGCTCCTCCTCCTGCCGGGCCTCCTCCAGCTGCCGCAGCACCAGCTCGGGCTGCTCCAAGGCCCGGAGGGCGTCGGCCCGGGTACGGGCCTGGTCGGCGGCGGTGGGCCGCACCTGGCGGACCTGGGGCTGCTCCGCGTCCCGCAGCCGCTCCACCCGCTCCCGGTTGAGCCGGTCGATCTCCCGCAGCTCCCGCATGAGCTGCTCCGGGGTGGCCTGGGCCTCGGGAATGGCCCCGCCGGGGGCGGCGGTCTCCGCCTCCGGGGCCGCCGGGGTCTCGTGGTACACCCGCTCTGCCGGCGTCCCCTCCCGGGATTCCGCTTCTGTGCCGGTATAACTGTGCTGGACGAGCTGCCGCTCCCCCTCCTGCCGTAAAATCTCCAGGGTTTCCCGGACCTGGTCCGCCCGGGGAGGCTGGGGCCCTGTCTCACGGGCGGGCTGGGAAAGGGGCTTGCCCTCCTCCACCACCGTGTCCCGCTCCCGCTCCCACGTCTCCCGCAGAACCAGGCTGTCCTGCCGGTAGGTGTGGTAGGTATCCTCACTGTGCAGCTCCTGCCGCACCGTCTCCATCTCCTGCCGCACCCCAGGCTGGGCCGCCGGTCTGGACGGCTCCTCCTGGGAGATGGTCTCCCGGAGGGTCTGCCGGATCAGTTCGGTTGTGTGCTCCGGCGGGACCACTCCGGCGGCCTCCTCTTCTGACGGCACAGGGGGCTGATCCTGCCGGTAAATCAGTTCTTCCCCGGGCTCCGCCTGGCCGGGTTTTAACCCCGGCGCCGCCGGGCCCTCAGGCCGGCTGACTGCTCCGCCGGGTTGACCGGCAGGCCCCAGCGCCTCCTCCAGGCTCCGCCGGGTCAGGGCGGCCGATTCCGGAGCGGCGGGGGCGGACTGGCCCTCCGGCGTCCGGCCAGTCTCCAGGGGCTCCGCCTCAGTCTGGCCGGGGATTCCATAGGTGAGCTCCACCGGGGGCTGGAGCCGGGGCGGGGCCTCTGCCTCCGCCGCTCCGGGGAGAAATGTCTGTTCGATGGTGTCCCGGGTATACCAGCTCTCCCGCAGCTGCTGGTAGCGCAGCACGGTTTCATACAGCTTTTGGGATACCGGGTCGGCCCGCTCCAGGACTGTCTGTGCCGGAGCGGCCCCGGCCGGAGGCGTTCCCTCCGTCTCCTCCTGCCGGTCCTCCCGGAGCTGCCGAAGCACCAATTCCGGCTGCTCCAGGGCCCGGAGGGCGTCGGCCCGGGTACGGGCCTGCTGGGCGGCGGGAACGGCTTCCGCCCGGGGGCGTTCAGACAGCTGGACGGTATTCAGCCGCTCCAGCCGCTCCTGGCTCAGGCGGTCAATCTCCCGCATCTCCCGCACCAGCTGCTCCGGAGCGGCCTGGCTGGGCAGGGAGCGCGACTGCTGCTCCATGACCACCGTGTCCCGCTCCATGTCCACCAGCTCCCGCAGGGTAAGGGCGGCCTGCCGGCTGGTGTGGTACAGCTCCTGGCGGCGCTGCTCCCGCAGCCGCTCCACCGTCTCCCGGAGGGCGGCTTGCCGGGCCTCCGGTTTTGCGGGCTGGCCCTCCCGGGAGATGGTCTCCCGGAGGGTCTGCCGGAGCAGCTGGGTGGTGCGCTCCGACGGGGCCCCCTGGGCCCCTGTCTCCTCAGCTGAGACAGGGGGCTGGCCCTGCCGGTAGATCAGCTCTTCCGCCTGGGGCTCCGGCTGCCGTCCCGCCTGCCCCTCCTGGGGCGTGCCGGGCTGGACGCCGGGCCGGGCAGGCTGGCCCTCCGGCTGGAGGGCCCTGCCCAGGATCTGCTGGGTCAGGTTGGTCAGCTCCAGGGTGGTCAGGCCGGTGCGTCCCTCGGTGGGGGGCTGGGCTCCCTCCTCTCCCTCCGGGGTCTGGCCGGGGAGCAGATAATCCAGCTCCACCGGGGTCTGGAACTGGGACGGCATCGGCAGTTCAGCCGCCGGTGTTCCCAGCCGCTCCAGGGTCTCCCGGGTATGCCAGCTCTCCCGCAGCTGCTGGAGGGACTGGATCTCCCGCTCCTCCATGGTGCGGTACCAGCTCTGATAGCGCTCCCCTTCCCGGAAGCGGTTGGTGTTCTGAGTGTGATAGGTCTCAAACCGGCTGAGGGAGTTCTCCGCCACCTGGGTCAGGCTGTGGCTCAAGGTGAGCCACATATCCCGGCCCGACCCATACCGCTCCAGGGTATGGGTCAGCACATGGTCCACCGTGGACAGCAAGGCGGCCTCGGCGGCCTGGGAGAGCACCTGCTCCCGGGTCTCCGGCGGCTCCAGCAGATCGCCCTGCTCGTAGCGGTTGACGTGGTGGTGGAGGGCCACCGCCCCGCCGTACACGTTGTGCTGGCGCAGCTCCTGGAGCTGGAGGGCCTGGCTCACCCGCAGCTGCTCGGACAGGCGCAGCTCCTGGTTGGTAAAGCTGTCCCCCAAGCCGGTAACATTGTGATGAAAGGCGGCCACCTGCTGGTAGATATCCCCGGTGCCCAGCCGGTGGTAGATCTCCTGGTGGAGATAATACCGGGGGGCGGGGGCCTGCCTTGTCTCTTCCCGGCGGGGGGCGGAGCCAGAGCTCTGGCCGGGCTGGGCCTCCTCCTGTCCGGGGAGGGCTGTTTTCTCCTCCACGGTCTCCCGGTGGGTCAGGCTGGTGCGGGCGGTCAGGTGCTCCCGCTCCTCCCACAGCCGCCGCACTTCCTCCGCGGTGTGGGAGGTCTCCTGCATCCCCAGCTCCCGCAGCACCGTCTCAACATAGGTCTGATCCCGCTGGGTGGTCTGGCTCTGCTCATGGAGAAGGGCCAGGGCCCGCTGGGTGGTCTCCTGCCGGTACAGCCGGGTGAGGGTGACCAGATTACTCTGCTCCTCCCGCAGCCTCCGTACTTCTTCCATAAAGCGGGTGACATCCTGGACCCCCAGCTTCCGCAGCACCGAGGTGATATACACCTGATCCTGGTAGGTAAAGTGGCTGTCCTGGTTGAGGATGATCCGGTTGAGCACGTTGTTTACCACATCCACCTTGGTCTGCTGGATGTCGGTAAAGGCGTTGCGCAGCTCCAGGCTGCTCACCCCGCCCAGATCCTCTGGAAACTCCGGCGGCGTGGTCACCAAAAACAGCAGGTCTTTGGGGGCGATGCGGGCGGTCATCAGGCTGTAGTTGCCGTTCAACCGCTGGCCGAAGGCTTCACATCCCCCGGCGAGGGACAGGCCGGTCTTTAGTTGAATGGGTTCTCTCAGGGTCAGCATACCGGCCCCATCCCTCCTCGATCAAGTATTACAGATTCTCAGTGTCTTCCCCAGCCGGGCTCTCCCCTGTCTCCCCCTCCGAGGTGGGCTCCTCAACAGATTCCTCCTGGGCGGGAACTTCAGGTTCCTCCTGGATCGGAGCCTCAGCAGGCTCCTCCTGGACCGGAGACTCGGCGGGCTCCTCTTCCCCGCCGGAGGGCTGGGCTTTGGCCCGGCGCTCTTCCCGGGCCGCTTCCGCGTCTACCGCGTCCTGGGCCTGCCGGGCCTGCTCTGCCTCCCGCTCCTGCTGGGCGGCCCGGGCCTTGGCCTGCCGCTCCTCCCGGGCAGCGGCGGCGTCCGCGGCGTCCTGGGCCTGTCTGGCCTGCTCCGCCTCCCGCTCCCGCTGGGCGGCCTCGGCCTTGGCCTGCCGCTCCTCCCGAGCGGCTTGGGCGGCCCGGGCAGCCTCTTCCGCCCGTTGGGCCTGCTCGTCAACCGCTTCGGTCTGGCCGGACGGTTCACTCTGGCCGGCCGGTTCGCTCTGGTCGGCGGGAGCGGCCTCTTCGGTGTCCTCCTTTTCGGGGTTGACACGCTCATCCAGCTGATCCCGCAGGGACTGCAGTTCGGTGGCAATATTCGCCATATCCGTTTTCAGGCTGCTGATCTTCTGGGCGGCCTCCTTCATGGGGGAGTACGCCTTCTCGGCGGCAGTCAGCTCGGAAGTGGCCTGGATCTCCTGGTTCTTGCTCTCCACTGTGGACAGGTAGGTGGCCTGGTTGTCCTCCTGATCCTTGCTCCGAGCTTCCAGTAGGCTCTGCAAGAGCTCCAGCTTCTGCTTGTCGCTCTTGGCGGTAAGTTCTATCAGCAGGGCGGCCTCTTGGTCGGCGGTGTCGGACATCTGGGCAAGCTGCTCCAGCAGGGTGTTCACCTCGGACAGCAGGCTGTCCGCCGCGGTCTTGTCCTGGCTGGCGGCGGCGGCGTTCTCCTGGGCCTTGGCCTCCAGCTCGTTGGCCTCCTTCTTCAGCTGCACCAGTTTGTCCTTCTTCCGGGCCTCTTCGTTGATGCTGTTGGTGGCGGGGGTGGCGTAGTCCGCCCCCAGGTCGGTGAGGATTTCGCTCCAGGGGATATCCACGCACAGCATCTCCCGGTAGCCCAGGGTGGTGGTCTCCACCAGCAGGCCGGACTGGTCGCCGGACAGTTCGCCGTAGGTCTTTTTCATCACGCAGCAGCCGGTGAACACATAGGTTCTGGCCACCAGGCCGGGAATGAACTGGTTGGGGGCCCGGCCCACAAACAGAAACACCGGCAGGGCCAGATTTCCCCCCAAGGGCATGGGGTCCACATAGTCCACCCCCACATACCGCTCCACCTCCAGGGTAAAGGGGCGGCTGATGGGCTTGCGGAGCATGTGGACATAGTCGTTGAGTCCGCCTTCCTGAATGAAGTCGTATTCCATCTCACGGGTAAAGGCCTTGACGCTTTTACAGGGCAGGTCGAAGAGCAGCTCCACCCGCAGCATAAAATTGAAGTTGACCAGGGGGTTGCGCCCCTGGTTCCACACCAGAATATTGCTATCGGTGATCCCGTGATTCCCGTCTAATAAACTCATCAGCGACCTCCTCCGGCAGGCCGGCGCACCGCCTGGCGGCCCATCTCAAGGATGCTCTTTTCCTTCTTCTTTTCCGAGGGATTCAGGCTGCTGTTGATGGCAGAGATCTCCTCACACCACCGGCGGCGGCTGGCGTGGTCCATGCCCAGCACATCCTCCTGACTCCAGTGGAAGTAGTAGGAGATGAAGCTCATCTCCTTGTACAGTTCCTGCTGGGGGTACAGCGTTATCCCTCTGGCGTAAAATTTATGGGTACCTCAAAGGTCTTGCCGCAGTCGGGGCACACCGCCTTCATGACGGGAGGCTCTACGTCGTTGATACGCTGGTACATGTCCTGCAAAAAGGCCAGGTCCGCGGTGAAAAACCGCTCCACGATGTTGGGCACGATGGTCTCCATGCCCTCCAGCTCCACGATCACCTTGGCCAGGATCACCACGGTGAGGTAGGAGGGGTTGGCCAGCACCCGGGGGTCCCGGGTGGCGGAAATCTCGTCCCCGGCGGTGGCCAGGCGCATTTTCCCCCGTTTATGGACCTCGCCCACGGAATCCACATAACCCTTGGGCAGTTCAAATTCATAGACTGTGGTCATAAAAAGCTCCTCCAAATTCAACTTGATAGGGCAGGGGCCCGCCTCCGCCGGAGCGGGGACAGGCCCCCGCCCTACCGGTCAGGCCGGCAGGGCGGATGGGAACCACGCCCTTAGTTGGGGATGGTCAGCTCCTCGTAGGCGATTTCCACGGTCTCGATGGCCACCTCGCTGGTGGAGGCGTTCAGGTCGGGGCCGTTGTACTTGCACACCCACGCGTCCTTGAGAATCCAGGTCAGGGTGCCGGAGACGGACTCCTGGATGGCCTGGGGGGCGCCGTCGGAGATGTCGATGAGCTCGATGGTCACGTTGCGGCGGGGGGTCTCGCCACGGTGCTCGGAGACGCAGTTCTGAATCCAGGTCTTGAAGTCCTGGTCCTTGGTGTAGCCCATCTTCAGGGTGATGTTGCCGTGCTTCACCAGGCCCTGGATCTTGACGGGGGCCAGGCTGGAGGAGTTGCCCTGGCGGAACTCGATGACGTCCACGCTGGCGTCGATGCCGGTAACTTCGTTGAAGGCGGCCACGCCGTTGACCTCATCCACCGACACCAGGAAGTTCATTTTCGTCAGGGGATAATACAGGCCGGAAGAATTGGTAGTAGCCATATAATTTTACTCTCCTTTTCGTAGGTAGTGATGCCTGAGGCGGCGGATTATTCGGCGGCCTCGCCACCGGCGGACTCGGCGGTGAACTGGGTCACCCGGAAGATGACAAACTCGGCGGGGCGGCTGGGGGCGATGCCGATCTCGCAGATCAGACGGCCGTTCATGATGTCGTCCCGGCTCATGGTGTTGGGGCCGATGTCCACATAGAAGGCCTCGGCGGGGGTCTCGCCGGACAGCATGCCGGCCCGGAACATATTCTCCAGGAAGGAGGAGACGGTGGCCTGCACCCGGGCCCACAGGGAGGAGTTGTTGGGCTCAAAGACCACCCAGTTGGTGGCGTTCTTGATGGACTGCTCCACATAGATGAACAGGCGGCGCACGTTGACATACTTGAAGGTGCTGTTGCTGCTGGCGGTGCGGGCGCCCCAGACGCGGATGCCCTGGCCGGGGAGGGCCCGGATCAGGTTCACGCCGGCGGGGTTGAGGATGTCCTGCTCGCCGCTGTTGTAGTTCACCGACAGGCCGGTGCACACCACGGTCTCATTGGCGGGAGCCTTGTGGACGCCGCGGGTCACGTCGGTGCGGGAGTACACGCCGGCCACAGCGCCGGAGGGGGGCACGAACCCGGGCTTCTTGGTCACGGGGTCAAACACCTGCACCCAGGGGTGATACATGGCGCAGTAGGTGGAGTCCACCATGGAGCGGTACTCCAGGATGTCGGAGGTCTTGACCAGCTCCTGGGGAATGTCCAGCACAGCGAAGCGGTTCTGCTCGTTCTCGCAGTGGGCCACCAGGGAGACCACCACCTCGGGGATGGTCACGCCGGGAACGGCGATGATGCTGGCCATGGTGTTCTCCAGGAAGGCGCGGATGCCGGTGCGCTTGCCGGGGCCGTTGTCCTGGCCGATGTACACGCCGGCGTTGACGGCGTCCATGGTGCCGTCGCTGCCGCCGGCAAAGGCCACGGTGCCGCTGAGCTTGCCTTTGCCCAGCAGAGCGGAAACGGGATTGACCACCTCGTCGTCGGCAGCCAGCTCCTCCACCACCACCAGCTTGCTGGAGCTCAGGCGGGCGGCCAGGTTGTTGGCGGAATTGGGCACCAGGTTGACCCCGGCGTAGGTCTCCACCTCGCTGTCGCAGCGGATGGTCACGTCCATCTCCACAGAGTAGAGGACGGCCTTGGGCACCAGGGCGGCGTCCACGGGATCGCCGGTAAACTCGCCCTCAAAGGTGATGGTGTTGTCGAAAATGCTCTGGATGCGGTTGAGCTCCCCGGCAAACTCCACCAGGTCGCCCTCGGCAAAGCCCATGGCGTTCTTGGCCACATAGACCCGGTCGCCCTCCTTGCGGATGAGCTGCAGCTTGCGCTTGTTGACGGTGGTGAAGTTCACCAGAATCCGGTTGCCCCACTTGCCCTCGTTGGCAGCCCGCAGGGACAGGGGGCCCACCTCGGCGGTAGCCACCGCGGCGTTCTCAGGCACCACCCGGGAGATGAAGCAGCGGGTGCCGCCGTTGGCGAAGAACTGCTCCACGCTGGCGGGCAGGAAGCGGTAGGGGCCGTGGGTGTACTCGCTGAGGTAGCCGCCAAACTGCCGCTGGAAGTCGGCGAAGCTGGTGCACAGGGAGGGGGCGCCGATGGTGGGGCCCTTGACGGTCATGCCGATGAAGCCGGCAGTGCTGGTTCCCACGCCCTCGATGGCACGGGGGGAAGAGTCAAACTCTTCCACATAAACGCCAGGAGAAAAATACTCAGCCATAGTTTTGTCGGGATCAGGCCGCGATTGCCTGCCCCTCCTCCTTTCACTTAATCACTGGTATATGGTTATGTTTTTTTGCGCGATGTCAGTAGACCACCTTGGTCTGGCCGGGGTTGACGATCTTGATGGTGCCGCCGTAGCTGCACGTCAAGGTGGCGTCGTTGGTCAGGCTGGGCTGGCCGCCCACCGTGGGGGCGGCGGAGCCCAGCCAGCTGCCCGCGGGCACGGGGGTGCAGGGCTGGGGGGTAAGCACGCCCATGGCTGCCGCCGTGGCCGAAGCCACCGCCGGGTTGCCCATGCTGGTACACATGCCGCAGGCCCCCACGTTCACCATGGGGGTGACGTCCATGGTGGTGGCCGCCATTTTGCCCTCATAGGTGACCACAGCCTGGGCCGTGGCGGTGACGGTGCCCGTCCCCATGCCCATGGTGCACATAATGGTGGCGCCGGTGACCACCGGTATGGCCATGCTACATATCTCTCCTTTCCTCCACGCCGGAGACGGTGGGTTCCAGCTGATGCTGGACCCGCAGATCCAAGGTGGCAAAATTTACCTGCCCCCCCGCCACCCAGCGGAGCATCCACCGGGCCGACGCGGCGTCGTCCCGCACCTTCAGCCGGTAACGGCCGTCCGGTCCGGCACAGCCGAACACCAGGGGGCAGATGGGGAAGTAATTGCGGAACTCCATTTCCAAGGCCCGGTCCAGCTTATACTGCTGGCCGTTGACCCGCCGGACCACGGAGAAGGGCTCATAGACCCCCTGGTCCGGGTTCACCAGAGCGTACCAGGTGCGGTTGAGCTCCAGGTTGTGGGGATTGAAAATGGTGATGAGCCTGCGCCGGGGGTCCTGCTCCCGGATAAGGCAGGGGCTCTCTCCCGCCCGCACCCCATCCAGCGTCTGGATGCCGGGCAAAACCCCCTCTACCCCCAGGCAGGGGTAGCGGCTGAGGCGGTAGTCGTCGCCGGGGATCATGTGGAGCTCCAGCAGGGGAAGCTTGGGGTCCAGCTCCTTCCGGCGCACCTCCAGATGCCGGGGTTCAAAGCCGGGCAAGGTGATGTCCAGAGTGAAGTCCTCCTGCCCGGCCTCCAGGAAGATCATGCTGCCGTCGGTACGGAACTGGGGGTGGACCAGCTTGCCGTCCCACAGGATGCGGACCGCCCGGTCCTGGACCGGGAAGCCGGTGGTGGTGTCCAGAAGGCGCAGCGCCAGGCCCAACCGGTGAATAATGGTGGCCGGCACGTCTTACCCCTCCTCTCTGGGGACTCCCCGCACGCCCACGGTGAACTGGGCCTCGGTAACCCGGGGGGAATCCACAATGATCTCGCTGGACACAAACACGGGGGACGCTTTATAGAACAGGCTGACCTGATACGGCTTGTTGATGGCCGACCAGACTCTCACCTTGTCCTCCAGGGATAGTTTCGCCGGGGTAAAGATGATGGGCGGTTCGTCGTTTTCCAGCCAGGTCTGCAACTGGCGCGGATTGACCACATTGCCGTCGGTGACGATCTGGGCTGCCCGGCCCAGGATTTTCTGCACGTCCGCCGCCTTCAGGCCCATCTGGGAGGAGCCGTTGATAAACAGCATGTAGTACAGACTGTAGGGCCTGGGCGGCCGTTGAAGACGGGTACGGCCCGTGCCCAGCATGGACGGTACGGATACCTCGCCTTCCTCCCTGATATCGTACAGATAGATCCCCAGGATGTAGTCCGCGTCCTGTTCGGCGGGACTGCACACCGAGATGTTGTTGGGGGAGGGGATGGGCTCAGGGCACATCTTTCCCCGCAGCAGCTGTACCATATAGGTAGAGACGTCGGAAATGATTGGATAATCTGCCATTGCATCACTCCTTCCGGTATCCGGAGGCTACGCCAGGAACCGGGCGAACAATTCCTCCGCCTGGCTCTGGATCTCCGCAGTGATCAGAACTGCGTAGTCGCTGTTCTGGAGGTAGAGCCCCTCCACGCCAAACTCCTGGCTGGCATATTCCTCGCAGATATAGAGGCCGTTCTGGTATTTGGCGGTGAGCGGCATATGGTCCACGTCTTGCTCCGTCCGTCCCCGGATGACGGCGTCGGAGTAGGCGGTAAACCCGTAGTAGGTGGCCCCTTTGGCCAGGGTGCCCAGGCTGCGGGTGGCGTTCCACACATAGCGCATCCCGGTTGCACATTGCACGGCGGACAGCGGCACATACTCGTTGCCTATATCGTTGTACTTGAAAAACACCAGGGGGTTGCCCAGCTCGCTCTGCCGGCGGGAAACCGAAGTCAGCAGGGCCAGAGCCTCCTGGGAGCCGGTCTGGTCATAGTACATCTGCAAG
Organism: uncultured Eubacteriales bacterium; assembly: GCA_949289455.1. Lineage (GTDB taxonomy): Bacteria > Bacillota > Clostridia > Oscillospirales > Oscillospiraceae > Flavonifractor. The sequence continues at coordinate 137,224 of CASEOA010000097.1, forward strand.
GCCGCCAGGTAGACAGCCCCTTCGCCGTCCTCTCCCAGCCCGGCGTCCGGGCCGGTTTCGCCGGCGGTGATGTTGATGCCAGACCCCGTGCCGGTGCCAGTACCAGTACCAGTTCCGGTTCCAGTGCCAGCACCGGTGCCAGTGCCAGTACCAGTTCCGGTACCTGTTCCAGTGCCAGTCCCGGTGCCAGTCCCGGTACCAGTGCCGGTGCCAGTCCCGGTACCAGTGCCGGTGCCAGTACCCGTGCCAGTGCCGGTTCCAGTTCCGGTGCCCGTACCTGTACCAGTTCCGGTACCTGTTCCAGTGCCAGTCCCGGTGCCAGTGCCAGTGCCCGTTCCGGTTCCAGTCCCGGTGCCAGTGCCAGTGCCCGTTCCGGTTCCAGTCCCGGTGCCAGTGCCAGTGCCCGTTCCGGTGCCAGTGCCGGTTCCGGTGCCAGTGCCGGTTCCGGTGCCAGTGCCAGTTCCAGTGCCGGTTCCGGTACCCGTGCCGACGCCGGTACTGCTGCCGGTGCCCAATCCGGTGAGGCTGTTGCCGCTGTTCAGCAGGCTGGTCCCCTCCCCGGCAAAGAATTCTTCGGCAATGCCGGACAGGTCGGCGCTGGTTTTCTCCTCCCGCATGGCGGCGGCATAGGCGTCGGCGTTGTTCAGGATGGCATTTTCCACCGCCGCCAGCCCCTCGTCAAAGTCGCTGGTGCCGGTCAGGTTCTTCTGGGCGGCCATGTCCTGATAGAGGGCGTTGAGGGCGGGGAATACCAGCCCGTAGTCCAGGGGGAGCATTTCCTCCAGGCTGCTGATGTTGTTGCTCAGCTGGGCCAGCTCCTCGTCGGAGGGGTTGTCGCTGTTGATGATGGACAGCGCGTCCTGCTTCAGCTGGGCGGTGGCGGCCCCCAGGCTGCCGTCGCTCATGCTCCCCTCCAGGGCGGCCAGCTGGGCCTTTTTGGTAGCCAGATCGCTGCCAAGCTGGGCGGCCAGGGCGCTGTCGCCGTCGGCCTCCGCCTGGGCAATCTGCTCCTCCAGGTCGCTGATCTCCTGGTTGAGCTGGTTGAGCTGGGCGGTATTTTCCTGCTGGATGCTGTTGATCTGCTCATCCACCGCGGCGATCTGCTCCTCCAGCGCCTTGGCCCCAGCCAAGTCGTTTTCATCCAGGCAGGCCATCATCTGGGTTTGCAGGTCGGCCTTTTCGGCAATCAGGGCGTCCAGTTCATTGCCGCCGGCGGCCAGTTCGTTTTCCCGGCGCAGCTCGGCGATATACTGGACGTGGGAATCCAGGGAGGCCTCCGCCCCGCTCTGGAAGGCGTCGTTGGGAATGGAATCGTACCAGCCGCTGGTGGTCTGGAGCCGCTGGTCCAGATAGGTCACCGCATCCTCGGACTCTACCCGCTGGGTCCGGGCGTTGAGGAGGAATTCCAGCTCATTGCGCAAACTGTTCAGCGAAGCGTTGTTCTCACTGATGATCTCGTTGAGCAGGGCGTCCCCCTGGCCCAGGGCGGCGTTGTAGGCGCTGTTCTGGCCGGCGCTCAGGGCGGAAGTGTAGGCGCTCTCCGCCTGGCCGATCAGGGTGCCGTCCAGCAGGTCCAGCTCCCGCACCCGGTTGGAAATCACGCTGTTCTGGATGTTCTCCAGATCCACCAGATCGTCCACGTCGGCGTTGCAGGCGGTATAGTTGTCCGCCTCGGCATCGGTGATGAGCTGGTTGGCCATGGTGTTGTAGGCCTGGCTCAGCACCGTGGTGCTCTCCGAGAGCATTTTGCCCTCGTGCTCGATGAGCGAAGTCTTGACATTGCTCAGGCTGTCGTTTACCGCCGAGGTCATGGTGGTATCCACCGCCATGCCCTCGGGCTCGCTCTCCTCTTCCTCCTCGTCGTCAGAGGCGGGGGGCGCGGTGTAGGTGATCAGCGTCATGGAAAGGTCGTTGACCGCCGGCTCCAGGATGCGCATGACCTCCGCCCGGCGGGTGGCGTCCACCGCCTCCATGACCCCTTGGACCGCTTCCACCTGGACGCTGGTGCCGCCGTTGGCGTTCAGGTAGTCCAGATACCGCTGAAGGGCGTCCAGCTGCCGGTCCGCCTCATCGGTCACGTCGTTGTGGACCTCCAGGTCAAAAATCTCGTCCATCAGGGCGATGTTGGTCTTGGCGCTGGGATTGTCCGGCTGGGTCTCTTTCAGGGTCTCATACTGGTTTTTCAGGGGGAACAGTTCCTCCATGTTATACACATCATAGGGGTCCGGGATATCGTAGATGCAGGTGGCGGTATTGGTGCGCAGGTCGTAGGTGATGCCGTCGGACTTGGTGTGGTGGGTAAAGAAGAGGGCGGCGATGACCTCTTTGTTCACCGGGCTGCCCCCGGTGGTGATGTCCTCCAGGCTGGAGGCCTGGGTGATATCAAACCAGGTGCCGTCGGCCAGCTCCGACTTATAGTAGATCCGGTCCTGCCCCGACTCCTCGGCGGAGGTCTGGGCGGTGGCGTAGATGCTGTCGGTGAGGGCGGACAGGTGGATCAGATGGGTGCCGATGGCCAGGGTGGAGGTCTCAATCTCATCCGGATTGATGTGGACAGCCTCCTCCTCGTCCCACACGGCCCCCGCCAGCAGCAGCTGGGCTCCCAGAATGACGGCCAGGATCAGAGCCAGGGCTCCCGCCAGAATTGCTTTGCGATGTTTCATCTCAGGCCCCTCCTTCCTGGGCGTCGGTGACAATGGTGCCCAGCTCGGTGTCAAAGCGGGCGGTGAGCAGCAGCTGGTCCTCTGCGTCGTACAGCTCCAGGGTGACCTCCTCCAGGCTGGTGATCAGCAGGGTCAGGTACTGGAAGGAGCTGGTCAGGTCCATCAGGTCGGTGGTGTATACCCCGGACTGACCGTAGCGGATGGCGTAGCGCTTGGCCCCCTCGCTGGCGTTGATGGAAAGGGTGAGTTCCGAGGTGCTCAGATCCCCCCGGTTGGTGGTGGACACCTTATAGGAGCCGATGGTGCGCTCCTGAGGGCCGGTATCGGTCTCCACCTGGAAGTTGAGCACATCCCGGGATACGGTGGCGTCGATGGTGCACTCGGTGACATATTCGTCGCTGTTGTACAGCCGGATCACCAGCTCGGCGCCGCCGCCGTAGTCCGAACTCAGGTGGGTGATCTCCTCCCCGATGGCGGTGCGTTCTCCGATCTGGTAGTCGCCGCTCCACACCTCAAACTGGTTGACGGCAGGCTCAAAATCCTCGGGGATGGACACCCCGATGTGGAACACCAGGTCGTCCACGGTGGTGTAGATGTAGTAGTACGGATCGTTGATAGTATCCACCGAGGCGAAGCTGTCGCCGCCCGCCCCGGCGTCGGTGTCCAGGGAGGCCCCCGACATATACCGGGTGACCGCCCCGCAGGTGAGCCGGTCAAAGTCGTACAGCTGCTCGTTGTAGCTGGCCAGGGCGTCCAGGGCCTCCAGCTGGGTCTCCTGGTAGGTGGTCTGGGCCTCGTCCACCTGGGCGAAGTCCACCTGGCCCAGCTTGTTCAGGGCGGCCGCCTTGTTCAGGTCGTCCTGCTGGCTGGCCAGGGTGTCGGCCAGGGTCTGGTAGGCGTTCCAGCTGCTGACCAGCGCCTCAAAGGAGCTCTCCACCTCGGCCCGGACGGATTCCTCAGTGCTCTCCTGCTCCGCCCGGGCGCTGTCGTAATCCATACAGGCCGTATACAGAGCGTATAATTCATCTTCAATATAACGGGAACCGTCGATTTCACCCTTGAACCACTCCATGGTAAAGGTGAAGAAGAGGATGCGGATCTTGCCCGACCAGGGCTTGTCGATGGCTTTCAGGAATTCCTCGTACTTCATCTGGAAGGCGGCGTAGTCCACCTCCTGACCCTGCTTGACCATGTTCACATAGCCCTGAATCCCGTCCATCTTGCCGCCGTACTGGCTGCGCATCAGGGACTCGTAATTTTCCAGGTTCATCAGGGCGGTGGAGGCGGAGGTGCGGGCCTCGTACACGGTCTGGTCGTTGTTCAAGGTATAGGTGATGATGCTCTCCAGCTGCTCCCGGGGAAGGCTGAGCTCGTTGAGGGAGTTGCGGAAGGTGTAGCCGCTGGTAATATCCAGTCCTACCATTTCGCTGAGGCTGGCCTTTTCCGTCTCAAAATTCCGTTTCAGGTTGGCAAGCTCGGTGGTCAGGGTGTCCACCTTTTTGCTCATGGTGTCCACGTCGCTCTGGGTGGCCTGGCCGGTGACCAGCCGGGCCTGGTTGCGCTCCAGCTGCTCCTGGGCGGCGTCCAGCCGCTCCTGGGTAAAGCTGATCTTCTCCTGGGAGATGTAGGCCTGGGTGTACAGCTTGTTCACGTCGGCCAGCACCTGGTAGGTCAGATCGTCCATCTGGTGCTGGAGGGTCTGGATCTCCGCCTGGAGGGTGAGCGGCTTCACGTTGAGCTCATGCTCCTCTATCATGTTCAGAGGTTCGGGGAATTTGAAGTTGAGCAGCGGGGACCAGCGGAAGGAGGTCTTGTTCTTCACCTTGGCCTTGATTCCCTCCACCGCCTCCACATACTTCATCTTTTTCAGCAGGATCTGGTTATACACCTTGCTGATGTCGCCGCTCCCCGCCAGGGCCATGGACTGGGCCTGCTGAAGCAGGAAGCTCTTGGACTGGGCTGCCCGGGCCTTGGGGGCCAGCCCCAGGGCAAACACGCCGCAGAGGAGCAGGCAGACCAGGCGGGTCAGACGGGTTCGGTTGGCTTGCATGATCGCCGCTCCTTTCTTCGGGGCTGGGCCTGTGGATCAGATGGCCTGGATGGCGTACATAAAGAACTGGTCCACGCCGGCGCCGGTGCAGTAGAAGGTGTAGAGCAGGCCGTCCCGCTGGTAGGTGTAGATGTACAGCTCCCCGTCCCGGTCATAGTCGGTGACGTTGTACACCCCGTCGTAGCTGGTGGTCACCGTCATGTCCACCGGGGCCACGGTCTCCGCTCCCCGCTGGACCAGCTGGTTGACGCACACCGCCTCGGACAGGTCCACCCAGGCGGTACCAGAGTAGTCGGGCTCCCCCATCAGCTGGGTGATCTGGTTGATGGAGGTGTAGGCCTCCCCCTCCACCAGGACGGAGTCGGACAGCACATAGACGCCGGTGACGTTCCAGCTGTCGTCCAGGGCGGTCATCCCGTCGGCCACCGAGTACACCGCCCCGATCTCCTCCATGTACACGCAGTATTCGGTGCTGCTGCTGTACACCTGGGAGACGCCGGTATACATCTGGGCCACGTCGGTGGTGGCCTTATCCACAAACTCGCTGTAGACAATCTGGTCCTTCTGGAAGGAGCCGGTAAACACTGGGCTGCCGGTGCTGTTGTACAGGGTGCCGGTGCCGGAGCGCACCCCGGTCACATGGTCTCCCTCATATTCCAGCACCCCGGTGGGCCGGAAGTACTTGCCCACCCCGTTGTACAGGTTGTCGGTAAAGCTGCCGGTGTACTGGACGGTGCCGTCGGGGTAGTAGGAGGTGCCGGTGCCGTTGTACATGTTGTCGGCAAACTCCCCCTCGTACACCGTGTTGCCGTCCTTGTCGTACAGGGTGCCGGTGCCCTGGCACTTGGCATCCTGGACCTGGCCCACATAGGCCAGGTGGCCGTCCCGGGCCAGGATGCGCACGGTGCCGCTCTGGAATTTCAGGGGGATGGAGTCGTAGCGGTAGGTATTGATGGTGACGCCGGTGTTCCCGGCGCTGGCGGGGGTGGGGAGCATGGACAGGATGAACCACAGGCACAGCACCCCCAGCACCACCACAATGGCAAAGGCCAGTCGCTTGCTCACCATCCAGTTGAGTAAGACGTAGTAGTCCTTCTTGTTCCGGGGCCGCACATCGAAGAGCTTGGAAAAGGCTCCCCGCAGCCGGGTAAAGACCCGGGTCCTCCAGAAGGTGGGGGATACCCACAGCCGCAGGCGGGTCCACAGGGACGTGAATTTGGCCCGCAGCGAGGAGAACAGGGTTGAAAACAGTTTATTCACAGAGGAAGCGCACCTCCCTGCCTCCGCCCCGGAGGGCGGTCAGTTTACTGGTCGATCCCAAAGAGGCGGTAGTCCACCTGGCCGGGATCGCTGTTGAAGAAGTACTCGCAGGCAAACAGGTACCAGCGCACCACTCCGTCCTGAGGACAGGCCTTCAGCAGAGAGGAGAACAGGTTCCGGGCCAGGTAGAAGTCGTTGTGGTAGAACAGGCGGATGCCCTCCTGGAGCCGCTGGTCGTACCGGATGCGCAGGTTGCGCTCGATATCCTGGTAGGTGTCCAGGGCCTCGTACAGCTTGAAGCTGTGGCGGCCGTCGGCGGAGGCCACATAGCCGATGTACCGGGTGTTGCACCCGATGGTGAGCCGGTTGAGAATGTCCTCGGTGAGGACCATCCGCACCCCGGCGGACCGGAACCGGTCGGCAAAGCTGCCCAAAAACTCCATTTCGGAGGAGGAGATCAGGGGGAACACCCGGTCCTCGGTGCCGGCGATGCCGTAGAGGAAGCTGGTGTAGTGGAGCATCAGGAAGTAGTCGGGCCGCCAGCCCTGAACGGCGGGCTGCCGCTCCAGCTCCCCCATCAGGTCCAGCCCCGCCTGGACGGCGCTGCCGGTGTCCTCGGGGTAGAATACGGGGGCGGCGTCCAGCTCAAAGCTGCCCGCCAGCATCTGGCCCTGATGGACCCTGGCGCTCTCCCGGAGCACCCGGAAACAGTTGCTGACAAACTGGACGTAATCCTCGTCCTCCAGGGCCTGCCGGGCCCGGTCCCGGTTGCTGACGCTGAACAGCCCCATGCTGCCGGTGAGGGTGCGGGCATCCCGGAAGCCCACCTCCATGACGGAGGCCCGGTCCAGCAGCCGCTCCATCCCCCAGGGGACGAACCGGCGGTAGGCCTGGATGACGCTGTCCACCTCGTAGTCCCGGATGGACAGGCCCATGCACATCTCCTGCATGGCCCGGTTGAGCTCGCCCAGCTCATCCCGCCGCTTGGAGATGGGGGCGGGGCGCAGGTTGCCCTCGCTCACCGCCTTCATCTGTTGGGTGATGGCGGCCACCGGCCGGGTGGTCCGGCGGAGGAAGAGGTAGATCAGCAGCAGGGAGGCCAGGAAGAGCCCCGCCAGCAGGCTGCCCACCATCCCCAGCAGGGAGGCCATGTCCCCCAGGCTGAGCTCGGCGGCGGTGCGGCTCACCAGCACCCCCACCAGCACCCCGTTGGCGTTGACCGGGGCGGCGGAGATGATAATCTGCCGTCCGCTGGTCCGGAGAGTGACCGCCCCGGCGCTCTTCCCCCGGATGACCTCGTTCATCAGGTCCAGGGAGTCGCCGGTCAGGTGGTCGGCGGCGGAGCTGCCGACCACCTTCTGCCGGGACAGGGCCACGGTGGCCTCTCCCCCGGAGACGGCGTACAGCTCGTCGCCGGAGCCCATAAGCTGCTCCAGGGCGGCGGCCTCCGCCGAGCCGTAAAAGTCATCCTGGAGCACCGCCTCGGGCCCCGCCTGTTCCAGCAGCCGGGCCCGGGACTGGGTCAGGGACACCGCCCCGTCCATATTCTCGCCGGTGCGTACCCCGCCGGTCCCCACCACCAGGGCGGCGGTGACCACCAGCAGGGTGATGAGCAGGCAGACGCCGGTGAGGCAGGCGGTGCGCAGGGCCAGGGTCTTGGCCCTGGTGCTGCGGCGCACCACCAGAGCCAGCGCCAGGATCACCGCCACCACGATCACCGCCGCCGCCAGCAGGTTCCCCTTGCAGGACAGGCGGGCGGAGAAGGTGAGGGAGAGCTGCTCGGGCAGCTCCGCCTGGGGATAGGCCCCCAGGGTTGCCGTGGTACCGGCGGCGCTGCGTCGGAGGGCGCTCCCCTCCCCCAGCTGGATCGCCAGGGAATCCCCGTCCGGCTGGGCGGCCAGCACCAGGCCCACGTCGCCGATGGTCTGGACGCTCCACTCTCCGCCGGACTCCGGCAGGTCGCACACCACCGCCCGGCTCAGGGTATCCACCCCGGCCACCCGGATGGTTCCGGCGCTGACCCCCAGGCCGGTGACCCGCATCAGCAGGGCGTTTTTGCCGCCTCCCAGCTCGGTCACCGTGCCGTCGTCCCGCAGCAGGCACAGCTGCCAGTCATTGCTCTCCAGGCTGCCCTCCGGGCAGATCTGGCGGACAAAGTACACCCCGCTGCCCCCGCTGGCCAGCTGGGTGATGGCGGTCACCAGTCCCTCGCCCCGGCGGTTCTCCTGATAAACCGTCCGAATCCGCCCCGTTTCGTCGGCGGTGTAGATCCGGGAGCACAGGGTGCGATTTTCCGCCAGATAAAGGGTGTCGCTGTCCTTCTGGGCCGCCGTGGGCTCCAGGCCGTCGGCGGCAGGCAGGCCCAGGGGGGTGCAGAACACCAGCAGCAGCGCCGCCAGCAGGAGGACCGCCGCGCTTATGATCCACTTTCTCATATGCAGTTGGCCCTCCCTTTTCTATCGTAAGGTAAGATCTTCTGTACCAATCCGCTCAAAGCAGCGTTCAAACAGCCGCAGCAGCGGGATGCTGCCGAAAATCAGCTGGGAGATGAGCATGACCACCGCCAGGATTACCGCGATGACGCACAGCACCAGCAGCAGGTGGAAGATACGGTCCTTGTTCCGCAGCCAGAAGGCCTTGGCCCGGTTGCGGAAGCCCTGCTTTTTGTCGGGCAGGGCGGTGACCTTGATATCCCGGTAGAGCTCGGGGAAGGCGCTGTAGGCGTTCTTGGCCGTCTTTTTCCGCAGCAGCTCGTAGCTGTTCAGCTTCCGGCGGCCCTTGTTGCCCCCCTCCAGCAGGTCCAGCAGCATCTGGGCGCAGCAGGTGACGCAGGCGGCCTCGTCATTCTTTTCGTCCAGCTGGGACAGGTCCAGGCAGTGGGTGAAGTACACTCCGTTGTCCTGGTTCAGGTGGACGTTGCCCTGGGTGAGCACCAGGTAGAGCAGCGGATAGGGCAGAGGTGAGGACAGGCACTCCATCACCAGGTTGATGCAAATTTCTTCCCGCACCTTCAGCCCGGTCATCTGGCCGGGGGCGAAGGCGGTCAGCCGCCGCTCCGGCCGGTACTCAAAGGCGAAGCACATATCCTCGTTGTGGGCGAAGCTGGCCAGCACCGCCTGCTGCTCCCCCCACTCCCGCTCGGACTGCTCCAGTATGGCCAGCAGCTTTTTGATGCAGGCCCGGTCGTGGACCACCAGCAGCGTATAGCGCAGCTCCACAGGGGAGTTCAGGTCCTGGCAGACGTACACGTCGTTCACCGGCCCTTTCATGACCTCCCATATGGTACTGAGCATCAGATTTCCACCCTGATAGATCACGGCGTCTCCCTCCAGCCCCTCACTGACTTACTTGTTGGCGGCCGCCTCCTCCTGCTCGGCGGTACGCTTTTTCACCACCGCGTAGGCATAGGTGCTGACCAGCGGCATATCCGCGCAGGAGATGCGGATCTCGTACACGCCCTCCTTGCCGGGAGCGGTATAGATGCCGTCGGCGGTGATCTCGCCGGAGTCCGGCTCGGTGAGCTCGTAGCTCAAAGTGCAGGGCTCCATGTTCTTGAATCGCACGTTGAAGAAGTGGCTCTCCCGGGTGGCCAGCACCACGGTGGGCTGCTCGGCGGCGATGCTCTTGCCCGCCAGCCGCTGCAGCTTGGAGCTCTCCTCCCCGGCGGGCAGCTTGATGGCCACCCAGCGCAGCACCATCACGGCCTGGCCGGCGTCCTGCTCCAGCCGGGCGGCTACGATGAAGCTGCCCCGCTCGCCAAGCACCTTGACCCCGGTGGACGCCCGGGTGATGGGCAGCTCGGGCTCGCTGAAGAGGGTGGCGTCCCCGTAGATGGTGTTGCGGGCCTGCTCGTTGGTGCGGGGGTCCTCCGCCAGGTACTCGAAGCCCACCTCCACCAGCACGTTGCCCCGGCCCAGGCCGTGGAGGATCTCGTCGGAGCGGACCACATCCCCCCGCTTGGCCCCGCTGAGGGGGATCTCGCAGATGCCGGTGGCGTAGATGGGCTCGCTGTACCGGGCGCCGTTGTCGGCGGGGCCGGACTCCCGCTCCACCGCCACGGCGGCCACCCGCTGGGTGGGCTGGGCGTAATAGCTGCCGTACTCGGTGCGCAGGGCGGCGGCGGCGTTGGTCTGTACATAGTGCTTGATGCCGTCCTCGATGACCTTTTCAATGAGGTAGGCGCTCTTGGTGCGCTGGAGGCGGATCTCCGCCAGGGGAACGCAGTCCGCCCGGCCGGCCATCTCCCGGCTCTCCAGGCTGATGCGGCCGATGGCCCGGGCCACCAGCTCGTCGGGGGTCAGCTCTTCCACCGCCACCCGCATGAGGAAGTTCTCCGCCAGGTTTTCCCGCTGCTCCCCCACCAGGATGCCCACCATGTTGCTGCCGGCGATGAGCACCGAGTCGGGGGCGGGGGTGGCCTGGGCGGTAAGCCAGTAGCTCTTGCACAGCCGCTCCCCGGCGGCCAGCCGCACGCCGTCTATGGTGATATGGACTTCGTGCTCCCCGCTGTCGGAGAGGAAGGCGGGGGTCTGGAGCAGCATATCCAGGCTGAAGGAAGAAGTCTCCTCCGCCAGGCACTCCACCTGCACGTCCAGCCGGGCCTGGTGGCCGCAGCTGGCGGCGGCGGGCATGGACAGGGTGACGATGTAGTCGCTGTTTTCAAAGAGGACGGCGGTGGCCAGGAAATCGGACTCCAGCTCCATCACCCCGCCGGGGGCCTCGGCGTCCCGGAGGAAGAAGCTCCAGCCCTCTCTGGTGTGGTTGCACTCGTAGTTGTCGCCGCTCTCCTGGCTGCGGACGGCGTACACCGGGTGGACGTTCTCCTCCTGATACCGCAGGCAGAGCAAAACCCGGGCGCTCTCCAGCTCCTCAAAGCCGGGGATGGACGACAGCTTGCGCACCACCGCCGACTCCACGGCGATCTCCCGGCCCAGGCCGTCGATGGCCACGCCGGAGTCCACCATGACGCTCTGGTCGTCCAGGCTGTACACCCCCAGGCCGCACACCACGCCGTCGCCAAACATCATCTCGTTCAGGAAGCGCCGTTTCTGGATGCCATACTCCTGTTCCACCTGGAAGTCCGCCGAGGTCAGCAGCTTGCCCACATAATACCGGTTGCGCTCAAAGGGAAGCAGTTGATTATTCTCCACCATGTACACCCCATCTCATATGCTCCGCCGGCGGAGCCGGCATATTTCTCGACGCAATCTCTTGCAATTTTCGTTTATTGTGGATATTATAGCATAACACCCCCCGCTTTTTTCTAAAGATTCGTTTAAACTATGATATCTTACATTCCTGGTATCAAAATCCCGGACTAATCAAGCAAATTTGCCCCGTCACAATATTTTTTCTTGCAAAACAAAAGGAGCTGAGCCCATGAAGATCATTGATATTTTAAAGCAGGACGGCCCCACCCTGTCTTTTGAGGTATTCCCCCCCAAGACCAGCGCCGGTTACGACTCGGTAGCCAGGGCCACCCAGGAGATCGCCGCCCTCCGCCCCCACTTCATGAGCGTCACCTACGGCGCCGGGGGCGGCACCAGCGACTACACCGTGGGCATCGCCGCCGGCATCTCCCAGACCTACGGGGTGGACGTGCTGGCCCATCTGACCTGCGTGTCCTCCACCCGGGCCCATGTGTCCAAGGTGTTGAACCAGTTAAAGGAGAAGGGTATCCAGAACGTGCTGGCCCTCCGGGGGGACATCCCCGAGGGGGGCGCCCCCGCCCACGACTACCAGTACGCCGCCCAGCTGGTGCGGGACATCAGGGCCCAGGGAGATTTCTGCATCGGCGGGGCCTGCTATCCCGAGGGTCACCCCGAGTCTCCCACCAAGGACGCCGACATCGACCATTTAAAGGAGAAGGTGGAGGCGGGCTGCCAGTTCCTCACCACCCAGATGTTTTTTGACAACAACATCCTTTATAATTTCCTCTACCGCATCCGGGAGAGAGGCATCACCGTGCCGGTGGTGGCGGGGATCATGCCGGTGACCAACGGCAAGCAGATCGCCCGGATCTGCAAGCTGTCGGGCACCTATCTGCCCGAGCGGTTCAAGGCCATCGTGGACAAGTTCGGGGACAACCCCGCCGCCATGCACCAGGCGGGCATCGCCTACGCCGCCGGGCAGATCATCGACCTGCTGGCCAACGGGGTACGACACATCCACATCTACTCCATGAACAAGCCGGAGATCGCCGCCGGCATCCAGGCCAGCCTGTCGGAGGTGCTCAAGTGATCCACGCCCCCCGGCGGGAGGTACTGCGCTACCTGGGCTGCCGGGGCAGGGAGCCCGACGGGCAGACCGCCGCCCTCATTGCCGCCCGGACGGCGGCGGTGGAGGAGGCCGCCGCCCCCCGGTGGATCGCCCTGGAGCTCCCCCTGGCCCTGTCCCAGACCGAGGTGGCGCTGGGGGACTGGGCCATCCCCAGCCAGAAGCTGGCCGCCCACCTGGAGGGGTGCACCGCCGCCCTCCTCTTCGCCGCCACCCTGGGGGTGGAGGTGGACCGGCTCATCGCCCGGTCGGCGGGGGGCCGGGTGGCCCAGGCCGCGGTGGATCAGGCGGTGGCCGCCGCCCTCATTGAAGAGGTGTGCGACCAGGCCTGCCGGGAGCTGGCCGGGCGCTATCCGGGGCAATACCTCCGCCCCCGGTTCAGCCCGGGGTACGGGGACTTTCCCCTGTCCGCCCAGCCGGAGCTGCTGGCTAGGCTGGACGCCCCCAGGAAAATCGGCCTCACCGCCACCTCCGCCCACCTGCTGGCCCCGGTCAAATCGGTGACGGCGGTGATCGGCATAGCCCCCACCCCCGGCAGATGTCACACCGGGGGCTGTGCTACTTGTCCCAAAGAAAACTGTACGTTCAGGAGAGATGCCCTATGACATTTTTGGAAGCCCTCCACAGCCGGCGGCTGTTCTGCGACGGCGGCACCGGCACCCTGCTCCAGGCCCGGGGCCTGAAAGGCGGGGAGCTGCCCGAGACCTGGAACCTGCTGCGGCCGGAGGAGATCACCGCGGTCCACACAGCCTATCTGGAGGCGGGGAGCAATCTTCTCTGCACCAACACCTTCGGGGCCAACGGCCTGAAGTTCCCCGCCGGGGGGCCCTTCTCCCTGGAGGAGATCGTCACCGCCGGGGTCACCCTGGCCAGGGACGCCCGGGCCGTCTCCGGCCGGGAGGACGTGTATATTGCCCTGGACCTGGGGCCCACCGGCAAGCTCTTAAAGCCCATGGGAGACCTGGATTTTGAGGATGCGGTGGCCCTGTACGCCCAGGTGGTGCGGGCGGGCGCCGCCGCCGGGGCCGACCTGGTGCTCATCGAAACCATGAGCGACTCCTACGAGGCCAAAGCCGCCGTGCTGGCCGCCAAGGAGAACTGCGATCTGCCGGTGGTGGTCACCACCGTGTACGGGGAGAACGGCAAGCTGCTCACCGGCGGCACCCCCGCCTCCACCGTGGCCCTGCTGGAGGGCCTGGGGGTGGACGCCCTGGGGGTGAACTGCGGTCTGGGCCCCGCCCAGATGGCCCCCATTGTGGAGGAGCTGCTCTCCCTCACCTCCCTGCCCCTGGTGGTCAACCCCAACGCGGGGCTGCCCCGGCAGGAGGACGGCAAGACCGTCTTTACCGTGGGCCCGGCGGAGTTTGCCGTCCACATGGAATATCTGGCCGGACTGGGCGTCCAGGTGCTGGGGGGCTGCTGCGGCACCACCCCGGAGCACATCCGCGCCCTCATCGAAACCTGTAAGGGCCTGCCCTGGACGCCTCCCACGGACAAGGGCCGCACCCTGGTGTCCTCCTACGCCCAGGCGGTGGAGATCGGCCCCAAGCCGGTGGTCATCGGGGAGCGGATCAACCCCACCGGCAAAAAGCGGTTCCAGCAGGCCCTCCGGGATCACGACCTGGAGTATGTGCTGGGCCAGGCCTTCGCCCAGGAGGAGGCGGGGGCCCAGATCCTGGACGTAAACGTGGGCCTGCCCGACCTGGACGAGCCCGCCCTGCTGGAGGAAGTGATGTGCGCCCTCCAGGGGGTGCTCCCCCTGCCCCTCCAGCTGGACACCTCCGACCCCGCCGCCATGGAGCGTGCCATGCGCCGGTACAACGGCAAGCCCATGCTCAACTCGGTCAGCGGCAAGGCAGAGAGCATGGCCGCCATCTTCCCCCTGGTGAAGAAGTACGGCGGCGTGGTGGTGGGCCTGGCCCTGGACGAAACCGGCATCCCCTCCACGGCGGAGGGGCGGCTGGCAGTGGCCCGGAAGATCATTGACACCGCCGCCGCGTACGGCATCCCCAAAAAGGAGATCGTCATCGACCCCCTCACCCTCACCATCTCCTCCGAGCCGGAGGCCGCCCTGGTCACCCTGGAGGCGGTGGAGCGCATCGGACAGGAGTTGGGGGTGGCCACCATCCTGGGGGTGTCCAACGTGTCCTTCGGCCTGCCCCAACGGGAGACCGTCAACACCGCCTTTTTCACCATGGCGCTGCAGAAGGGCCTGAGCTGCGCCATTCTCAACCCCAACAGCGCCGCTATGATGGGGGCCTGGCGGGCCAGTCTGGCCCTCACCGGCAAGGACCCCCAGTGCGGGGGGTACATCGCCGCCTACAGCGGCCAGGCCGCCCAGGCCCCCGCCCCCGCCGCCGTCCTCTCCCTGGGGGACTGCATCCTCCGGGGCATCCGGGAGGGGGCCGCCCAGGCCGCCCGGGACCAGCTGGCGGCAGGGGCCGCCCCTCTGGAGCTGGTGGACCGGGTGCTTATCCCCGCCCTGGACCAGGTGGGCCAGGGCTTCGAGAAAGGCACCCTCTTTCTGCCTCAGCTGCTCATGAGCGCCGAGGCCGCCAAAGCCGCCTTTGAGGTGGTCCAGTCCGCCATGGCCGGGGAGGACCGGCCCAGCCAGGGCAAGGTGGTGCTGGCCACCGTCCAGGGGGACATCCACGACATCGGCAAGAACATCGTCAAGGTGCTGCTGGAAAACTACAGCTTTGAGGTCATCGACCTGGGCAAGGACGTGCCCCCCCAGCGGGTGGTGGAGGCCGCCTGCCAGCCGGGGGTGGCCCTGGTGGGGCTCAGCGCCCTGATGACCACCACCGTGGTGAGCATGGAGGAGACCATCCGCCGCCTCCGGGCCGCCTGCCCCCAGGTGAAGGTGGTGGTGGGGGGCGCGGTGCTCACCCAGGAGTACGCCGACCAGGTGGGGGCCCACTGCTACGCCAGGGACGCCATGGCCACCGTCCGCTTTGCCAAAGAGGTGTACGGCAGATAATTTTTAAAAATTTTTTCACTGGGTGTACGGTTTCGTACAACTTTTGCCCCTGTCCCCCCAGTAATAAAAGGGTATATGCCCGGACTGGGAGGATCTGCCATGACACACACCGTCTTTACCCCCGCAGAGCGGGAACTCCAGCAGCTGCGCCGGGTGGCGCAGCTCTTCGCCGCCCAGCTCACCCCCAGCCAGGCCCTGGAGGTGGCCTGGGTCTATCCCGAGTTTGCCCCCGGCATGTGCTACGAGACGGGGGATTATCTCCGCCGGGGGGTGAACCGGGTGGGGGACCCCCAGCTCTATCAGGTCACCCTGGATCACCTCTCCGACGCCAGCCGTCCCCCGGAGTCCGCCCCCGAGCTGTATGAGCCCCTGGGCCTGGCCCCGGACGGCAATCCCCTGTGGAGCCGCCCGGCGGGAAATTGGGACGGCTATCAGCCCGGGGACGTGGTGGACTGGGGCGGGCGGCCCTACCGCTGCCTGGTCCCCGGCTGCCTCACCTGCCCCGAGGCCGACCGGGCGGGGTGGCTGCCGCTTTAGTTCCCGGCAACAAAATGCCGCCCCGGAGTGGAAATTCACTCCGGGGCGGCGTCTTTTTGTCACATCCCGATCATTTGGGAAAATTCCTTCATCATCTTGGAGATCTCGATCTGCTGGGGGCAGACCTGCTCACAGCTGCCGCAGCCCACGCAGTTGGCGGGCCGCTGCTCCGGGGGCATTTTGGCCACCGCCATGGGGGCGATGAACCCGCCGCCGGTGAGCTTGTGCTCATTGTACAGGGCGATAAGCTCCGGGATGGGCAGGCCCTGGGGGCAGTGGCTGGTGCAGTAGTGGCAGGCGGTGCAGGGCAGGCCCACCTTGCTCACCATCTCGTCGGCCAGGGCCACCAGGGTCTCCTGCTCCGCCCCGGTGAGAGGCTGGTTGGTCTCCCAGGTTTTCAGGTTGGCCTCCAGCTGCTCCAGGCTGGACATGCCGGAGAGCACCATGGTCACCCCCGGGATGGACTGGAGGAACCGGAAGGCCCAGCCGGGCGCCGTCTCCGCCGGACGCAGGGCCTTCAGCCGGGCGGCCATGTCCTCCGGCAGGGCGGCCAGCTTGCCGCCCCGGAGGGGCTCCATCACCCAGATGGGCAGCCCCGCCTCCCGCACCAGAGCCGCCTTCTCCGCGGCCTGCTGGAAGTGCCAGTCCATATAGTTGAGCTGGAGCTGGCAGAACTCCATGTGGGAGCCGTAGGCCTCCAGGAACCGCCGGATCACCGCCAGGCTGCCGTGGGCGGAAAAGCCCAGGTGGCGGATACGCCCCGCCCGCTTCTGCTCCAGCAGGTAGTCCAGGATGCCGAACTTGGGGTCCAGGTAGTCGTCAATATTGCCCTCGTACACATTATGGAAAAGGTAGAAGTCGAAGTAGTCCGTCCGGCACTTCTCCAGCTGCCGCTCAAAAATCTCCTTCACCTTGCCCATGTTGGAGTTGTCGTAGCCGGGGAATTTGGTGGCCAGATAGTAGCTCTCCCGGGGATACCGGGACAGATACTTTCCCGCCACCTGTTCGGAGCTGCCGTTGTGGTAGCCCCAGGCGGTGTCAAAATAGTTGACCCCGCTGCGGTACGCCAGGTCGATGACAGCCGCCGCCTTCTCCTCATCCACCTGGGCGTCGTTGCCGTCCACCACCGGCAGGCGCATCATGCCCAGCCCCAGGCCGGACAGCTTGCTCCCCTGAAAATTGTTATAGATCATGCGTGAAACCTCCCGTCTCCCGCTGGACTCAGCGTTTGCCTTTATGATACAGGCAAACGCCAGTGATCGCAAATACCCATTGTGTATACGTCGTCATGCCCACAAGGCATGGTGGGGCTGTTGCAAAATCACGCAACAGCCCCTGCTTTTGTTATAAAATATCCACCTCATAACCTAGCGTATAGCTCTCGCCGGGGGCAAGGGTGATGGCAAAGGCCTTATCCGCCAGCTGGGGGCCCTCTCCCTCCACCGGGGGCAGGCCGTGCCAGGGCTCGATGCACAGGTAGGGGGCCGCCTTGCCGGGGGTGGACCACAGGGCCAGCACCGGGAAGCCGGGGAAGGTCATCCGCACCCCCTTGCCGGTCTTTTTGCTCCGCAGCTCCACCCACCGGGACTTGAGGCCCTGGAACACCAGGGTATCCATCTCGTCAAAGTAGGCGTAGGTCAGGGGGAGGGTGTCGCTGTCCTCCAGGCAGGGCCGGGTGCGGGCACGGTCCAGAGTACCGTTCTCCGGCACCAGGGTGGGGCAGGTCTCCTTCTGTTCAAACTTCACCTCGTAGTCGGTGAAGCCCTCCCCCGACTCCAGGGGGCAGCGAAAGCCGGTGTGGGCCCCCAGGCAGGAGGGCATGGGCTCCGTGCCGGTGTTGGCGACCGTGACGGTGGTGGTAAAGCCGCTGTCGGTAAGCTGCTGGCGCACCGTCAGCCGGAAGGGGAAGGGGTAGAGGGCCAGGGTGGTCTCATTCTCCACCAGCTCCAGCTCCGCCCAGTCCTCCCCCTGGGCCTTCACCGCAAATTCACTGCGCCGGGCAAAGCCGTGGCGGGCCAGGGTGACCTCCTTGTCCCCCGCCAGGATCTTGTCCCCCCGCAGGCCCCCCACAATGGGGAAGAGCAGGGGGTTGCGCCCCGTCCAGTAGGCGGGATCTCCCGTCCAGATGTACTCCAGGCCCCTCTCGTCCCGGTAGGATACCAGCTCCCCTCCGTGGGTGTCCACCTGGGCGGTCCGCCCGCCCCGCTTCAGCTCCAGTACCATGCTCCCGTCTCCTTTCAACTTGTTTACCTGCATTATACCGGGCAAATTCCCCCATTGCAAGGCCATAGCGTTTGACATATGGCCTGTTGGGAGATAAAATAAAGGGAAACTAAAACAGGAAGGAGCAGCCCCTATGCTGTTTGCCCCATATGAGCGGTTCCACTATGTCCGCTCCCCCCTGGTGGAGGTCATCTGCCAGTTCCGCTTCCCCACCATTCTGTCCATCGGCGCCAACGAGCCCGCCGCCTTCCAGGAGGCCATCCGGAAGGACTTCCCCAAGTATATGACCCGCCAGGAGCAGCTGCCCCCCAAGGTGGTCAAAAAGGGCAACGCCACCGCCCTGGAGCCCCAGAAGCCCATCACCAACTACCACTTTGTGTCGGAGGACAACAAGTGGAAGCTGAACCTGACCCAGAATTTCATCGCCATCTCCACCCTCAGCTACCAGAGCTGGGAGGACTTTGCCACCCGGCTGGACCAGCCCCTGGCCCACTTCATCCAGATCTACCAGCCCAACTATTTTGAGCGCATCGGCCTGCGGTACGTCAACGCCGTCTCCCGCAAAGCCCTGGGCCTGGAGGACCAGCTGTGGGACGACCTGATCCAGAGCCAGTATATCGGCATCCTGGGGGAGCCCGACGTGGAGGAGAGCGAGATCGCCAAGTGCGCCCTGGAGGTGGACACCCCCCTGGTGGGCGGCTGCCGCATGAAGCTCCACACCGGCCCCGGCTCCATCAAACTCAACCGCCCCGGCCAGCCCCCCCAGCAGGAGATCCGCTTCATCCTGGACGGGGACTTCTCCACCGGCGGCCAGCTGGCCGCCGACAGCGTGCCCGAGAAGCTGGAGCAGCTCCACCGGTACGCCACCTGCTTCTTCCGGGGAGCCATCACCAACACCCTCCACGAGGCCATGGGCCCCACCCCGGTGGCCGAGTGATGGCCCCGGCCATCACCATACGCCCCGCCCGGCAGGAGGAGCTGGAGGAGATCTGGTCCCTGGTAGGCCGGGCGGTGGCCCACATGAACGCCCTGGGCAACCCCCAGTGGGGGGAGGACTACCCCACCCGGGACTTTTACGCCGGGGACATCCGGCGGGGAGAGCTGTACGCCGCCCTGGCGGACGGGGTGCTGGCGGGGGTGGCCTGCATCAACACCAGCGAATCCCCCGAGTACGACCCCCTGCCCTGGACCACCTGCCGCCCGGCGGTGGTGATCCACCGGATGGCCATTGACCCCGCTTTTCAGCGGATGGGGGTGGGCTCCGCTCTCTTCGCCTTTGCCCAGGCCTGGGCGGAGGCCCGGGGCATCTCGGCCATGCGCATTGACACCTACTCCAAAAACGACCGGATGCAGGCCCTGATCCGCAAAATGGGCTACACCAAGGTGGGGGAGATCCACCTCCACGGCCGGCCCCTCCCCTACCCCTGCTTTGAAAAGGCGCTGTGACCCTTGCATTTTGGAGGATGGGCGCTTATAATGGTCAAGATAGATGTCTTGACAGGAAAGGGGGCTCCGCCATGAAAAAGCTGCTGCTGGTGGTGGACTACCAGAAGGATTTTGTAGACGGGGCCCTGGGCTTTCCCGGCGCGGAGCTGCTGGACGGCCCCATCGCCGCCAAAATTGACGCCTACCACGCCGCCGGGGACGACGTTGCCTTTACCCTGGACACCCACCAGGCCAATTACCTGGACACCCAGGAGGGCCGCAGGCTGCCGGTGCCCCACTGCCTGATGAACACCGAGGGCTGGAGGCTGTACGGCAGAACCGGGGAGGCCTTTGACAAGGCCAGAGACATGGTGATCTGCAAGCCCACCTTCCCCTCCCTGTGGCTGGGCAACTGGCTGAAGGAGCGGGGGTACGACCAGATCGAGCTGGTGGGGCTGGTGTCCTACATGTGCGTGCTGTCCAACGCCGTGGTGGCCAAGGCCGCCCTGCCGGAGGCGGAACTGCTGGTGGACGCCGCCTGTACCGCCGGGCCTGACCCCGGGCTCCACGCCAGCGCCATGGCGCTGCTGGAGACCCTCCAGATCACGGTCACCAACCGAGAGGATGGAATACAATGAAAGAACACATGAACTACACCCTGCTCTGTGATTTTTATGAACTCACCATGGGCAACGGCTACTTCCAGACCGGGGAATACGCCGATCAGATCTGCTATTTTGATATCTTCTTCCGCAATGTCCCCGACGAGGGAGGCTTTGCCATTGCCGCCGGGCTGGAGCAGGTCATCGACTATGTAGAGCGGCTCCACTTTGACGAGGAGGACATTGCCTACCTCCGGGGGAAGGGCTGCTTCTGCGAGGGCTTTTTGGACTATCTGAAGCGCTTTAAGTTTACCGGCGATATCTGGGCGGTGCCTGAAGGCACCCCCATCTTCCCCCGGGAGCCCTTCCTGACGGTGCGGGCTCCGGCCATTGAGGCCCAGTTTATCGAGACCTTCCTGCTGCTCACCCTGAACCACCAGTCCCTCATCGCCACCAAAACCAACCGCATTGTGCGGGCGGCCGACGGCCGGCCGGTGAGCGAGTTCGGCTCCCGCCGGGCCCAGGGGCCGGACGCCGCCATCCTGGGGGCCCGGGCCTCCTACATTGCCGGCTGCGCCGGCACCGCCTGCACCCTGGCCGACGAGGTGTACGGCACCCCCGCCGGGGGCACCATGGCCCACTCCTGGGTGCAGATGTTCCCCGACGAGTACACCGCCTTCAAGACCTACTGCCAGCTCTACCCCCATTCGGCGGTGCTGCTGGTGGACACCTACAACGTGCTCAAGTCCGGCGTGCCCAACGCCATCAAGGCGTTCCAGGAGGTGCTGCTGCCCCAGGGCATCACCGACTGCGCCATCCGGCTGGACAGCGGCGATTTGACCTACCTGTCCCGGAAGGCCCGAAAAATGCTGGACGCCGCCGGGCTCACCCAGTGCAAGATCGTGGCCTCCAACTCCCTGGACGAGTATATCATCCGGGATCTGCTCCTCCAGGGGGCGAAAATCGACTCCTTCGGCGTGGGCGAGCGGCTCATTACCTCCAAGAGCGAGCCGGTGTTCGGCGGGGTGTACAAGCTGGCCGCCATCGAGGACAAGGAGGGCAATATCATCCCCAAGATCAAGATCAGCGCCAACCCGGGGAAGATGACCAACCCCGGCTTCAAGAAGGTGTACCGGCTCTTTGACAACGAGACCGGCAAGGCCTTCGCCGACCTCATCACCCTGTGGGACGAGATTGTGGACGACAGCCGCCCCATGGAGCTCTTCGACCCGGACGCCACCTGGAAGCGGAGCACCTTTACCAACTTCACCGCCAAGGAGCTGCTGGTGCCCATCTTCCAGGGGGGCAAGCGGGTGTACGACTCCCCCTCCATCGAGGAGATGCGGGCCTGGTGCGCCCAGCAGATCGACCTGCTGTGGGACGAGGTGAAGCGGTTTGAAAACCCCCACAACTACTATGTGGACCTGTCCCAGAAGCTGTGGGATTTGAAGCAGAGCATGCTCACCCGGGAGGGGAAATAATTTGTCGGAACATTTCAAGGGGCCCGCCGCAAATGCGGCGGGCCCCTTTGGGCTTATTATTGGATTTGGGCGGGACGGTTACTGACCGCTCATGCCCTGTTCATAGGCCTGGATCATCTTCTTGACCATCTGGCCGCCCACGGAGCCGGCCTCACGGCTGGTCAGGTGGCCGTTGTAGCCCTGCTTCAGGTCCACGCCCACCTCCTGGGCCGCCTCCATCTTGAACTTGTTGAGGGCCTCACGGGCGCTGGTGACCACGGGCTGATTGCTGTTGTTGTTGCTGTTAGACATAACGCTGCATCTCCTTTGCAATCGCTTTGTTGGATCGCTTGATCCGAGCATAGCATTGCCCCATGCCGCGAATCTATACAAAATCCGCGTTTCCAATCCATGGACGGGAGATTTCCAGCCATTTTTTGTACTTTTTAACTGTTTTGCCAGAGGGCTTAGTAGGCCACGCCCCAATACACCATGTGCTTGGCGGGCTTGCCGCAGATGGGGCACACGTCCCCCAGGTGCTCCTGCTCCAGGGGGATGCAGCGGGAGGACACCCCGGCGATCTCCTTCATCTTGAGCTCGCAGGCCTCGTCGCCGCACCACATGGTCTTGGCAAAGCCGCCCTGGGTGGCCATTTTCTCCTTGACCTCCTCCACGGTGGCGCAGGCGTAGGTATTCTCGTCCAGGTTGCGCTTGGCCTTGTCGTACAGGCCCTGCTGCACCTTGTCCAGCATGGTCTGGACGGTCTCCTCGATGTTGTCCAGGGAGACGAAGCTCTTCTCGCCGTTGTCCCGGCGCACCAGCACGCACTGGTTCTTCTCCATATCCTTGGGGCCCATCTCCAGCCGCAGGGGCACGCCCTTCATCTCGTACTCGGCAAACTTCCAGCCGGCGGACTGGTCGGACACGTCCATCTTTACCCGCAGGCCGGCCTTCTTCAGCCGGTTCATGACCGCCTCATTGGCCTCGATGACGCCGGGCTTGTGCTGGGCCACGGGGATAATGATGACCTGGGTGGGGGCGATCTTGGGGGGCAGCACCAGGCCGTTGTTGTCGCCGTGGGTCATGATCACGCCGCCGATGAGCCGGGTGGACACGCCCCAAGAGGTTTGGAAGGGGTGGTGGGGCTTGTTGTCCTTGCCGGTAAAGGTGATGTCGAAGGCACGGGCGAAGCCGTCCCCGAAGTAGTGGGAGGTGCCGGCCTGGAGGGCCTTCTTGTCGTGCATCATGCACTCCACAGTGTAGGTGGCCTCGGCGCCGGAGAACTTCTCCTTGTCGGTCTTGCGGCCCTTCACCACCGGCATGGCCAGGTAGTTCTCGCAGAAGTCGGCGTAGATGTTGAACATCCGCTCGGTCTCCTCAATGGCCTCCTCAGCGGTGGCGTGCATGGTGTGGCCCTCCTGCCACAAAAACTCCCGATGGCGCAGGAAGGGGCGGGAGGTCTTTTCCCACCGCAGCACGGAGCACCACTGGTTGTACAGCTTGGGCAGGTCCCGGTGGGAGTGGATGATGTCCTTGTAGTGCTCGCAGAACAGGGTCTCGGAGGTGGGCCGGATGCAGTAGCGCTCCTCCAGCTTCTCGGAGCCGCCCATGGTCACCCAGGCGCACTCGGGGGCGAAGCCCTCCACGTGGTCCTTCTCCTTCTGGAGCAGGCTCTCGGGGATCAGCATGGGCAGGTACACGTTCTCATGGCCGGTTTCCTTGAACATGCCGTCCAGAATCTTTTGAAAATTCTCCCAGATGGCGTAGCCGTAGGGCCGGTAGATGAAAATGCCCTTGATGGAGGAGTAGTCGATGAGCTCCGCCTTCTTGCACACGTCGGTGAACCACTTGGCAAAGTCCACCTCCATATCGGTGATCTGTTCCACCTGCTTTTTATCCTGTGCCATATCTATTCTCAATCCTTTATATTAAAATAACATGGGTGCTACTTATTTTATGCATTCGGTCCCCAAAAGTCAAGTGCCCCAAGGGAAAACCGGCGCGCTTCAGCCCAGCTCCAGATACAGACTGACCAAATCTATGGTGGCTTTCATGCCGTCAAAGTGAGTCCGTCCCCCACGGGGCCGCGGCCCCGTGGGGACCCCGGATCTTCATTTTATATCACCCGGCGAAAGTGAATTCCGCCGGGCTCCCCGCCACCAGGCGGGAGATGGAGCGGGCTGCAAAAATCAGCCCAGATCCAGATACAGACTGATCAAATCTATGGTGGCTTTCATGCCGTCGAAGTGAGTCCGCTCCATGCCGTGGGAGGCGTGGACGCCGGGGCCGATGAGGGCCCCCTTGGCGTCCAGCCCGGCGTGCCAGGCCACCGCCACGTCGGAGCCGTAGTGGGGGTACACGTCCACGGCGTAGTCTACGCCGTTGGCCTGGGCCAGCTCCACCAGGCGGCTCACCATCTCGTAGTCGTAGGGGCCGTTGTTGTCCTTGGCGCAGATGGACACCTGCCGCTCGGTGCAGGTCAGGTCGTCCCCCACGCACCCCATGTCCACCGCCAGCAGCTCGTCCACCGGCGGGATGGTGGCCCCGCCGTGGCCCACCTCCTCATGGACCGTAAAGATCACCTGGGTGTCGTACCGGGGACGGAGCTTGGCAAAGTGCATCAGCCGCAGCAGCACCAACAGGCAGGCGGCGCTCCCCTTGTCGTCGATGAACCGGGATTTGAGGTAGCCGCTGGGTGTGACCACCGTTTTGGGGTCAATGCACACGAAATCCCCGGGGCGGATGCCCAGCTTCTCCACGTCCTCCTTGTTCTCCACCACCTCGTCAATGCGCACCGCCAGATTCTTCTCGTCCCGGGGGCGGGTGGCGGCGTCGTCAAAGACGTGGGCGGCGGGGGACAGAGACAGGATGGTGCCGGTGTACACCTTGCCGTCCCGGGTATAGATCCGGCAGTATTCCCCGTCCAGGGTGGGCAGAATGGGCCCGCCCACCTTGGTGGTCATGAGCATGCCGTCGGCGGTGATGGAGCGCACCATCAGCCCCAGGGTGTCGATGTGGGCACACAGGCCGATCTTCTTGCCCTTCTCCCGGCCGGGCACCGACACGATCACGCTGCCCTTGTTGGTGCGGCGGGTGGCGTAGCTGTGATCCTGGGCGATCTGCTCCACCTCACGGGCGGCATTATGGGTAAATCCGCTGGGGCTGTCAATGGACAGCAGGCGCTGGGCGATGTTCATCAACTGGCCCCGGCTGCCCAAAACATCCAACAACATTTGCATCTACTCCTCTGTTGTAGTAAGATGTCTTTATCTTATACCAAACCACAGGAGCGATGCAACCATGTCGGAAGAAAAGACCAACGTGATGCGGGTACTGGAGCAGAAAAAAGTGGCCTACACCCCCCACTGGTTTGACCCCAAGGGAGTGCTGGACGGCGGCACCGCAGCCGCCCTCATGGGCAAGGACCCGGCCACGGTGTGCAAGACCCTGGTGACCCAGGGGGCCAGCAAAAAATATTACGTCTTTGTGGTGCCGGTGGAAAAGGAGCTGGATCTGAAAGCGGCGGCCAAGGCGGTGGGAGAAAAGTCCATCGAGATGATCCGCCAGGCCCAGCTGCTCCCCCTCACCGGCTATATCCACGGGGGCTGCTCCCCGGTGGGCATGAAGAAGCAGTTCCCCACCGTATTTGACCAGAGCGTGGAGGGGCTGGACACCGTTACCGTCAGCGCCGGAAAGATCGGCGCCCAGGTGGAGGTGGCCCCCGCCGACCTGGCCGGGCTGGTGCGGGGCCGGTTTGCCCCGGTGGCAAAATAATTTTGGGAGCAGAGGGAACCTTTTGGCAATGCCGCCGTCTAATGGCGTGATAACAAATCCGCAAGGAGGACTTTACCTATGAAAAAGCTCGGCGCCGCCGCCCTGGCTCTCACCCTGGCCGGGGCCATGACCCTCCCCGCCCTGGCCGCGGAGGAGAACCCCATTCTGATCTCCGCCCAGGTCTACCCCACCGCCATCACCCTCAACGGGGAGGCCCTGGATACCGGCAGCCTGCCCGCCGTAGACGGCAGCCTGCTGCCCATGCGTCTGCTGGCCGAGTCCGACCACGGCAGCGCCTACTGGGATCAGGAGGGCAACCAGGGCTGGTTCACCTTCGGCAGCGACCAGATCACCGTGAACTTTGCCGACAACTCGGTCACCCTCAACGACGAGCCCCTGGAGGTGGCCGGGGTAGAGGTGCGCGCCGGCGTCACCTTCATCTCCTCCGACGTGCTGTCCGCCCTGGAGGGCTACACCGTCACCTGGACCGGCTCCGCCGTGGACATCACCACCCCCAACAACGCCCCCCTGGTGAAGCTGGCCTATTCCATTCAGGACGTCACCGGGTCCTTTGGCATGCGGGCCGACGAGACCCTGCTGGCGGAGGCCTACAACATCCCCGTGGACCAGTTTGAGGAGATCGTGGCCTTCTTCCCCATGATTACCAGCCCGGACACCATCGTGGTGGGCAAGCTGGCGGAGGGCGCCGATGAGCAGGCGGTGGCCGACGCCCTGGAGGCCTACCGGCAGAGCCAGGAGGACACCTTCTCCTGGTATCTCAGCCAGCACCTGCCCAAGGTGCAGGATGCCCGCACCGTCTTTGAGAACGGCTACTTCCTCTTCCTCATCGGGGAAAACGCCGACCAGGGAGAGCAGCTCTTCCGGGACTACGCGGCCGCTCAGGACTGATCCGCCCATTTTACAAGGCTCCGCTTGCGCGGGGCCTTGTTTTTTTGCCCGCCGGCCGATATAATGCTGATAAGGAGGGATCACCATGGAACAAACTCCCATCGGGACCGCCGCCCAGACCCTGGAGGAGCTGCGGGCCTGTTACGCCAGCTTTCTGGAGGCCCTGACCCAGCGCAGCGCCGTAGACGTGGGCGAGGCCTTCGCCTTTTTCATCAGCCCCTACGGCAACCCCCGCCTGTCCCAGACTATGGACGAGTTCGCCCCGGCGGTGGCCGGTCTGGCGGAGGGCCTGGCCGCCCAGCTGGCGGGCTGTCCCCCGGAGGACGCCGACAATCTGGCGGTCCAGGCCTTGGAGCAGATGCTGTTCTATCCCATGCCCCAGGACGCCATGCTGGAGTTTTCCCTGGCCGCTCTGGAGGGGAGCGCCCAACCCCTGCTCCCCTTTGTGGCCCCCCAGCACCGGCAGGAGCTGGCCGGACGGTACGCCAAGCGCACCAAGCCCCGGAAAATGCTGCCCAATCAGAAGAAAATCTGGAAAACCCTGTCCAAGGGTTGACCGGCAAACCGACGCAAAGGCCCCGCTGCCAAACCGGCAGCGGGGCCTTTCCTGTTGTGTTTTTACTTCATCAGGGAGCACACCAGCTGGGCGTACCCCGCCGGGTCGGCCAGGGGCAGACCGGCGATGAGCTGAGCCTGGGCGTACAGCAGCTTGCCGTACTTGGCGGCCAGCTCCTTGTCCTCCGCCACCGCCCGTTTCAGGGCGGCGAAGGCCTCGCTCTCCGGGTTGAGCTCCAGCACCCGCTGGGCCTTCATGGTGCCGGCGTTCTCCGGGTCCATTTTTTGGAAATACTTCTCCATCTCCAGGGTGATGGGGCCGTCGGCGGTGAGGCACACCGCGCCGCTCTTCAGCAGGCCGGACACCCGGGCCTCCTTGATCTCCTCCCCCAGGGTCTCCTTCAAAAAGTCCAGCACGTCCTTGTTCTCCTCCGCCTTCTGGGTGCGGGCGGCCTTCTCCTCGTCGGTCTCGGGCAGGGCGTCCTCGTCGTCCACCGACTTGAAGGCCTTGCCGTCCACCTCCCCCAGGGCATTGACCACAAACTGGTCGGCCTCGGCGGTGAGATAGAGGATCTCATACCCCTTGTCCCGGATCCGCTCGGCCTGGGGCAGCTTGTCCAGCTGAGCGGCGTCCTCACCGCAGGCGTAGTAGACATAGGGCTGGTCCTCGGGCATCCGCTCCTTGTACTCGGCCAGGGTGGTGAGCTTGCCCTCCTTGGAGGAGAAGAAGAGCAGCAGGTCCCGCAGCAGGTCCTTGTGGACGCCGTAGTCGGCCACCACCCCCATCTTAATCTGGGGACCGAAGGCCTTCCAGAAGGTCTCGTACTTCTCCCGGTCCTCCTTCTGGAGCTTGAGCAGCTCGCTCTTGATCTTCTTCTCCAGGTTGGTGGCGATGATCTTCAGCTGCCGGGTGTGCTGGAGCATTTCACGGGAGATGTTCAGGGAGAAGTCCTGGGAGTCCACCACGCCCTTGACAAACCGGAAGTGGTCGGGCAGCAGGTCGGCGCACTTGTCCATGATGAGCACCCCGGAGGAGTAGAGCTGCAAGCCCTTCTGGTACTCCCGGGTGTAGAAGTCAAAGGGGGCGTGGGAGGGGATATAGAGCATGGCCTTGTACTCCACCGTGCCCTCGGCGGACACGTGGACCACGGACAGGGGGTCCTCCCAGTCGCCGTACTTCTCCTTGTAGAACTGGTTGTACTCCTCGGCCTTCACCTCGGCCTTGGGCCGCTGCCACAGGGGCACCATGGAGTTGAGGGTCTCCCAGGCGTCGTAGTCCTCCCACTCCGGCTTGTAGTCGTCACCGGCGTCCTCAGGCCGGGGCTTCTGGCGGGACTTGTGCATCAGCATGACGATGGGGTAGTGGATATAGTCGGAGTACTTCTTCACCAGCTCAGAGATGCGGTACTGCTCCAGATACTCGTCATAGTGGTCGTCCTCGGTGTTGGCCTTGATGTGGAGCACGATGTCGGTGCCCACACCCGCCTTTTCGCAGGGCTCGATGGTGTAGCCGTCGGCCCCGTCGGACTCCCACCGCCAGGCGCTCTCCTGGCCGTAGGCCTTGGAGGTGACGGTGACCTTATCGGCCACCATGAAGGCGGAGTAGAAGCCCACGCCAAACTGGCCGATGATGTCGGTGGTGTCCCCCTCGGCCTTCTCCCGCTTGGCCAGCTCCTCCTTGAACTGGAGGGAGCCGCTGCGGGCGATGGTGCCCAGGTTGCTCTCCAGCTCCTCCTTAGTCATGCCGATGCCGTTGTCGGAGATGGTGAGGGTACGGGCAATCTGATCGGGGGTGAGGATGATCTTCAGCTCCGACCGGTCCACCCCCACCTTGTCGTCGGTGAGGGCCTTATAGGCCAGCTTGTCCATGGCGTCGCTGGCGTTGGAGATGATCTCCCGGAGGAAGATCTCCTTGTGGGTGTAGATGGAGTTGATCATCAGGTCCAGCAGCCGCTGGGACTCCGCTTGGAATTGCTTTTTCTCCATGGTGGTGGATGCCTCCTGTATATGAAGTGTTTTTAAAAACATAGCGTTAGCACTCATCTCGTCTGAGTGCTAACGCTATCATAATCCTTCGCATGAAAAATTGCAAGGGGGTTCAAGAAATGTTTACAATTCCCCCGCCCCTCACAGCCAGTTCAGCAGGGCGGCCACATAGGCCCGGAGCTTTTTGCCGGACGCCGCGCACAGGAGCACCAGCGCCAGCCCCAGCAGAAAGGCCCACAGATGATCCTCGGTGTACAGCCCGAACCCCAGCAGGGCCACCCCCACCACGGCCATTCCCTTTTTCAGCCTGTCCATGGTATCCCCCCTATTTCCCCACGCAGAACCGCTCAAAGATCCGGGCGGTAATATCCTCCCGGATGTTGGTCCCGGTGAGCTCGCCCAGGGCGGACAGGGCCTCCTCCACGTCGGTGAGGAGGGCGTCGGGGGTAACCCCCAACTCCAGGCTGGCCAACCCCCGGGCCACGCTGTCCAAAGCCCGCCGGGCGGCTTCCGCCTGCCGGGCGTTGGACAGCAGCTCCCCCGCCGCCCCGGTGCCGCCTGTGGGGAAGAACTCCGCCACCAACGCTCCCAGCCTGTCCAGACCCTGGCCGGTTTTGGCGCTCACCTCCACCACGGGAGGCATGGGCTCCAGCTCCAAGGCGGGGCAGGGAGCGGCGGACAGATCCTCCTTGGTCCACACCAGGATGGTGGGGGCTTGGGCCACGGCCTGCTTCAGCAGGGCCACGTCCTCCTCCCCCACCGGGGCGGAGCTGTCCCACAGCACCAGGATGAGGGCGGCCTCCTCCAGGGCGGCACGGCTGCGCTCCACCCCCATGCGCTCCACCGCGTCGTCGGTGTCCCGGATACCGGCGGTGTCGATGAGCCGGAGGGCCACGCCCCCCAGCACACATCTGGCCTCCACCGTGTCCCGGGTGGTGCCGGGGATGTCGGTGACGATGGCCCGGTCATACCCCACCAGGGCGTTGAGCAGGGAGGACTTGCCGGCGTTGGGCCGTCCGATAAGCACGCAGGGCACCCCGCCGGCGATGTACTTTCCCCGGTCGTAAGTGGCCAGCAGGGCCTTCAGTTCCCCCTCCGCCTTGGCCAGCTCCTCCCGGATGGTGTCCGCCCGGAAGGGGTCAATGTCCTCGTCGGGGTAGTCCAGCACCGCGTGAAAGTGGGCCAGCAGATCCACCAGGCCGTCATAGATGGCGGCCACCCGGCGGCTCAGGGCCCCGGAGAGCTGGCCCGCCGCCTGACGGACGGCGGCAGGGGTCTCGGCGTCGATGAGGTCGGCCACCGCCTCGGCCTGGGTCAGGTCCAACCGGCCATTGAGGAAGGCCCGGCGGGTAAACTCCCCCGGCCCCGCCTGGCGGGCCCCCTGGGCAAAGAGGGCCTCCAGCCCCAAGGCCAGCACCGCGGGGGAGCCGTGGCACTGGAGCTCGGCGGTGTCCTCCCCGGTGTAGCTCCGGGGCCCCCGGCTGTAGGTGGCCAGGGCCTGGTCGATGGGGGCACCGGCGGGGCCGTACAGGGTGCCGTACACCAGGGCGTGGGGCGGGCAGTCCTCCAGGGCCTTCCCGCTGGCGGGGCGGAACACCGCCGAAACCGCCGAAACCGCCGCCGGCCCGCTGAGGCGCAGGATGCCGATGGCGCTGGGCACCGGCGGGGTGGCAATGGCGGCAATGGTATCGGACATGGCGTATTCCTCCCTTTTGTCAAGGCCGGGTAAAACTTTGGCGATTCTGCCGTGGATTTTCCCCTTGACGTCTTTTATGTCACCCATTCCATGAATATCCCATGTTTTCCACCGATGTGGACAAGTGTGGAAAACCCTGTGGACAATGTGGAAAACCCTCTGGGACATGGATTTTCCCAACGGCAGGCCCAACTTCCCCTTGCATATGGTTTTGTATACACCCTGCCAAATGCAAATTCACGAAACAAAATTAAAATTAGCTTGCATAAAAATTTTTAATGTTTTTCCTCTGGAACCCCTTGCGCCCCCCGGTCCGCCATGATAGGATTACCCTGTGGTAAGCGGCACAGCCTCCGGGCCCGTTCCAGCAGCTTGGTGTACACCCCGTCCATCTGCCACTCCCGGGTGAGCTCCAGCAGCCGGTCCGCCGGCAGCCAGGCCACGCCGGTGTTTTCCCCCTCCCGATACCGGAGGGGGTCGGTTTCGTCGGCGGTGAGCAGGTAAGTCACGTTGAGATGCTGGTGGGCGGGCACCCATTGTCCCCGCTTCACATGGCCCCACACCGGCAGGATGTCCAGGGAGGCCGCAGCGGGGCTCAGGGGACGGACGTGCTCCACCCCAGTCTCCTCCCGCACCTCCCGCAGGGCCACCGCCAGCAGGTCCGGGTCGCCGTCGGCGTGGCCGCCGGTCCAGGCCCACACCCGGTACAGGTTGTGGTGGGCCATGAGCACCTTGGTGCAGTCGGCGTTGACCACAAAGCCGGAGGCGGTGAAGTGGGCGATTTTGTTCTCCCGGGTCAGGATATCCCCGGGGAACCGCCGGAGATAGTCCAGGATCATCGCCTTGTCCCCCGCCTCCTGCGGAGTCTGGGGCACATAGGCGGCTACCTCGTCCAGATACCTCATGTTACCCTCTCATAGGTCACATACCGGAAGCGCAGGCCCTCATGCTCCTGCCAGTCCCCCTCTTCGGTCACAGTCCAGGCCGGGTCGGCGTCCAGGTCGGGGAAATAGGCATCGGCGGGCCAGCTCTTGTCGATTTTGGTGATAAAGGCCCGGTCACAGCAGGGCAGCAGGGCTCGGTACACGCTCTCCCCCCCGATGACGAAGGCGTCCGCCGGGGCGGCGGAGCACAGGCTGTCCAGGTCGTGGAACACCCGGGCCCCCTCCGGGGCGAAATCGGGGTTCCGGGACAGGATCAGGTTGGCCCGGTTCTTCAACGGCCGTCCGCCGGGGAAGGTGGCCAGGGTCTTGCGGCCCAGAATAACCGCGTGGCCGGTGGTAAGGGCCTGGAACCGCTTCAGATCGGCGGGGATGTAACACAGCTGATCCCCGTCCTTGCCAATGGCCCAGTTCTGGTCCACCGCCGCAATGAGATTCATCCCAATCCCTCCTTATACCGCCACCGGGATGGGCTGATCCAGGGTGTGGAACTGATAGCCCTCCAGCCGGAAGCTGTCCTTGGTAAAGGAATAGAAGTCGGTGACGGACGGGTCCATCCACAGCTTGGGGGCCTCATAGGGGGCGCGGGAGATGAGCTCCTCCACCACCGGCACATGGCGGTCATAGATGTGGGCGTCGGCGATGACGTGGACCAGCTCCCCCGCCTCCAGGCCGGACACCTGGGCCAGCATGTGGACCAGGGCGGCGTACTGCATCACGTTCCAGCCGTTGGCGGTGAGCATGTCCTGGGACCGCTGGTTGAGGATGGCGTTGAGGGTGCGCCCGCTGACGTTGAAGGTCATGGAGTAGGCGCAGGGGTAGAGGGCCATCTCGTGGAGGTCGTGGTGGTTGTAGAGATTGGTCATGATCCGGCGGGAGGCCGGATTGTGCTTCAAATCGTAGAGCACCCGGTCCACCTGGTCGAACATACCCTCGGCGTACTGGTGTTTCACCCCCAGCTGATAGCCGTAGGCCTTGCCGATGGAGCCGTTCTCGTCGGCCCAGGCGTCCCAGATGTGGCTGTTCAGGTCGTGGATATTGTTGGACTTTTTCTGCCAGATCCACAGCACCTCGTCCACCGCGCTCTTGAAGGCCATCCGCCGGATGGTCTGGACGGGGAACTCCTCCCGCAGGTCGTACCGGTTGACAATGCCAAATTTCTTCACCGTATGGGCGGGGGCGCCGTCCTCCCACCGGGGGCGGACCTGCTGATCGGTGTCCCACACCCCGTGGGAGAGGATGTCCTTGCAATTTTGAATAAACAGCTCGTCGGCGCGGCTCATAGCGTACCTCCATTTATCTACGCGGTTTGCGTTTCTTATTTATTATTTTCTATCAGGAGTGTGACCAGTACCATGAACGATGCACCCGCTTCCGGCTCCGCCACCACATCCCATCAGTTTCGTTTTCACATCGGCCTGCGCAACCTGAAAACCGCCCTGTCCGCCTCCCTGTGCGCCCTGCTCTACTACTTCTTCCTCAGCGAGCGCAACCCCACCTTCGCCTGTATCGGGGCCATCTTCGGCATGGGGGCCAACATGGACCACTCCAAGCTCCACGGCGGCAACCGGCTCTTCGGCACCATCATCGGCGGCCTGCTGGGCATGGGCCTGTTCCGCATCTACCTGATCTTCTACCCCGACGGGGAGAGCCGGCTGCTGCTGGTGCCCCTGCTGTTCGTGGGGGTGGTAATCCTCATCATCCTGGCCCAGTTCTTCTGGGTGGGGGCGGTGCAGCCCGGCGGCGTGGTGCTGTGCATCGTGCTCTTCAACACCCCGGTGGACACCTATGTGTCCTACGCCATGGACCGAATGTTTGACACCGGCGTGGGGGTGGCCATGTCCCTGCTCATCAACTATCTCCTGCCCCGGGAGCGGCTGGAGCCCTGGGTGGAGAAGTTCAAGGCAAAATTCCAGCGGTAAGCGCCAGGGGATGAGGGGGCTAAACGGCCTCCGCATTCCGGGGCGCTTACAGCAAAATTTCACCCAACAGGCCTTCCCCGTGAAGACCTGTTATTTTCACATCCCGGATCACGTTGTGCAATCCCTGGCCGGGGACGAACACCTCGGTGTAGTTGGGGGCGTGGCCCCGCCACAGGCCCTCCTTCTCCTCCTCAAAGAGCACCGGCAAAGTCTCCCCCACCCAGCGCTCCAGCCAGGTCTGGTGCATGGCCCGGGCTACCTCCCCCGCCCGGTGGGCCCGCTCCTCCTTCACAGCGTTGGAGCACTGGTCCGCCATGGCGGCGGCGGGGGTGCCGGAGCGGCGGGAGTAGGGGAAGATGTGCATGGCGGAAAAGGCGCACTGTTTGATAAAGTCCAGGGTCTGGGAAAACTCCTCCTCGGTCTCCCCAGGGAATCCCACAATGAGGTCGGTGGTGATGCCCGGGCGGTCAAAGTATTCTCTGAGTAATCTGACACTCTCATCATACCGGGCGGTATCATATTTCCGGTTCATCCGCTGTAACACGCTGTCACAGCCCGACTGCATGGACAGGTGGAAGTGGGGGCACAGGTTGGGGAGGGCCGCCCCCCGGCGGCAAAAGTCCTCGGTGATGGTGCGGGGCTCCAGGGAGCCCAGCCGCACCCGGCACTCCGGGGCGGCGGCGCACACCGCCTCAATGAGGTCGGTCAGCTCCGGCCTGCCCGGCAAATCCCGCCCCCAGGAGGAGATCTCAATGCCGGTGAGCACCAGCTCTTTGTACCCCTCGTCCGCCAGCTTGGCGGCCTGGGCGGCGGCCTCGGCGGCAGGCAGGGAGCGGATAGGCCCCCGGGCGTAGGGGATGATGCAGTAGGAACAGAAGTTGACGCAGCCGTCCTCCACCTTCAGCATGGCCCGGGTGCGGCCCTCCAGCCCCCCGGCGGGGAGCCGCTCGAAGGTGCGGCGGCGGAGGGCGTCGTCCACCGCCACCACCTGACCCCCGTCGGGGCTCAGGGCCTCCAGCCGGTCGAGGAAACCCATCCGGTCGTTGGTACCCATCACCAGGTCCACCTCCAGGGCCTCCACCGCCTGGGGATCGGTCTGGGCGTAGCAGCCGCACACCGCCACAATGGCGTGAGGGGAGCGCTTGCGGGCCTGGCGGATCATCTGCCGGGACTTTTTGTCGCTGACGGCGGTGACGGTACAGGTATTGATGATGTAGGCGTCGGCCTCCCCGTCGAAGGGCACCAGGGTGTGGCCCCGGCGGGTGAGCTCGGCCTCCATGGCCTGGGTCTCGTACTGGTTGACCTTGCAGCCCAGGGTGTAGATGGCAGCGCGC
Organism: uncultured Eubacteriales bacterium; assembly: GCA_949289455.1. Taxonomy (GTDB): domain Bacteria; phylum Bacillota; class Clostridia; order Oscillospirales; family Oscillospiraceae; genus Flavonifractor. The sequence continues at coordinate 171,817 of CASEOA010000097.1, forward strand.
ATAGGAATTCCTCTCCGTGGGTGCTTTCCTGTTGAAAAAAGCCCCACCTGTGACTATAATAAAACTAAAAGCAAATATGGTGCTTTCCCTATTATACGGGTTCTGTGCCGTATTTCAAGTTAAAAATCCGCTCCAGGAGGTGCCCCATGTCAGAATTTCAGGTCTCTCTGGCCTCCATTGAGGAGGTCCGCCAATTTGTCAACGCCGCCACCCGCTCCCCCTGCGAGGTGGACGTATGCGCCGGCCGCTATGTGGTGGACGGTAAATCCATTATGGGGCTGTTCTCCCTGGACCTCTCCCACCCGGTGACCGTCCGGGTCCACGGCGGAGAGGGCGACCGGGTGGCCTTCCGCCAGGCGGTGGAGGCCCTGTTGGCCAGGTGACGCAAAGGGACGCGCCGGGATAGCTCCGGCGCGTCCTTTTTCAGTCCTCGATGTAGGCCCGTACCCGAAGGGCGGCGCCCAGAGACTCCGCCATGGCCCGGCAGCGGGCGATCTCCTCCGGGGTCTTGTCCTTGTCCACGATGGTCATCACCACCTGGGGCACGTGGGCGGCGGCCTTCCGGGTGAAGTCCAGCATGGCCTCCCAGGCCCTCTCCCCGTCCCTGGGCCGGGTGACAGCGCAGTATTCCTCCGCCGTTGAGCCGTTGAGGGAGATGGAGAGGGTGTCGATCCGCCCGGTCAATTCTGGGGTCACGTCCCGGCCGTGGATCAGATTGGCGTGGCCGTTGGTGTTGATACGCACCGGGGGCAGGTTTTGTACCTGCTCCCTCAGCCGGTCCACCAGCCACAGGATGTCCTCCACCCGGTACATGGGCTCCCCGAAGCCGCAGAACACCAGCTCCCGGTACTGGGAATAGTCCCGGGAGAGCAGGTCGGCCAGGGCCTCCTCCCGGCTGGGTTCGTGGTCCAGCCACAGGTCATCGGCGTAGATGGACCCCTTGTGGCCGTTGTGCCGCAGGCAAAAGACGCAGGCACAGTCGCACTTGTTGGTGAGGTTCACGTACAAAGCGCCCTCATATTCGTAGGAAATGGTCTCCATAAAATCAACTCCTTTTCACGGGCTCCCGGGGCGTCAGCTTATCCCAAAAAACCGTTTGCCATTCTCCAGGGTGGCCACCAGCACCTCCACAGGGGTCAGGCCCTTCAGCTGGGCCACCTTCTCCGCCATCAGGGGGATGAGGGTGGAGTCGCACCGGCGGCCCCGGTAGGGCTCGGGGGCCATGTAGGGGGCGTCGGTCTCCAGCATGAGCCGGTCCAGAGGGAGCCAGGTGAGGATCTCCGGGGCCCGGCGGGCGTTTTGGAAGGTGATGTTGCCGGTGAAGGAGAGCATCCAGCCCCAGTCCACCGCCCGTTTGGCGTCCTCCGGCCCCAGGGCGCAGCAGTGGAACACCCCCCGGGCGTTGGGGTGGGCCTTTACGATGTCCATGCAGTCCTTGTGGGCGTCCCGGTCGTGGACGATGACGGGCAGGTCCAGCTCCTCCGCCAGGGAGAGCTGGGCGTCAAAAAAGTCCCGGGACCGGGCCCGGTCCTCCGGGGTCTTGACCCAGTAATAATCCAGGCCGATCTCCCCCACCGCCACGCACTTTTCTTGGCCGCACAGGGCCTTCACCTGGTCCAGCTGGGCCAGACTGGCCCCCTCCAGGTTTTCCGGGTGGAAGCCGGCGGCAAAGTAGAGGTAGGGATACCGCTCCGCCAGGGCCTGGGACTGCCGGGAGGATTCCAGGTCGCAGCCGGGGCACACCACCAGGTCCACCCCCCTGCCCGGCAGGGCGGAGAGCAGGGCGTCCCGGTCGGCGTCAAAGGCGGAATCGTAATAATGGGCGTGGGTATCAAAGATCATAGGGGCCTCCCGCTGTGTTTTTTCTCATCATACTCCCTTTTTCCCCTGTTGACAAGGGGTAGGCCCTGTGATATACTGCCGCTGTGATACGGGGATGAGGTCCTCCCGGGGCGCAAGCCCGAACCGCCGTCTGGCTGATGACTTCTGCAAATTGTTGCAGGGGGCATTGGCTTTTTTTGTGCCCGCCCCCGGAGAGGAATGATGTTATGTTAACAAGCTTGGGTTTCGTCCTGCTGCTGGGCCTGGCCCTGGGAGCATTGGCGGTGCGGCTGCGGCTGCCCTCCCTGGTGGGAATGCTGCTGGCGGGCATTCTGCTGGGCCCCTGTGTGCTGAACCTGCTCTCCCCCGCCCTGCTGGACATCTCCGCCGACCTGCGGCAGCTGGCCCTGGTGATCATTCTCACCCGGGCGGGGCTGAGCCTGGATCTGGCCGACCTGCGCCGGGCGGGCCGGCCCGCCATCCTCATGTGCTTTCTCCCCGCCACCTTTGAGATGCTGGGCATGGTGGTGCTGGCCCCCCGGCTGCTGGGGGTGAGCACCCTGGACGCCGCCATCATGGGGGCGGTGGTGGGGGCGGTGTCCCCCGCGGTCATCGTGCCCCGGATGCTCCGCCTGATGGAGGAGGGCTACGGCACCGCCAAGGGCATTCCCCAGATGGTGCTGGCGGGGGCCTCGGTGGACGACGTGTTTGTCATCGTCCTGTTCACCTCCTTCACCGGCATGGCCCAGGGCGGTTCCTTCTCCCCCGCCGCCCTGGCGGGAGTGCCGGTATCCATCCTCCTTGGGGCCGCCTTTGGCCTGGGGGTGGGCTATGTGCTGGCCCGGTTTTTTGCCCGGTTTCACATGCGGGACTCGGTGAAGGTGGTCATCCTGCTGGCCCTGGCCTTTTTGCTGGTGGCCCTGGAGGACGGAGTGGAGGCCTACGTCCCCTTCTCCGGCCTGCTGGCGGTGCTGGGGGCCGGCCTGGGCCTGCGGCGGTGGCGGCTGGTGGTGGCCCAACGGCTCACCGCCAAGTTCGGCAAGCTGTGGGTGGGGGCGGAGATTATGCTCTTTGTGCTGGTGGGGGCGGAGGTCAACCTGCCCTACGCCGCCGCTGCCGGGCTGGCCGCCGTGGCTACCGTGCTGGGGGTGCTGTGCTTCCGGGCCCTGGGGGTGCTTTTATGCGTGGCGGGCAGCCGTCTCAACCGGCGGGAGCGGCTCTTCGCCGTGCTGGCCTACCTGCCCAAGGCCACCGTCCAGGCCGCCATTGGCGGGGTGCCCCTGGCCATGGGCCTGGGCTGCGGCCAGATCGTCCTCACCGTGGCGGTCATTGCCATCCTGGTCACCGCCCCCCTGGGCGCCTTCGCCATTGACCTGTCCTACCGCAAGCTGCTTACCCGGGACAAATAAGTCAGACGCAAAAAGTGCCCCGGGGGTATCCCGGGGCACTTTTGATCGGATGTACTACAGCTGGCCGCTCTCCCGGAGGGTCCGGCGGAGACGGCTGAGGGTCACCTGGGTCATGCCCAGGAAGGAAGCGATATGTTTGCCGGAGACCTGCTGATGGAGACCGGGATAGGTGCGCATGAACCACTGGTAGCGCCGGGTGGCGTCATACTGGTGCATGACCGCCTTAACCCCCCAGTGCTGGGCCAGGGCTTTCAGCAGCAGTCTGGTGTACAGCTGGTACAGCTGCGGATAAGTCTCCAGCAGCTCTTGGACCAGAGGGATGGGCACCTCCACCAGCTGGCTGTCGGTGAGGCACTCCACGCTGATACAGGCCGGCTTGCCAATACCCAGACAGGCCATGGCCGGAGCCCCCGCCTCGTAGGCAAAGCAGTCGGTGATGTCCCTGCCGTTGGCGTCCAGGAAGTAACCCCGCAGCAGGCCAGACAGCAGGAAGGACAGTTTGGTGGGTATCTCCCCCTCTTGAAACAGGACCTGGCCCTTTTTCATGCTCACCACTTCCGCGGCCTCCTCCAGCCGCCGGAGGATTTCCTGATCGGTCAGCCCAAAAACCTCCCGAAACAATTCCCTTGCCTGCACGTCTATCCCCCCATGGCCCCCATGGCTGCCATGGGGCCCAGTTGATTGCCCACAGCATTGGGTACCCGTAGACATTTTTCCTATTATACCATATCTTCCCTGTAACTTACATTTACTTGCGTTAATTTCCGAAAATATATGCAACAGAGTACGTCAAAAATCGCCAGGGCGAACCATGTACACGGTTTGCCCTGGCGATCTATTTGTCTCTTATTTAAAGTATTCCGCGCCGCTTTCCAGCAGAGGCTGATGCTTGTCACCCGGGATATTTTTGCCCACAAAGGCGCCATAGCGCTCAGAGTGGCCCATCTTGCCGAACACCCGGCCGTCGGGGGAGAAGATGCCCTCGATGGCCAGCGCGGAGCCGTTGGGGTTCACATCAATATCCATGGAGGGCATGCCGGCGGCGTCCACATACTGGGTGGCCACCTGTCCATTGGCGATAAGGGCGGACAGCACGTCCCGGGGGGCCACAAACCGGCCCTCGCCGTGGGAGATGGGGATGGCGTGGAGGTCGCCCACGTTGGACTTGAGCATCCAGGGGGAGTTGACGCTGGCCACCCGGGTGGTAACGTACCGGCTCTGATGGCGGCCGATGAGGTTGTAGGTCAGGGTGGGGCAGTTTCCGTCCATGTCCCGGATCTCCCCGTAGGGCACCAGGCCCAGCTTGACCAGGGCCTGGAAGCCGTTGCAGATGCCCAGCATCAGGCCGTCCCGGTTCTTCAGCAGGTCGTGGACCGCGTCGGTGATGGCGGGATTGCGGAAGAAGGAGCAGATGAACTTGGCGGAGCCGTCGGGCTCGTCGCCGCCGGAGAAGCCGCCGGGAAGGAATACGATCTGGGCCTTCCGGATGGCCCCCTCCAGGGCCGCGGTGGACTGGAGCAGGTCGTCGGCGGTCAGGTTGCGGATGACCACCGTCTCGGCGTCCATCCCCGCCCGCAGGCAGGCCTTCACCGAGTCGTACTCGCAGTTGGTGCCGGGGAACACGGGGATGACCACCCGGGGCCGGGCCACCTTGCTCTTGCACACGGCGGGGGACCGCTTCTCCCAGGAGATGGGCTCCACAGGGGCCGGCTTGCCCGCCCGGGTGGGGTAGACCTTCTCCAGCACGCTCTCGTTGAGGGACAGCAGCTCGTCAATGGGGGCGGAGTCGCCGTTGACAGTGATAACCGCCTCGTCGGTGGTGTGGCCAATGAGCACGCCGCCGTCCCACTCCCCGGTGAGCTGGGCCACAATGGCGCCGGGCATGGGGGTATCCCAGTCCAGGTCGGTGTCCGCGCCGGCAAAGCCCACACCGTTGCCGAAGGACATATTCATGACGGCCTCACCCAGGCCGTTCTCCACCGCCCAGGCCGCCTCCACCTTGCCCTGGGCATGGAGGGCCTGGAAGGTCTCCCAGGCGCTCTTGCTGTCGGGGGACGTGAAGAGGTACACCGGCTTGCCGGCGGACTTGAACTCAGGGGAGAGCACCTCCCCCGCCTTCACCGGGGCAATGGCGAAGGAGATGAGGGTGGGGGGCACGTCCAGATCCAGGAAGGAGCCGGACATGGAATCCTTGCCGCCGATGGCGGCGGCCCCCAGCTCCAGTTGGGCGTCCAGAGCCCCCAGCAGGGCGGCAAAGGGCTTGCCCCACCGCTGGGGCTCGGCGCGCAGCTTCTCAAAGAACTCCTGGAGGGTCAGGTAGGCCTTCCGGTAGTCGCCGCCCGCCGCCACCAGCTTGGCCACCGAGGTGTACACCGCGCTGCGGGCCCCGGCATAGGGATTGGCGGAGAGCTGGTCGGGGTCGCAGCCCCAGGCCATGACGCTGGCCTGATCGGTCTCCTGGTTGGGCTCCACCGGGAAGAGGGCCGCCATGGCCTGGGCGGGGGTGCGCTGGGTTTTGCCGCCGAAGGGCATGAGCACGCTGCCCGCGCCGATGGAGCCGTCGAACCGCTCGGTGAGGCCCCGGCGGGAGGCGGATTTCAGGCTGGCAGCCATCTCCCGCAGGGTGCGGAACTTCTTGTCTCCCTTGGCCTGAGCGGCCTGGTCCACCTGGACCTGGGCGTACTTCACCGCGCCGTTGGTGTTGAGGAAGGCCCGGGACAGGTTTGCCACGGTCTGGCCTTTCCAGGTCATGACCATCCGGGGGCTTTCGGTGACGGTGGCCACCTGATAGGCCTCCAGGTTTTCCATGGCGGCAAAGTTCATCAGGGTCTGGGCGTCCTCCGGGGCCACCACCACCGCCATCCGCTCCTGGGACTCGGAGATGGCGATCTCGGTGCCGTCCAGGCCGTCGTATTTCTTACGCACGGCGTCCAGGTCGATGGACAGACCGTCGGCCAGCTCACCGATGGCAACGGAGACGCCGCCGGCGCCGAAGTCGTTGCACCGCTTGATGAGCCGGGTCACGCTGGGGTTGCGGAAGAGCCGCTGGAGCTTGCGCTCCTCGGGGGCGTTGCCCTTCTGCACCTCGGAGGCCATGGTGTCCAGGCTCTTCAGGTTGTGGCTCTTGGAGGAGCCGGTGGCCCCGCCGATGCCGTCCCGGCCGGTGCGGCCGCCCAGCAGGATGACCACGTCCCCGGGGGCGGGCGCCTCCCGGCGCACATGGTCGGCGGGGGCGGCCCCCACCACCGCGCCGCACTCCAGGTGCTTGGCGATATAGCCCTCATGGTAGAGCTCGGCCACATGGCCGGTGGCCAGGCCGATCTGGTTGCCGTAGGAGGAGTAGCCAGCGGCGGCAGTCTGGGCAATCTTCCGCTGGGGCAGCTTGCCCTCCAGGGTCTGGTCCACCGGCACCCGGGGGTCGCCGCAGCCGGTGAGCCGCATGGCCTGGTGGACATACACCCGGCCGGAGAGAGGGTCCCGGATGCAGCCGCCGATGCAGGTGGCGGCGCCGCCGAAGGGCTCAATCTCGGTGGGGTGGTTGTGGGTCTCGTTCTTGAACATGAGCAGCCAGTCCTGCTCCCTGCCATCCACCATGGCGGGGACGTGGATGGAGCAGGCGTTGATCTCCTCGCTCTGGTCCAGCTCGGGGAGCAGGCCCCGCTTTTTCAGCACCTTGGCGCCGATGGTGGCCACATCCATCAGGGTCTGGGGCCGCTTGGCGGCCTTCTCCTCCCCGTAGACCTCCACCCGGGCGGCCAGATAGCGGTCATAGGCCGCCTTCACCTGGGGATCGGTGATATCCACCCCCTCCAGGTGGGTGGAGAAGGTGGTGTGGCGGCAGTGGTCGGACCAGTAGGTGTCCACCACCCGCACCTCGGTGAGGGTGGGGTCCCGGCCCTCCTCGTCCCGGAAGTAGGCCTGGAGGAAGGTGAGGTCGGCCAGATCCATGGCCAGGCCGTACCGCTCCAGCAGCTCCTCCAGCCCCTTCTGGTCCAGGGCGGTGAAGCCCTCCAGCACCGGCACCGCCCCGGGCTCGGGGTACTGCTGGCGGAGGGTTTCCGGCTTGTCCAGGGCGGCCTCCCGGCTCTCCACCGGGTTGATGAGGTAGCCCTTCACCTTGGCGATATCCCCGTCGGACAGCTTGCCGGACAGCACATATACCGTGGCCGCCCGCACTATGGGCCGCTCGCCGCCGGTGAGCATCTGGATGCACTGGGCGCAGGAGTCCGCCCGCTGGTCATACTGGCCGGGCAGGGCCTCCACCGCCAGAGTGATCTGCTCCCCCTCTGGGGCGGGCATGGCCTCGTCCCACAGGTTGTCCACCTGGGGCTCGGACAGGATGGTGGTGCGGGCGGCCTCATAGCCCGCCTGCTCCAGGCCCTCCACGTCGTACCGGCGGATCACCCGCACCCCGGAAAGCCCGGACACCCCCAAGGTGCCGGTGAGCTCGGAGAGCAGGTGGCCGGCCTCCACGTCAAAGCCCGGCTTTTTCTCTACAAAACAGCGAAATACCTTCCCCATAGAAATCCCCCGTTCCGCCGCCATAGGCGGCTTGTGTCAATATGCCCGGCTCCCGCGGATGGAGCGGCTCCATCCTGCCCCGCGGGGCCGCCCGACAGGGCGGCGCGCCGGATTTGTCTCTTCTTTAACTATAGCACGCCGGCAGCCCCAGCGGCAATAGAGAAAGCGGTCCGCCGGCGGCTTTTGGGAAAATTGCTGCAAAAGGGCACAAAATCCCCCGGCCGCCTGCACACAGGCAGGCGGCCGGGGGACAGATGGGCGCTATTGGGTACCGCCGGGCAAGGGAACCGGGAACTCCTGCTCCCCCATATAGCCCGGGGCAATCTCGTACTTCTCAAAGACAATGACCGGGGTGCCGTCCCGATCCAGGTAAAACCGCTGGTCGTCGGCGATGGTCTGGAAGCCCCCCTGCTCCGGGGCAAAGTAGATCATGTCGGACTCCTGGCTCCGGCGGGCAATCTCCTCCGAAACGGCGGTATTGATGATCGACTTGTAATCCGATCCAAAAAGATCACGAAGCGTAATCTCCTTCCCCGCCTGGAGATCAATGTTGTAGGTGTAATACTCGGTATAGGCGGAGGCCAGGGTCTCGGTCTTGGTGAGGACAAAGGAGAGATACTGGTGGTTCTGGCACTTGATCTCGTAGTCCACAGTGATGGCGATGGGCATAAAGTCATCCGGGTTTCCGCCGGTCTCCACATAGGCCTGCTTGGTCTCCCGGGCCCGGTCCTCCGCCTCCTGGAGCACCTGGTCGATGCGGGTGGAGATCTCGGTATTGATGCGCTGCTCCAGGTCGGTGGCCCCCTTCAGCTCCAGGGCGGGCAGGCGCACGTCGATGAGGTGATCCCGGTCCTCCACCTTGTACTCGGCCACGGTGACCACCCGGGCCAGATCGGCCAGCACCGGCACCTGGGACACCGCCCGGGCAAAGTTGGGGCTCACATTGACCAGCAGCATAAAGCAGGCGCAGGTACTGAACACAGCGGACAGGCTGCGGCGGATGAGCCTGCGCTGCTTCCGCTTCCGCTCCCCCGCCCGCAGGGCGGAGGCCACGGCGAACTCCAGCTCCGGCGGGCACTCCTCCGCCTGGTAGCGCGCTTTGGCCTGCTGCCAAGGGTCCTTCATGTTGATACCTCCTCCCCCGTGAGCTCCCGCAGCTTGCGCAGGCTTTTGTACAACCGGGACTTCACGGTGTTCAGATTTGTGCCGGTGACCTGGGCCACCTCCTCCAGCTTCATATCCTCAAAAAACCGCAGGCGGATGATGGCCTGCTCCTGAGGGGAGAGGCGGTCGATGGCGGCATACAGGTCCAGCCGGCCGGCATGGTCCCCCGCCGGGGCGGGGGTGTCGGGCAGGGTGTCCAGCGGCACCAGCCGCCTGCCCTGGCGGTAGTGGTTCATGCTCTCATTGAGCAGGATGCGGTAAAACCAGGTTTTCAGGTAGTCGGGCTGCCGAATGGTATCCGACCGGCTGAGGGCCTTGACGATGCTCTCCTGGACCACGTCCAGGGCGGCGTCCCGGTTTTTGACGTAGCTGTATGCCAGGCGGTAAAATTCCTCCTGGTGCTCCACAATATACTGGCTCAGCTGCTGTCGGATACTGTATTCCACGGCTGGAAACCGCTCCTTTTCCTGCCTGTCCTATGTTCCGCTCCGGGCGGCGAAGTAGGCCTCCGGCGTCACCACGTGGCACATCAGGTACTCCTGCCACTTCTGGTACCAGGCCCGGGTATAGTGGACGCCGTCCACCGTGGCCTCCGCCGGCAGAATGCCGTTTGCGTCGCTGAGGGCGGTTTTCATGTCCAGCAGGGCCACCTGGCACTCCTGGGCCAGCTGGGGGAATACCCCGTTGAAATCGGCCACCCGCTGGTTGTTCACATAGGAGGGCTGCTTTTTCTGTGCGCAGATGGTGGGGTTCACCGGCACCAGGTTCTGCAGGTAGATCACGGCGTTGGGCTGGGCCGCCTTCACCTGCTCCAGGAAGGTCTTGAAGGCGTTGCGGAAGCTGTCGGTGCCGGGGTAGCCCAGCTCGTTGATCCCCAGGGAGATGTAGATTTTCTTGTACTGGGGGCCCTTGGCCAGGGCCTCGGTGACGGTGTAGGTGGTGCCGTTCATCTCCACCACCTTCCGTTTGCTCATGTCAAAAATATTCAGGCCCTTGTAGCAATAGAATGTGGCTCCCTTGATGGTGGAGTAGATCTTCAGGCCGTCGGTGCGGGAGTCCCCGATGAACAGGGCGTCGGAGAAGTAGTCCATCTCCACCGGCTCCGACTGGGGCACCGGCTTGCTGAAGTCAAAGGCCGCAACCGCAGGGGTGGCGGCGGGGGTGGCCTCCGGGGTGGCCTGGGGGGTCTCGGCGGCGGCCTGGGTGGTCTCAACAGCCGCGGGGGTGGTTTCGGCGGCGGGAGTGGTCTCGGCGGCGACCTGGGGGGATTGAGAGGCCCGGGCGGCCGGGCCGGGGGTGTTTGCGGCGGCTGGGGCGCCCTTCCCCAGGGAAGGGATGAGCAGCAGGCAGAGGCAGACTGCCGCTGCTGCCAGCAACAGCCCCAGGGTGAGGCCGGGGCCTCTTTGCGACCGGTCGGCGCGCTTGGGATACTTGGATGCAGACACTTGGTAACACCTCAATCTATCTATCTTAACCCGTCCGGCGGGCTTGTATCTGTTAGACGGCGGGCCTGGGGAAAAAGTTTACGGCCTGCAAAAAAATTTTTGGAACCTGCCTGCGCAAAAAACGCCGGGCTGCGCCCGGCGTTTTTTGACTTAGTTCAGGCCGTCCAGCGTACTCTGGGCCTTGTCCGCGTCGGCGGCCACCACCAGCAGGGCGGTATTGCCGGACTGCTCCACAATGGCGTGCTCCAGCTTGCCCACTTCGTCGGGCATGTAGCTCTTCAGGGCGGTGATCTGGTCGTCCACCCGCTTCTCCAGGGCGGTCTTGGCGGCCTGGGCGGCGGCCTCGTCGGTGAGGGTGAACACGGCGATCTCCTCCGCCCCCATGGACAGGGAGGCGTACACCACGCAGTCGGTGACGGTCTCCCCGTCAATGCCGTACATATCGGCGGCCACGTCGGCGTCCAGGGTATCCAGAGCGTCGGAGAAGGCGCCGGAGTCCAGCAAGGCCTGGGCGGTGGTCTTGGGGTCGTAGCTCTTGGCGGCGGAACCGCCGCCTCCGCAGGCGGAGAGCAGCAGGCCCAGGGCGAGCACGCCGGGCAGCAGACGGGCAAACAGCTTTTTCATGATAACAGGATCTCCTTTCAAATCTGAGCCAACCGGTAGGCCTGGGGGGCCACGGTATGCTCCATCAAATAAGTCAGCCAGCGCTGGTACCAGGGCTTGGTGTAGTGGATGCCGTCGGCGGTGGCCTCGGGGGGCACGCCGCCGTCAGGCTCCGCCAGGGCCCCGTACACATCCACCAGGGCCACCCGGCACTCCGCCGCCAGCCGGGCGAACAGGCCGTTGAAATAGGCCACCCGGCTGTTGGTCACCCACCTGGCCTGCCCCCGCTGGGCGCACATTGTTTCATTGACCGGGCCCACGGTCTGCAAATAGAGCACCGCGTCGGGCTGGAGGGCCTTCACCCGCGCCAGAAAGGCGCGGAAGGCGGATAGATAGTTCTCCTCGTTGTAATACCCCAGCTCATTCATCCCAAAGCATATGTAGATCTTGCCGAACTGAGGGCCCCGTTCCAGGGCCTCCATCACCGAGCAGTCCTCCCCGTCTACCGTCACCAGCCCAGGCTGATCCACGCCGAACACCGTCAGGCCGGTGCCGGAGTAGAAGGAGGCCCCCTTCACCCCACTGTACAGCATCAGCCCGTCGGTGCGGGAGTCCCCGATGAACAGGGCGTCTGCAAAGTAGCTCATGTCCACCGGCTCCGACCGGGGCACCGGCTGAGTGCAGTCCAGGGCGGGCGTGGGGGTAGGGGTAGGGATAGGGGTGGGTGTGGGCACGGGAGAGGGAGATGGAGTGGCGGACGGCGTGGCCACAGGCAGGGCCGCCGTCCCGGCGGGCCCGGTCTCCGAGGGGCTCTGGCCCAGGGAGGGGATCACCAGCACCCCCAGGCAGATCACCACCGCCGCCAGGATGAGGGGAAACCGCCACCGGGGCCCTTGGGGCCGGTCGGTGACCTGATCGTACAGGGAGCGTGACAAAAAATCACCTCTGTGGAAAAATAGGATCAATCCCGGGGGATGAGTTCCTCCAGCCGGGCCACCTGCCAGGTGGGAACCACATCCCCGGTCAGGGGCAGGCCCGCCGGGTTGTACCAGGCGGTGTCAGTCCCCATGGCGGCTCCGCCGCCGATGTCGGTGGAAAGATTGTCCCCCACCACCAGCACCCGGGCGGGGTCGGTGATGCCCAGGGCGGAGAACACCGGCCGGAAAAAGGCGGGGCTGGGCTTGGTAGCCCCCAGCTCCTGGGAGATAAAGATCCGGTCTATCACCCCCGACAGAGGGGATCGGGCCAGCCGGCCCCGCTGGGCCACCGCCATGCCGTTGGTGATGATGGCCAGGGTGCTGCGGGAGGCCAGGGCGGTACAGGTCTCCAGGGCGCCGGGCAGCAGGAAAGCCTGCTCCCCCAGCCGCTCCAGATAGCGGCGGTTGAGGGCGGCGGGGTCGGCCTCCACCCCCAGGGCCCGGCAGAGGGCGGCAAACCGCTCCACCACAAGCCACTCCTGGGCCACCTCTCCCCTGCCCAGCCTGGCCCACAGTTCGCCATTGATGGACAGGTAGAGGGCCTCGGTCTGAGGGGTGGGAGGGATGGAGAACTCCTCCAGTGCCAGGGCCAGGGCGGCGTGCTCCGCCCGGTCAAAGTCGAAGAGGGTGTTGTCTGCGTCGAAGAGTACAAAATCGTAGTGTTTCATGGGTGTTTTCCTCCCGGTAGGCTGTGGCGGCGCCGGTTTTGATAGTTGGTCATCAGCCGGGCCAGAGAGGACACCAGCAGCACTCCCACCGCCAGGGCCCCCGCCAGCCCCAGGGTGTGGAGCAGGGAGTCCAGGAAGAGGGCGGAGTCCCCGCTCATAGCGTGCTCCATGGTATAGTAGATGCCGCCGCCGGGCACCAGAGGGAAGAGGGCCACCAGCAGGTAGCTGGTGACAGGGCACTTCCGCAGCCGGGCCATAATCTCCGACCAGGCGGAGATGGCCAGGGCGGCAAACAGGGACTGGATGATGTCGCTGTGAACCAGCGGGGCGGTGAGCAGGTAGACCAGCCACCCCAGAAACCCGCCGCCGGCGCAGATGAGCATACCGATGCCGTGGATGTTGAACAGCACGGAAAAGCCGATGCACGCCAGAAAGGCATAAAAACAGGGCAGATAATAGGTCAACTGATCCATCTCACCCTCCCATCAGCATACGGGCCACACCCAGGGGAAGGGCGGTGCCCATGGCGATGGCCGCCCCGATGAGCAGGGCCTCGGCGGCCTTGCTGATGCCGGCCACCATGTCCCCGGCCATAATGTCCCGCATGGCGTTGGTGAAGGCGATGCCGGGCACCAGGGCCATCAGGGCGCCGATGATGATGGCCTGGGTATTCTGCCCCAGCCCGGCGGCGGTGAGCAGCATGGCCACCAGGGCGGACACAGCCCCGGCCGCAATGGTCTTGAAAAACAGGTTGGCCCCCAGCACGGAGGTAACCGCCAGGCACAGCCCGATGACCACCCCACACAGCCCGCCGCAGATACCGTCCCACACCGAGCCGCCGTAAAACAGGGAAAACATGCCGCAGCCCAGGAAGTGGGCCAGCAGCTGGGCCCACAGGGGATAGACCTTGTGGGTGCGGCCGATCTCGTCCATCTGGGCGATGGCCTGGTCAAAGGGGGGCGTCTCCCGGCACATGCGGCGGCACAGGTCGTTGTATTTCTCCAGCAGGTAGATATCGGTGCCGTGGCTGGGCATCCGGCGGATCTGGGTCATGGGCTCCCCCTGAGGGGAGGTGAGGCTGACGATGATGCAGTTGGGGATGGCGAACACCTCTCCCCGCTCGGCCCCGTAGGCCTTGAGCAGGCGGCTCACCGATTCCTCCACCCGGTAGATCTCGGCCCCGCTGAACATCAGGCGGAACCCCATTTCGCTGACCAGCTCCAGCAGCTTGTTATAGTCCAGCTTCACAATAGGCCCCCTTTTTCTCCAGCGGTATCGGGTTACAGCTTATCACATTTTACCCGGGATATCCATACCTTTCTCCGAAATATTCCCGCGGGAATTGAGGTAAACTATTGATTCTATTTTTGCCTTTTGGTACAATACAAGCAGGGAAAATGACAGCAAAGAAGGTGTTATTATGCCTCCGAAGGAAAAGACACCTGCCGAGAAGGCTGCGGAACGAGCCCGCATTCTGGATGCCGCCCTGGAGATCCTGGCCGCCGATGGCTACCAGGGCCTGACCATGCGCAGACTGGGACAGCAGATCGGCGCCTCTGCCACCAAGATCTACCTCTATTTTGTCAACAAGGACGAGGTATATCTGTCGGTAATCATTGAGGGCTACCGGCTGCTGCTGGACAGTCTGCGTCAGGCCGTGGCTGCCTACACCGACCCGGACGCACGGCTGGACGCCTTTTTCCAGGCCTACGCGGACTTTGCCCGTACCCACCCCGCCTTTTTCCAGACCATGGTCCAGAAAAAGGCCCCGCTCCAAAACCACTACGCCGGCACCTCTTTGGAGCAAACCGCCCGGGCCAAGTTTGAAGCCGGGCTGGAAGTGCTCCACCTCACCCGGCAGCTGCTGGACGACTGTCTGGAGCAGAAAGGCCACCGCCTCCAGATCCCAAGCGACATGGCCGCCTTCTGCCTGCTGGTCTTTCTCAACGGCCTGCTCAACGCCAGCCACACCGGCCTGGCCGCGGAGGTCTTTCCCCAGGGAGACCAGCTGATGACCGCCAGTATCCAGCTGCTGAAAAATGCCTTCTGCAACTCCTCCCTGCCCCGGGAGGAGGCGCCGTGACCCCCATACAGCACCACGCCCGCCGCCGGTTCCCTACGGCGGCGGGGCAAAAAAAGAGTCTGCCCTGCGGCAGACTCTTTTTTGTTGGCAGCAGAGGGGCGGCGGCTCAGATTGGAATGCCCCAGGCCCGGCGGGTCAGCTGGGCATAGTGCTGGTACAGGATGCCGAAGCGACGGATATACTTGGGTTTCCAGGGCTTTTCCTTGCCGCAGAAATGGAGGATGGCCGTGTGCTCCATCACCCACCGCAGATTGCAGCGGCCCCCGCTGCGTACCAGGTAGCTGCTGTAATTGCGGGCGTCGTAGTTCCACAGGGCGTCCTCCAGCGGAAGGATTCGACTGCCGTACAGGGCGTTGAGTACGTCCTGGTCCGGCAGGATCAGCTCCTTGCGGTGCTGCTCCACATACCGGAAAATGTCCTGGGGTACGATCTCCCGCCGCCCGGCCTCCAGGTCCATCAGCAGCACGCCGGAGTTGTAGTAGGCCTGCTCCGTCCCCAGCCGCAGCTGGTTGACGCCGCTGGCCAGCTCCGTCCTGCCGGTGTGGGCGGCGGCGGCGAAGAGGTTGCCCTTCAGATCCGTCTCCCACAGAGGCCGGATGGAATTGATGATGAGCACATCCGGGTCCAAATAGAGGACCCGCCGGAGCTCCCGGGGCAGCAGATGGGGGGCCAGCAGCCGGTAGTACATCTCCTTGGGGTACTGTCGGGTGACGGGCGCCCCCTGGAACAGCCCGTCGTCCACCCGGACGGGCATAAACTCATACTGGTACGCCTCACACTGCCGGCGCACCCCGTCCAGGGCCTCCTCCGGGATGCCGCTGTGGAGCAGGGCCAGGGCAAAGCTGTCCTGAGGGTGGTTTACCCACAGAGAGGTGAGCGCCACCTGGAGCTGGGGCAGGTAGTTTTGATCCAGGGTGGTCAGAAGATAAATCGGTTCCATACACAACTGCCTTTCTGTTGTTGCTCCCCTGTCAGAAGCGCCGGGTCCCCATGCGGCTCACCGCCATCACCACCGCGTCAATGCCCAGCAGGATGAGATAGAAGCTGGCGAACCACCGCAGGGTGACCAGGGTAAAGAACGGCCTCATACACATCAAAAAACCCAGGATCAGGCCGACGATGTTCAAACTCAGCGCAAAATAGTAGATACCGCTGCCCGCCACACAGCGGACATGGCCCAGCTGGGCAAGGCGGGAGACACAGTGGGCGATGAACCAGATGGGGAACAGCACCGTCAGCACCAGAACCCCCGTCCTGGGATAGAGCACCAGCATGAGGCCGGACATGACGCTTAAAATCCCGGCAATCAGGGACAGGATGGGACCAAAGCCCGTGTACCGCTCCACTTCGATATACAGGATGATATCCGCGATCCCCATGACCACAGCGGCCACGCCATAGGCAAACACCAGGCCGGTGAGGGCCAGATCGGGCCGCACTAAGGCCAGGATGCCCAATATCATCAAAATGATGCCGATGGCCAGCTCCAGCCAGCCAAATCCCGAGCGTCTCCTCATGCTGTCTCGCCTCCCGTCAGGATGTCCATAAACTCCTCGCCGGTAATGGTCTCCTGTTCATAGAGGAATTTGGCCAGCTGGTCCAGCTTCTCCCGGTTGTCCTCCAGGATCTTTCTGGCTTTCTGGTGCTGCCGTTTCACCACTTCCACCACTTTCCGGTCGATCTCCCGCTGGGTCTCGGGGGAGCAGACCAGAGAGGTATCGCCGCCCAGGTACTGGTTGTTCACCGTCTCCATGGCCACCATGTCAAAGTCCTCGCTCATGCCATACCGGGTAATCATGGCCCGGGCCAGCTTGGTGGCCTGCTCGATGTCGTTGGAGGCCCCGGTGGTATAGGAGCCAAAGACAATTTCCTCGGCGGCCCGGCCGCCGGTGTAGGTGGCGATCTTGTTCTCGATCTCCTCCTTGGTCATCAGGTATTTGTCCCCGGTTTCCACCTGCATGGTGTAGCCCAGGGCCCCGGAGGTGCGGGGGATGATGGTGATTTTCTGCACCGGGGCGGAACCGGTCTGCTTGGCGGCCACCAGGGCGTGGCCGATCTCGTGGTAAGAGACCACCTGCTTCTCGCGGTCGGAGAGGACGGCGTTTTTCTTCTGGTAGCCGGCAATGACCACCTCGATGCTCTCCTCCAGGTCGGACTCGTTGACGATGACGCGGCCGTTGCGGACCGCCCGGAGGGCGGCCTCGTTGATGATGTTGGCCAGCTCCGCGCCGGAGGCCCCCGCCGCCATCCGGGCGATGGTGCGGAAGTCCACGTCCTCCGCCGTCTTGATCTTCTTGGCGTGGACCTTCAAAATGGCCTCCCGGCCCGCCAGGTCGGGCAGCTCCACCGGCACCCGCCGGTCAAACCGGCCGGGGCGGGTCAGGGCGGGGTCCAGGGACTCGGGCCGGTTGGTGGCCGCCAGGATAATGACGCCGGTATTGCCCTCAAAGCCGTCCATCTCGGTGAGCAGCTGGTTGAGCGTCTGCTCCCGCTCGTCGTTGCCGCCGTAGCCGCTGCCGGAGTTCCGCTTCTGGCCGATGGCGTCAATCTCGTCGATAAACACGATGCAGGGCGCCTTCTCCTTGGCCTGCCGGAACAGGTCCCGCACCTTGGAGGCGCCCATGCCCACGAACATCTCCACAAACTCCGAGCCGGACATGGAGAAGAAGGGCACGTTGGCCTCCCCGGCCACGGCCTTGGCCAGCATGGTCTTGCCGGTGCCCGGAGGGCCCACCAGCAGCACGCCCTTGGGCATGGAGGCCCCGGCCTCGCTGTACTTCTGGGGGTTGTGGAGGTAGTCCACGATCTCCGCCAGACTCTCCTTGGCCTCGTCCTCGCCTGCCACATCGGTAAACTTGATCCCCTTGGTGGACTGGACATAGACCTTGGCGTTGCTCTTCCCCATGCCGAAGGCCATGGAGTTTTTTCCGCCGCCTGCCTGCTCCATCAGCTTTTTGCTCATGTACTGGCCCAGGGCGGCGAAAATCAGGATGGGCACCACAAAGGTCAGCAGGAAGGACCACAGCGGGGACACCGGCTCCTCGATCACCCGCGAAAACTCCGCGCCGGCGTCATGGAGCCGCTCCGTCAGGGTGGGGTCCTCCATGGGGCCGGTCTTGTAAACGGTGTTCCCGCTCTTATCCGTGAACAGGATCTGGTCGTCCTCCACCTGCACCACGCCGATGTTTTCTTCGTCGATCATGTCCATGAAGGCGCCGTAGTTCACCTCCACCACCTGGCTCCGGGTGAGCAGGGGCGTGACCAGCAGATTGAACAGCAGGATTATCAGCAGAACCACACAGTAGTAATAGATCAACGGCCGCTTGGGCGACTTCACTTCTTTCATGACGGTCTCCTTTCTGTCTCCAGGCCGGTCAGCTGGGCGTCAATGGCTTCCATGGACAGCAGCAGGGCCCGGTTGGCTGCCTGCACCGCAAAATCCAGGGCGTACTCCGCCAGGAGGAGCTTTTCCTCCGCCTCAAAGTCTGCGTCGTCCCGCACAGCCGCCTGTTCCTTCAGCCTGGATTTCGCCCTTTGGATCATCTGCTCCATTTCCCCGTAGGTACTTGCCAGTATTGCCACAATTCCCGCTCTGGACAGCTGTAATTTTCTTCGCAGGGTCAGCTCTGTCTCCGCGCACTCTTTGGAGAGGGCTCTGATCTCCTGCCGGAGCTCATCATGGCCGGCTACCTCGCTGAGCTGGATGCGGCTGCTCAGGCGGGCAAGCTGGTTCTCCAGCTCGCACAGTTTGACCGATAATATTTCATGTGCCATGCACCTGTCCCCCTTTCTGCCCTATATTATAGCCGCGCCTCCAATTTCAGCAATTAGCACTCTTTTGAATCTGTATAGACACAAAGCGCCGGAGTGTAAAAGAATTTTACACTCCGGCGTCATTGACAAGGATACTCTGTACTTTCCTACAGCAATATTTTGTTCAGCCACGGGATGCGCTCGATCACCCAGACGGCCACGGTGGCGCCCACGGCGCACAGCAGGAACCACACCAGCACATTGAGGGCGGGAGAGGCGGTCTCCACCAGCCAGCCCGCCGCCGCAAGGACCATAGGATGGATGAAGTAAATCCCCAGGGACATCCGGGAAACCGGGGCGGCCAGCCGCCCCAGCTTTTGCTGAAACGTCCGGGGCAGGTATTTCACCAGCACAAAGGCCGCGGCGCTGGTAAGGTAGTGGTTGATGGCGTAGCCCGCGTTGAAATACAGCACCATATCCTCCGGCGAGGAGCAGAGGTAATTCCCCACCACCCCCAGCACCAGCCCTGCGGCGCCTCCCAGGTAAATCCACCTCCTGGCCCGGGGGCCCCAGGAAACGCTGCCCAGCAGGTAGCCCAGCAGAAAATAGCCCACATAGCCCTCCACCAGCACATCCCAGATCTGGATCTGGAGATAAGGCTGGGCCGCCAGATTGAACAGCCGGAAAAAGGTCACCGGCGTCAGGATGACGGCCACCAGCAAAAAGAGCTGCTTTGGGGTACAGCCATCCACAATCCGCTTGAGAAAGGGCGTCAGCAGATAAATACCGGCCAGCTGATAAAGGAACCACAGGTGATAATAGCTGCCCTGGTTGAGCAGCTCCTGGAGGAAGGCCAGCAGGGACAGGGGCCTTCCGCCCACCACGCTGCTGAACAGATAGTAGGCCGTATCCCACACCAGAAATGGGAGCAGCAACTTGGAAAGCCGCTTTTTGTAAAAGGCTTTGATCTGGAGGGATCTGGGGTCGCTGAGGAGCAGATAGCCGCTGAGCATGAAAAACAGGGGCACCCCCATGCGGACAACGGCGCTGAGGACGTTGCACAGCCACCAGCTTTTGTGCCCAAACAGGGCGGGGCTTGCGATATAGGGCATGATGCAGTGGAGCAGCACCACCAGATAGGTGGCTCCGGCCCGCAGAATGTCCAGATAGGGCAGCCTGTCCCGCCCCGCCAGTCTGACCCCCGTCTGCTCCATGGAACCGGCCTCCTCTCTCCATTCTTTTTTCATTCTACCGGAATCCTCATGTAAATGCAAGCAGGCAGGCCGAACGCCCGGTTGGCCTTGAGAAAACCGCCGCGTTGTGGTACACTAGACACACTTCCAGCGGATATCACGGAACGGACCGCACAGCCCGGGCTACCGGGCTTTGCCGATAAAGGAGATGTAGAGATCAATGAAATTAGGTATCGCTATATATTAGCCTTTTTTCATAATTCCACATAAATTTATAAATCCCCGCAAACCATTGAAAATACAGCATTTTTTAAGTATCTCATGACACGCATCTCCATGTAAAAACATGTATCCGCACGGCAAATTGGTGCGGAATTGGTGCGGAATTGGTGCGCAAATTATGGTAAGAAATGGATCCAACACAACCGTTTTATATGCTCAGCAAGCCAGACAGACACTTGTCTGGCTTGCTTATTTTCTATGCCATTTTACTGCATTTGGGTGATTCAGATCTTCCGTGGCAAATCATATCCAATTTGAATTTTTATGCAGCTCTCTACAAACTGGATGCCCAGTATCCATTTTCACGTTGATTTATTAGGAGGTTACATCGTGAACTATCAACTGGAACTCCAGCAGCTGGTGGACTACCCACGCTGCCGCATCTATCGAGACTTTATCCGGATCCTGATGGCAGACCGAAGCATCCGCACCGGCGGAAGCTCCGGTCTTTTTTATTTTACCGTGCTCTGCTCCTACGCCAACTTCCGCACCTCCTACCGTCGGTTGGACGGCATCTCCTACACGGTCTATCCCGGGGAATGGGTTTGCCGCCTCTCCGAGCTGACCCAATGGTTCCGAGTCCGGTTCCACCACTCCGCTCTGGCCATCCTGGATGGACTCCAGGAAAAGAACCTGATCTGCTACA